>NZ_JBIVOP010000002.1:127671-459724 GCF_044754175.1 Neobacillus sp. NPDC093127
AAGGACCACAAGGAGAAGCAGGTGCACAAGGGACTCAAGGACCACAAGGAGCAACAGGTGCACAAGGGGTTCAAGGACCACAAGGAGAAGCAGGACTACAAGGGACACAAGGAACACAAGGAGCAACAGGTGCACAAGGGGTTCAAGGACCACAAGGAGAAGCAGGACCACAAGGGACACAAGGACCACAAGGGACACAAGGACCACAAGGAGAAGCAGGTGCACAAGGGACACAAGGACCACAAGGAGCAACAGGTGCACAAGGGGTTCAAGGACCACAAGGAGCAACTGGTACTCAAGGCACACAAGGTCCTCAAGGAGCAACAGGAGCTGGAGGAATAATTCCATTTTCAACGGGTATCATCATGAGTGGTGCAACAGTAGTATCAGCTGCTCCAATTTTAATGGGTTTTGGTAATCACACGGTTGAAGTTATTGACGGTTCTGGAGAATCAACTATGCCACCCGAAGCAGGAGGCTTTGCTTTCCCAATTCCTTTTGCGGGTACCGTTCAAGATTTACAAATAAGTGTAGATTTATTGGTTGCTTCAGCGGTTTCTATAAATACTCTCGGTATTCAATATGATTTTACAGTATTCCGCGCACCGTCAGTTCCTAATAATGGGATTGATCATCCTTCTTCACCTTACGTGACAACTCCGCTGACTAGTTCGGTTAGATTCGGATTTCCGAATACGGTCATTACACCTGGTACTTTCCGTACCGCAACGAATATTAATGTTGGATCATTAGTAGTCGCTGCGGGTGATCGTATTGGTATTCGTGTAAGAACGCTTAGCTCAACGGATCCCTCAGCAGCTGATATCACCCAACTCTCATTTAGCGCAAGTCTATCCTATACACCTTTTTAGTAAGCCTCCAGTAATGTGATTCACTATTTGTTTTATGGGTAGTTGAATAATTCAGAAAATGAACTGCCATATCTAAAAATATTGTCAATTAAGGAATCTCCTGCATAGGGAGATTTTTTTATCACATCAGAATTTATAACATTGAATATTGATACCTGTCTAGCGCAAGCAGCCAAACGGCTTGTGTACTTCGCCCTTTCCCTAGGATAAGTCAATATCGGATCGCAAACATTCATCGTGTTTCCTTTATCTCAGTCAAAGAGCTCCAGTCCATATGCCGCTAATCGGGCGCTTGCTCCTTGTTTAAGTAATATTTATGGAATCCATCCATTTTCTAAGGGAGAATCAATTTTAAATATTTGTACAAAGCGTCCGGTGACTTTATTCTTTGAACGATAGATGGAGATACTTCAACATTTACCTCATATCTTGATAGACTTTTAATAAATTCTTATGTTGAGCTATTCCAATATTGTGCTAAATCAATTTCATTTGGTCGGGTAAATGTTTCACTCAAGCAACTGGAATGACTGTGGGAAAAATGGGGAAGTTGATTGGTGTATCATAGACTCTGAGATGGGTTTTATTAATTTCTTAAATCAAATTGATACTATTTCCATAATCGGGCGCGATTGTGGAGAAACACAGGTAGAAAATGATCAAATTTTTTTATAAAACCGAAACTTTAATTAGCTAGAGAAGAATCCATTTTGATCAATATCTTTTTAAAATGGATTCTTTTTATTTATCATAAAATGCTGGCTTGTGAGGTTTGATTGATCAAACTTTATTTCAAAGCAACAAATGATTTACAAAAAATAAATATAATACAACTTGTAATCAATATATAAGTGGAATATTATATAAGTAAATTATTATATAGTAAGGAGGAAATCTTATTTGAAGAATATTGAATTAATGGCGAAACAGTTAAAAGCTGTGAGTGATCCTAATCGTTTAAAGCTGTTGGCTTATCTTAAAAAAGGGGAAATATGTGCTTGTGATTTTGTTGATGTTTTAAATATTTCTCAACCTGCTGTCAGTCAACAATTGAAAAAGTTAAAAGAAGCTGGAATTATTGTCGAAAGACCAGCAGGAACATGGAAGCATTATCGATTAAATGAATTGCAACAACCGTATATTCAGGCCATTATTGACCATTTGGATGAGATTTCATTCATACGGTGCGACTGTTAAACGCTTGTAATACTTTTTTAGTCAAGATGTACGACCCTGTTTTACGTCAAGAATTTCATCATCAAGGGGATTAAAACAATGAAAGAAAAGATCATCAGTGAATTTTTAGGAACCTATTTTCTCGTTTTTGCCGGGACAGGCGCAGTCGTAATCGATACGATGACAAAAAGTTTAACACATGTGGGTGTTGCGACTACATTTGGATTGGTCGTGATGGCATTAATTTACACGTTTGGTCACATCTCAGGTGCACATTTTAATCCTGCAGTTACCATAGGATTTTTAATTCATAAGGATATAACTAAAAAGGAAGCCGTGTATTATATTGTTACACAAAATATTGCAGGGATTGCAGCTAGTCTCACCTTATTTTCATTATTTGGAAATGTAGCGTCTTTAGGTGCTACGCTGCCAAATGGTACATGGGCACAATCGTTTGTTTTAGAATTCATCCTTACATTTTTCTTAATGTTTGTTATTTTTGGAGCAGCTGTTCATGGTAAAGCAGCAAAATCCTTTGCAGGAATAGCAATTGGTGCAACAGTGGGATTAGAAGCGATGTTTGGTGGACCAATTAGTGGTGCATCGATGAATCCAGCAAGATCGATTGGTCCTGCGATTGTATCAGGAACACTTCAATATTTATGGGTGTATATTATCGCGACTATATTAGGAGCCATGTGCGCAGCAATCATTTATAAATTACTAGACGATAAAGAAAACTTGCCGATTGGCGACCCCGTTAGGGCGAAGACAAAGGCGTAGTTGCACTTATGACTGATAGGAATGTTATACTTTCCTATCGGCTACAAAAAGGAGCGAGCAACATGTCTAAAAAAACAATTTATTTCCTATGTACTGGAAACTCATGTCGCAGCCAAATGGCAGAAGGTTGGGCAAAGAAATATTTAAACGATCAGTGGGAAGTACGCAGTGCTGGTATTGAAGCACACGGGTTGAACCCAAATGCTATAAAAGCGATGAAAGAAGCTGGAATCGATATTACAAATCATACTTCTGATATTATTGATCCTGTATATTTAAACGATGCAGATTTAGTTGTTACGCTATGTGGGGACGCTGCTGACAAATGTCCAATGACCCCGCCAAAAGTAAAACGAGTGCATTGGGGATTTGATGACCCAGCAAAAGCACAAGGAACAGATGAAGAAAAATGGGCCTTCTTTCAGCGTGTCCGTGATGAGATTGGAGATAGAATCAAACGTTTTAGTGAAACAGGAGAATAATACAACCAATAACCAAGAGTCAAGGTACTATTCAAATAGTACCTCTCTTCCGATATGATTTGGTTAATATGGTTACCATTAGGAAAACGGCAACAAGTATATAGGCAATACCTCCAATTAGACCTAAGGAACGGGGTGTAAGGTATTGTAGTGCGGATCCGGATATAAACATAGACATTCCCAAAATAGTGTTTGAGATTGTTGCCAGCAGCCCAAACATGGTTCCATGATGCTCCTCAGGGATTTCCTTCATGAGAGTGGTATCAAAGCACGCATTTCCAATCCCGGACATAAACGCAGCACCACAAAATATTAAAAGGGCGAAAACCATTAAATGTGTGCGGCTTAATAAGACTAGAAATATCCCTTCAAGTAATAGACATAATAAACCTGTAACAAGGAAATTTTTTCGTAGTTGATTGGCAACAGAAAAGCTTAACATTAAACCAATCCCTAATGCACCATAAAAAAGACCTACCCCAACATCTCCAAGCTGAAACTCATTAATCGCATACACGCTGATTAGAACATTATCAATCCCATTCATAGAAGCAATTAATATCTCACATAAAAGGAGAATTTGAACCGGAACAGACATCAAGATTACCTTTTTGAAGGTTGAGATAGGATTTTCTTTATTGGACTCAACTGCTTTTTCCATGTTTTTTTTGGGGGGAAATGTAATAGTCGAGATGATGGCTCCAGCTCCTAAAAATGAAACTGCATTTAACCAAAATGTCACACCAGCCCCAAAAATAGATGAAACAATTCCACCTGAAATGGCACCGATGATTAAAACAATCCCGACCATTACTTGCTCCAAACTATTCACTTTAACAAGGTGCTCTTTGCTCACGAGCCCAGCTATGCCCGATTTTCTAGCCGGTCCATAAATAGCTTCTCCTGAAGCCAAAATAAACGAACTACAATAGACAATCCAGAGATCCTCCTTACTGTGAACGAAAAGGAAAGATAAGGCTACCGCAACTCTAATGAGGTCAGTTGTGACTAATATTGTTTTTCGGGAAAATCGATCTACCAGCCTTCCTACCATTGGTCCAAAAAATAATGAGGGCACCAGCCGAATGGCTAGTGTCGTTCCCACCGCCAAGCCTGACCCTGTTACATGCAGAAGCATTGCTAACACAGCTACTGAACTAAAGCGGTCGCCAATCCCATTCACAATCCCTGCTAGAAATAACCTCCGATATTGTTTTTCTTCCTTTAAGAATGATATACCCATATCAATCACCTTCTTTTATATATATCTAATTTCATATACATCTAATTAGCTGGGCAAAAAAATACGGGTGCCGGCCAACACCCTTTAACTCAACCACCATAACTCAACTGGATTTAACTCATATTTATTGTTTTCACGGTACATATATTGGCACATAATAAGTTCGCGTCTTAATGTTGCATAATCCTCATGATAGTGCTTTAAATATTCATTGATCTCTTTCTCTTGATATACTTTTCCAAATTCTAATCCTTTGATGATATGCGCTAGTACAACAAGCTTTTTCTTTCTTTGTGCAGGGTAGTTTTTCAGTTTCCCATCTTTTGTGAAGAAATTATTGATAATAGCCGAACGTTCCTCTTCAGTAACCGACATTTCCATTTTTGCATCACCACCTGTTCCAACAGATAAAACGCCCTTAGCACTCATTTCCAATATTTTTGTATTAAGAGAAAAATAGATTGTATTTTTATCACGGCGTTCTTTAATAAGTCCAACCTCACGCAGCTTCGTCATATGGTGGGTAATCGTTGGCGGCTTAAGCCCTAACGTCTCAGCAATCGCTTGCCCATTCAAAGGACCTTGCTTTAGCAAGGCAATGATACGAATCCGTGTTAGATCACCTAATGCTTTATGAAATTCAACAATTTTGCTTAACTGCATTTGTTAACTCACCTACTTTTAAATCTATCTAATTAGATATTAATTGAATTCACTTTAATAATCAAGGGGTAAATATGTTTTTTATAATATAGACATGCCAAATAAAAAAGCCAAAGGATTTCTTATCCCTTGGCTTCACTTACGATTATAATTTTCGATATTTTTTCAAGGCCAAGATATTAAGCACAATGAAAATGGCTGCGAAAATAACTAAGGCGAGGAGATCGCAGCTGATTTCGCTAATGCTGGCTCCTTTATACATGACGCCCTTTAAGGCATCCCCTGCATAATACATGGGGATAATTTTCGCGACCGCTTGTAACCAGTTGGCCATCCCTTCGAGCGGGAAAATCCCGGCAAAAAATACTTGTGGAATAACGGCTATCGGGATAAATTGGATCATTTGAAATTCTGAAGCCGCAAAGGTCGATAACAGAATCCCTAAAGAGAGTGCCACCAAAGCGAGCAGCAAGTTAATCAATAGCACATTCCAAATCGAGCCGGCGAGGACTATATCTAATACATTGATCGCATAAAAGACGACAATCATCGTTTGAATGACTGCAAATATTCCATAACCGACCAAGTAGGCTGTAACAATTTCCACCCTTCGAATCGGTGTCGACAATAACCGCTCCAATGTGCCGGTCGTCCGCTCACGTAATAGGCCAATCCCTGAAATAATAAACACAAAGAAGAAGACGAAGAAACCTACTAAAATTGGACTTAAGACATCAAAAAAGACAGTATCCGCATTGCCGTAAACATAGTTTACATCGATACTTTTTGGTGTTATAGCTGGAGCTGTTCCAGAACTTTTCATCATCATTTTGAATTGGAACTCGGCAGCAACCACCTGATTGACCTTCATTTGCAGCACTTTCGCTTTTGAAGGGTCGTCATTCCGTAATATCAGCTTTAGTTTTCCATTATCCTGTTGCAGCAAGCCGTCAAGGTCGTCATCCACCACTGTATCCTTAGTAACGGCCTCATATTGTTTTACCTTTATGTCTGCCTTTTTAAATGCATCTACTAGGCCGCTTTCAACCTTTAAGACTCCTAATTTAGGATCCACTGTGTTGCCGTTAAATAGAAAGAACATCAAGGTTAATATTAATAGGGGTGCGACGAATAATAAGGCTAAGGTGCGTTTGTCGCGGAACATTTGCTGACAGATTCTTTTGATTAACGCTAAGACCCTCATGATTGTTTCACCCCTGCTTTCAGGAATACCTCATCAAAATCGTCTGTTTCGTATAACGCTTTTAACTCACTTGGTGAACCGCTGGTTAAAATGCGGCCATCGCGGACCATGGCGACATAATCACATTTCACAGCCTCATCCATCACGTGTGTGGTCACGATAATCGTTTTTCCTTCTTCATTTTTCAATCGTAAAAACTCTTTCCAAATCGACAATTTTAATTCGGGGTCAATTCCCACAGTCGGTTCATCTAAAATTAATATTTTCGGATCTTGAATCAGCGCGATTGCCAGGGATAAGCGTCGTTTCATTCCGCCTGAATAGGCCGCTACGCGCTTCTTTAGGTCGTCCGTCAGGTTTACTAAGTTGGCCACGTAAGCAATCCGCTGTTTCTGCGCTTCCTTATTTAAGCCAAAAAGTGAAGCAAAAAACTTCAGATTCTCCTCACCTGTTAACTCAACATAGAGTGCGTCCGATTGTGCCATATAACCGATATCCTGGAGCAGGACAAGATTTGGCACTTTTTGATTTAACACTTGAATCGATCCGGTATCAGCCTTTTCCATGCCGACAATCATTTTGACAAGCGTGGTTTTCCCTGCCCCTGAAGGTCCGATTAAGCCGAATAATTGACCTTTCGGGATTGTTAAGTTAACAACATTCAAAACGGGCTTTTTACCATAGCTTTTATTGACATCTTCTACTTTAATGGTTGGCTCCATTCCCATTCCTCCTCTAGAGATGCTTCTACTTTAATTTTACAGCTCCAGACGATTTTAACAATGAACAAATTGGTGTTTTCTGTTTTTTAATTCAAAATAAAAAAGAAAAAATGAGTGTTAAAAGCAGGTTTGGCGAAATAACTGTTAGGTTTGGCGAAATAAATCGCAAAGTTGGCGAAATACGTCCGAAGTTTGGCGAAATAACCAGTAAAGTTGGCGAAATAACTACGAAGTTTGGCGAAATAACCAATAAAATCAGCGGAATTACAACCAGGTTTGGCGGAATAACACCTATAGCCGGTACCCAATTACAATCAGAGTCCACGGTCCTCTATAATTCGTGTTTTTTCTGGAGAATTTATGTATATCTGGAAAACGAACGGTTAAACCTATAATGGTAAATTTTCCAATCAATTAAAAGGTGGTTTAGCCATGATTATTAGCTTGCTGAATGGTATTGAGTTTCAAAATCCGGGGATTTTTAATGTGGAAGGAGCGGCGGCCATCATTTTTTATTTCACGCTGTATTCGTTTATGGGCTGGCTGCTCGAAAACAGCTACAGCTTCTTCACAAAACGGGTATTTTTTAAACCCAATTTTTTGTGGGGGCCATTTAAACCGATGTACGGCTTTGCCCCTATACTACTGGTCTATTTAATACCGACGAACACACAATGGGCGGTTGTGGTCCTGCTATGCTTTTTCATTCCGACGATTGTGGAATATGTGAGCGGCGCCTTGCTCCTGAAATTATTCAACCGCCAGTGGTGGGATTACTCCGATACCCCGATGCAGCTGCACGGTCATATTTGTTTGCCTTTTTCTCTTTGCTGGGGTGCCCTCGCCATCGTTTGTGTACGATGGATCCATCCAGCCATTACTGCTTTCTATGGTGCAATCGCGCCTTTTTGGGCGTGGATTTGGGCTGTGGCAGGGTTATACTTTCTTGCCGACCTCGCCTTAGCGACACGAAGACACTCACTAAAGGACCTCGTAACTGATGAATCATCAAATCCAATTCAATAACAGCACCACGGCACCAGTAAGAAACTCCTTCGCTTCCTTAAAGCTGAAGGAGTTTTTATTAACAGATATCAAATTTTCAACTTTGAGAATTGTCTAGCTCCAGCGCCCTAGCGGCTAGTGTCCTTCACGCTCCGCCCTACGATAAGTCAACATCGAATCGCCTCCGGCTCTTCGTGTTTCCTATATCTCAGTTGGAGCGCTCCAGGCCATACGCCACTGACCAGGGCACTTCCGCTTTTCTGATAAATAGATTAAATTTCTATGAAAAAAAGAAATTTAAGGATAAATAATGCTACATTGAAGGGGAGCGTTTTACGCAAACTAGTTGGAATGGGCATCTTGAGAGAGATTCAAAAAGGAGCGATAATCTTGAAACAGCGAATTTTGGTAGTAGAGGATGAAAAACAAATTGCCAAGATTTTAAAGCTTGAACTCGAGTATGAAGGCTATGAGGTCATGGTTGCCTATGACGGCAAGTCGGGGCTGCAATCAGCCTTGAGCGAAAAACTGGATTTAATCCTATTAGATGTCATGCTCCCAGAAATGAACGGCATTGAGGTATTAAGAAGAATACGCAAAGTAAATACGCTGATCCCTGTTATTTTACTAACCGCCCGAAACATGACGATGGACAAGGTGGCGGGCCTCGACCAGGGGGCCAATGATTATATCACCAAGCCATTTGAAATCGAGGAATTATTGGCGAGAATTCGCTCTTGTCTTCGGCAGAATTCCATTGCTGTTAAGGCATCACAAGAGGAGGATTCCGTATTAACAATTAGGGACCTAACCGTCAATCTTGAGACGAGAGAGGTAACAAGGGGTGAGGCCTCGATTACATTAACCCCGAAGGAATTTGATTTGCTCGTGTATTTACTGACTAATAAAAATAAAATCGTCACTAGGGACAATATTCTTTTTCATGTTTGGGGCTATGAATATGAAGGGGAAACAAATGTCATTGATGTGTTTATCAGACATTTACGCAAAAAAATTGAAGAAGGCTTCTCAGATCCAACGATTATTCAGACTGTTAGGGGAATCGGTTATACAGTCAGGGAGAATTAAATAAATGAAGATAACGACAAAAATCAATCTAATCACGACGACTTGGATCATTTGTGTGCTAATAGCGGTCAACGCTGTGGTCTTTTTTTCTTTTATGAAAATTACCGTAAATATGGAGGATGATGAACTGCTGCAAAAGGCAAGTTTGTTAATAAAGGAACTCAACAAGGAGACCTCCGCTGCCGACACGAAGGAGAAATTAACCCCATACCTTGCGAACCATTCCTATATTCGGGTTATCAATCCCGATTCAAAAATTGTCAATCAAGTAACCAATGATCCGCCGATGGCAGCGAAAATAAAGGCGGAATTTGCTGCTAAAAAAGGAACAGACCGGCTCACAATAAAACTAAAGAATAAAGAAGAACAAATTGCGATTGTGAGGGTGCCAATCCAGAAAAATGGACAGGTTGTCGGCACGCTAGAGTTTGGCAAGAAATTAGCCGGCTTGGAATTAGGAAAGGATTTATTACTGTCGATCCTTGCCTTTTGTACCATCCTAGGCGCGGTGTTATCACTGCTTGGCGGCAGGTGGCTCTCCAATCTGATTATGAGGCCGATCTCCAATATGATTAACACGATGGAGGATATTGAGCAAAGCGGGATTCCGAAAAAAATTGATATTCAACTTGAAACAAAGGACGAACTGCAGAAATTGGCTGTCACCTTTAATCGCATGATTGGGCGGCTAGAGAGGAACTTGGAAAACCAAAGGCAGTTTATCTCCGATGCCTCACATGAATTAAAAACCCCGCTTACCGTGATTAAAAGCTATGCAGATCTTTTGCTTAGACGGGGACTGCAAAATGAAGCGGTTGCCCATGATGCGATAGAATCAATTCATTCAGAAGCAACGAGGATTCAAAAAATGACCGAACGGTTTCTCGACCTCGCCGATACCGAATCGGGAAATCTGTTAGAAACAAAGAAAATCAATTTAGTCTCTTTATGCGAGAATATAGGCAAACAACTGCAAGCAGCCTATAAGCGGATGATTGACCTCCATGTTAATGAATCCTCCATTACCGTGGTCGCGGATGAAGTAAAGCTCAAACAGGCAATTATTATTTTAATCGATAACGCCATCAAGTACAGTATGGACAAAGTAGACGTTTCTTTAGAGGACTCTGAAAAAGGGACCAGTATTATCGTAAAAGATTATGGAATTGGTGTACCCGAGGGTGAGCTTGAAAATATCTTTGAACGCTTTTACCGGGTTGATAAGGCGAGAAGCCGGGAGACTGGCGGAACCGGGCTCGGCTTGGCGATTGCCAAAAACATCATCAAGCAGCACCAGGGGGAAATAAAAATAAGAAGCACGGAGGGAGTAGGAACAGAGGCAGAGCTGTTCTTACCAAAAAGGAAATGATCAAACTAGTAATCATAGCTTTCATTTTATTATTGATGCTTATTCTTGTTTATGCGGTATTGCCAACAGTGATTATTCGTATTGGCAATCTGGGCATATGCAAGCGGACGAACACAGAAGCAATCGCGATCACATTTGATGACGGTCCCAATCCGGAATACACACCACAGCTGTTAGATCTTTTAAAAAAGAACGATGTAAAGGCCAGCTTTTTTGTGGTCGGTGCTAAGGTGAAAAAGTATCCCGAAATCATCAAACGCATGAATGAGGAGGGCCATACGATTGGCATCCATCATTATCAACATATTTCAAGCTGGATTCTCGCACCCTTTCAATTGAAAAAACAGCTTCAGATGACGGAGCAGGCCATCATGGAATGTACGAACGAGAAGGTTATGTTTTACCGGCCGCCATGGGGACATTTTAATCTTGTCAGCCTGCTGCTAAGTAAACGATATAAGATCGTCATGTGGTCGCATATCTTCGGCGATTGGAAAGAAGCAAAGGGAAAACATGGTTTAACGGAGCAATTACGGCTAGCAACAGAACCAGGTTCGATATTATTGCTTCATGACTGCGGGGAAACACTTGGTGCCGACAAGTCTGCGCCCGGCTATATGCTTAAGAGCTTGGAAATCTATTTTCAGGAAAATAGGGGAACTAAGTTTATCACATTAAAAGATAGATGAGGCCATTATGAATGTTGATACAATTGTAAATTATATTGAAATCTATGGATACGCCGTTATTTTTCTGTTTTTATTCTTCGGGATTGTCGGCATTCCTGCCCCCGAAGAATCGCTGCTGTTTTTAATCGGCGTCCTGAGTGTCCATCACAGACTCTCATTAGAATTAGCGATGATTTCTTCAATCCTAGGCGCCTTTGTCGGCATGCTGACGGCATATAGCTGCGGACGATATGCAGGCTCCCCATTTATCAAAAAATACGGCAAGTATGTTGGAATAACGAATGAACGCTTGGAAAAGGTAAGCGCTAAATATACAACTAATGCCCGTAAAACGATCTTGCTGGGTTTTTATCTGCCGGGACTGCGCCAGATAAGTCCATACTTTGCCGGGATTACTAACATTCCCTTTCAGCGCTTTTTTATCTTTTCACTAATAGGCACACTTCTTTGGGTCATTCCGTTTATTTTGGCAGGATATTTTGCGGGCAAGGTATTTAATATTAATCCCGCCTATGTCCCTTATTTAGGAATAATTTTACTCCTAATCTTTATTCTCTTTGTTATAATAAAGTATATAAAAAGGAAGAAAACGGAATCAACGAATAAACCAACAGAGACCAAAACCCGATAGCTGTTGTTCGGGTTTTTGTATTGTAAAAAAACGCTGAAACCAAGATTAAAAATCAATTAAAAACCTCGTTTTTCCAGAAAATAGTGATACAGTTGAGAAGTAGAAATCATCATTTCTAGGAACGATTTCTAAAAGAACAGGAGATGAAACAAATGAAAAAGATTCTGTTTTTACCACTGTTACAAATGCAGTCAGGGCATCACCAAGCCGCTGAGGCAATCATGGACTTATTAAAAAATCATACAGACGATATTATTTTTAAAAAAATTGACTTATTAAGTTATACCAATAAATCGCTAGAAAAAATGATTACGAATGGCTACTTAAAATGGATCCGCTATGCGCCGGAATCCTATAATCTTGCCTATAAAAGCTTTTTTTACGTCCCGCCTGCCAAAGGTCATTCCTTTAAATGGTATCAGCCGCTGTTTTTGAAAAAAATGGAGCAATTGCTGGCTGAGGAAAAACCGGATTTAATCGTTTGTACGCACGCCTTCCCTTCCAATTTGCTTAGCAAGTTAAAAATGAAGGGGAAATGTGACGTCCCGGTCATTAACGTGTATACCGATTTCTTCATTAATAGTATTTGGGGAAGAGAGGGAATCGATGTTCATTTTCTTCCAAGTCAGCATGTAAAGGAACACCTGCTTAAGAAGTATCAAATTCCAAAACAACGGCTGTTTGTCACTGGCATTCCTGTTCATGAACGGATTACCAAGAACGACGTCAGGAAAAAAACAGACAACCTGCGTCCGCAAGTTTTAATCGCTGGGGGAAATAGCGGTTTGGGCGGTATTGCTAAGCTGGCGGATGAGTTAAAACGCTCCACCCAGATAGATTATTTAATCCTTTGCGGCAAGAATCGGAAACTATTTGAGGAAATTCGCTCATGGGATTTAGCACATATTAAACCATTGTCCTATCTTTCCTCAAGGACCGAAATGAACACGATCTATGAAGCGGTTGATGCGATTATGACCAAACCAGGCGGTGTCACCGTGAGTGAGGCCCTGAAGAAGCGGCTGCCGATCTTTGTTCATTCGATGCTTCCCGGTCAGGAGGAAATTAATTTACACTATTTAAAGGACAAAGAGCTTGCTTTTGAACTTGAACAGAAACTGCCATTGGAAAAACAATTGCTTGCTGTTTTGCAGGATTCCGGCAAAATGAAGCGCTGGGAGCAGGCCGTCGATTCCTATCAGCAGGGGATTGAGCTTGATCATCCAGAATCAATCGTTGATACAATCAAAGTCATTCTCGACCAAGAGACAACCCGTATTCAAGCAGCAGTTAGCAGCCAGCAAAAAGTCCTTCATAGTGCAGGTGCCTAATGGTATTTCAGAAAGCAACAGGAAGAAGAGCCAGTGTATAGGGTTCTTCTTCTTTTCATATCTGTCACATATCGATAGGATTTTAACTTGATTTGTCTATAGTGATTTGTCTATGCACCACATCATTTCAATATGTAATTTCTGTGAATTTATAGAGTTTGTTTGTGTTATAAAAAGGGAAACAATAAATAATAGGGATTGAGAAGTATGTGATATACTGAGCAAAAAAGGAGTGAAACCTTATTTATAAAAAACAAGAACGAATGTTAATCTGGCTGGCCTTTATTGTTGCTTTTATTATCGGCTTATCGATTATTGGCCGGATTTTTTGAATGAAATTGGTTCTAAAGGCAGGTAAATGATGCCTTCCGAAATGTAAGAAAGGTGGTCGGACCGATATATGGGAAATGCAGATTCACTATTTTTTAGCCGTGTCTTAACAGAATTAACCTTATCCTTCCATATTATTTACGCAACTATCGGCGTGGGCATACCGCTGATGATAATGATTGCCCAATGGGTTGGGATTAAGAAAAATGACGAACATTATATTTTACTGGCGCGCAGGTGGACGCGGGGCTTCGTCATTACCGTGGCAGTCGGGGTGGTAACCGGAACCGCCATTGGCCTGCAGCTCTCGCTTCTATGGCCAAATTTCATGGAGCTGGCAGGAAATACAATTGCCCTGCCGTTATTTATGGAAACGTTCGCCTTCTTTTTTGAAGCGATCTTTCTAGGCATCTACATATATACTTGGGATCGATTTGAGAACCAGAAAAGGCATTTGCTGCTGTTAATTCCGGTTGCGCTCGGTGCCTCTTTTTCTGCCGTGTTTATCACGATTGTGAATGCGTTCATGAATGCACCGCAAGGCTTTGACTTGGTTAACGGGCAGCTGGTGAATGTAAGTCCGCTGCTCGCGATGTTTAACCCGGCGATGCCGACCAAGGTGGCCCATGTCGTGGTCACAGCCTATATGACATCGGCGTTTGTCCTCGCCTCCATCGGCGCTTATCGGCTGCTGAAGGGCTCTAATCATCTGTACCACAAGAAGGCGCTGTTTTTAACGATGAAGCTCGGGCTGATTTTTTCGATTGCCACCGCGGTCCTCGGTGATTTTTCCGGAAAGTATTTAGCGGAATATCAGCCGGAAAAATTAGCGGCAGCAGAGTGGCATTTTGAAACAGAGAAGGGGGCGCCGCTGATTTTGTACGGTGTTCTTGCAGATGGCGAAGTGAAATATGCCCTGAAAATTCCCTTTGGTCTCAGTATCCTTTCCCATAGCAATCCAAATGCTGAAGTGATCGGGTTAGACCAATTTAAGGAAGCAGACACTCCGCCGCTCTATATCCATTATATGTTCGATTTAATGGTGACAATCGGAATGTGGATGGTTCTCCTATCATTCGTGTATGTTGTCGGAACATGGCGTAAATGGCAGTTTATTTTTTCAAAATGGTTTAGATGGCTTATGGTGCTTGGTGGTCCTTTGTCGATTATCGCGATTGAAGCGGGCTGGTGGCTCGATGAAGTCGGGAGGCAGCCATGGGTATTGCGCGGGATTATGCGGACAAAGGATGCAGCAACCGCAAGCGGCCATGTCGATACGATGCTCTGGCTGTTTGCTGGTCTTTATCTCATCCTTGGGATTGGCAGTGTTTTCGTATTATGGCGGATGTTCCGCCGGAATCCGGTGGAACAGGAACTAGCTGACCGGGCTGCGGAAAGGGGCGGTGTTGCGAAATGACGCTGGAGGTTCTTGGTATTACGGTATTGGGCGTGTTTCTTTTCGGATATATTATCGTTGCATCGATTGACTTCGGGGCAGGATTCTTTAACGCCTTTAGTACAGTGACTGGTAAACAGCATATTTTGACGAAGGTGATTCAGCGTTATTTATCACCGGTCTGGGAAGTGACGAATGTATTTTTAGTGTTTTTCTTTGTCGGGATTGTCGGTTTTTTTCCGAAAACAGCCTATTATTATGGCTCAACCTTGCTTGTCCCCGCGAGCATTGCCATCATTTTGCTGGCCATCCGCGGCGCCTATTATGCGTTTACCATATACGGTGGGCTGAAGCATAAACGTTACACGATTTTGTACGGATTGACAGGATTATTTATCCCGGCCTCCTTATCGATTGTTTTGACGATTTCCGAGGGCGGCTTTGTCACCATGGTTGATTCGGGACCTGTCCTCGATTATTGGACGCTGTTTACGAGCCCATTATCATGGAGTATTGTCGTTCTAAGTTTGACATCCGTCTTATATATTTCCGCCGTGTTTTTAACGTGGTATGCGCAAAAGGCGAAAGACCGGGCTGCCGTCAGCCTGCTAAGGAAATATGCACTCGTTTGGGCGGTGCCGGCAATCATCACGGCTGCCGGCATCATTGTGGAAATGAAGGGACATAATCCGGAACATTACCAACGCTTAGTCGATGTCTGGTGGCTGTTTGCGCTGTCGGTGATTTTCTTTGCGGGAACGGTGTTTTTACTTTGGAAGCGGCTTGCCTACGGTGTCGCCTTTTGGCTATTGATTGGGCAATTTACGTCCGCCTTCTTGGCTTACGGCATTTCTCATTATCCGTATTTAATGTATCCATACCTGACGATTTATGACAGCTTCACAAATAAAGCGATGGCCACGGCGCTAGTCATTGCGTTTGTCGCCGGACTTTGCTTGCTATTGCCGTCACTGTATCTGTTGCTCAGGCTGTTCTTGTTTAACAAAGCCTATGTACAAGGTGATCGAAATGATCATGCCTAGGAGGGAGGAGACTAACGGTGTTGGAAAAATTCCTGATCTTTTATGCGCCATTTTTTGTGCTTATCGCATCCATCCTGGTCGGGTTCTGGAGTGCTCTAAAGGATAGCGCAGTGAACAAATAACATACATGTAATTGAAGAGTTTCATCGATTAACGGATTCCGTTACCTATAAAAAATGAGTGCCAAATTTTATATGAATTTGGCACTCATTTTTTCCTTCTTTATCAATCCTTTTAAACTTCTTTTTTTGTTGGCTGTGTTAAAAGTGAATGTTGATTTCCGTTCCAGGCGCTTCGCTTTCCGCGGGGCGGGCGGTGAGCCTCCTCGGCGCTAAAGCGCCTGCGGGGTCTCACCTGGCCCGCTTCTCCCGCAGGAGTCTCGCGCCTTCCACTCCAATCAACATTGTGCTAAAAATCAACAATGTTATTTAACACAGCCTTTTTGTTAAAGCAGATTTCAGATATTAATATAGATCAACATTTGGATTGCTTCCATCTAATGTATCGGCAAGATTCCCTGAAACTGAATTTTTGTAGCTTGTCATTTTTTCATACTCACCTTTTCGGAGAACGCTCTGATCGCCCTTCATTAAATAGGTGTAGGCAATAATCGCAACAAACAATCCAAACGTCCATGCATTATCCCATAAGAAATGAAGTCCTGGTATGATGAGACCAATAGCCGGGACGGCAACTCCGATGATGAGCGCATAAACCCCATTTTTATTAAAACCGCCCGTATAACTATAGCGGCCGTTTACATCGTACAGCTCATGAAGAGCCATTTGCCGCTTACGAACAAGCCAGTAATCAGCTATGGCAATCCCATCGATTGGCCCAAGTAAGGCACCATATGTTCCAAGCCAGCCAAAAATGTAATTACCAAAGTTCTCCATGATATACCACGGCTGCATGAGGATGGCAAATAGACCAGTAATAAGGGCCCCGAGTCCAAATGTAATTCGTCTTGGATTCAAATTTTCGATTGCACGTGCTGGCGCAACCACGTTTGCTCCAACATTGATAGTTAAAGATGAAATAACGATCACGATTGTACCTAAAAAGATGATAAATGGCGGGAACTTTGCCAGAAGCGCAACCGGATCCCAAAGTGCCTGTCCAAAAATGACCACAGTAGCAGAAGTTACAGCAATTCCAATAAAGGAGAAAATCGTCATGGTAAGTGGGAGTGAAAAGCTTTGTGCAACCATTTGCGACTTTTGGCTTTTTGCGTAACGGCAAAAGTCAGGAATGTTTAAAGCAAGTGTAGCCCAGAAGGCAATTACCCCGGTTACGGCAGGGAAGAACACTTTGAAAAATTCACCGGTTGTCTGGAATTGAGATGGAGTCGATAAAATCGGCCCCCAGCCGCCGGAATTGGTGAGTGCCCATATGAGGAGAATAATCGCTGAGATCCCAACGACAGGAGTTGCAATCAAACTTAAATATTTCATAGCCTGCGGACCCTTATAAGCAACTGCTACATTTAAGATCCAAAAAAGAGCAAAGACAATGACTGTATGTCCCGAAAAGTTCCAGAAAGAGAAGGAAGCTGATAATAAGGTATCGATAGCGCCGGTTCCAATCCAGGTATTAATACCAAACCAGCCAGCAGCAACAATGGCTCTTGCCATAGCAGGAATATGTGCTCCCTTTGAGCCAAACCAAAGGCGGGCAAAAACTGGGTACGGAATCCCGTATTTTGTCCCAGCATGAGAATTCAATAAAATAGGAATAAGAACAATTACGTTACCAACAAAGATGGTTGCAATCGCCTGCCACCAGTTCATTCCTAAAGAAATCAATCCGCTTGCCATCGTATAAGCTGGAATACATAAACACATTCCAATCCATAGAGTCGCAAAGTTCAGACCTTTCCACGAATGCTCCTTCATGGTCGTCGGGCGGAGATCGTCATTCCATAACCCACTTCCCTCCAGGCTGTCCGAAGCTTGCTTTGTCAAAATGACAATGCCGTTTTGCTCAATCTGCGTTTTCAATAAAATTCCCCCTTTTTTGGTCCTCCAAAAGCTTAAAAACAAAACCATTTAAAACAAGGTTGACAGAGGATATTCATGATAACTTTCGAGCGGCCAATTTCACGGAAGATTGAATATTCAGAAATTAAAATCCGCAATACCCCACTACCCTTAATTGTAAGCGCTTTTATTTTTTGTGGTACCAACCTTCCATCCCTGCCTATATTATTATATTTTCTACAAATTGGGCTGTCATTGGACAAAAAGTTAAAAAATTGTATTGATATTTCTTATATTTTGTAAAGGGGCCATTAACTGTTATGGTTGATAGGTTTCGATCCATTTCATGAGGAGATTCTTTCGTTCCCCTATTAATGAAACGGCTTTTCTAACCTTAAACTAAAAATAGACACATATACCCCATTTCACTGGCATATATTGGTGTTACGATTAAATTGAAAAGTAACACGATTACGGTTCGGTTACAGGGGAAACGGACAATTGACCATATTTAACCCCTTTTAAACTAAGTAATTTATCTCGTAAACTGCGAATATGTAATGTATTCCCACGAACGACAATCATTTCAAGGCAGTTATGATGATCAAGGTGAAAATGGGTCGTTGCAAGAATCGAATCATGGTAGTCATGCTGAATCGTTGTTAATTCCCCCATAAGATGGCGTTGATGGTGATCATAAAAAATCAGGAGACAGCCAGCAACCTCATGATCATCTTGTTCCCATTGCTGTTTGACTAACTTTTCCCGGACTAAATCCCGGACAGCTTCCGAGCGGGTTTTATAGCCTTTTTCTTCAATTAATTGGTCGAAGCTTTCGAGTAAGCTTTCTTCCATGGATACGCCAAACCGGCTTAATTTCTTTGAAGTCAAAATAGTTTGCCTCCTTCCCTTTAACGTAACGATATCATAAATATTTTGATAGAAAAAGTGAAAAGGAGAATTGTTATGCATATTCCTGATGGGATATTAAGTCCCGCAATTTTGGCGGCAGGTGCAGCCGTATCGGTTGTCGTCCTTGCCAAAAGTGTTCAAGAATCAAAAAAGAACCTGGAGCAGACAGCTGTGCCGATTATGGGCGTAATGGCTGCTTTCATCTTTGCTGCGCAAATGGTGAATTTTCCACTACTAGGGGCGGCGGCATCCGGCCATTTGATTGGCGGAGCGCTGGCTGCCTATCTATTTGGCTTTTGGCCGACGACACTCATTATGACAACCGTCGTCACCATCCAAGCAGTGGTCTTCCAGGATGGCGGCATCAGTGTGCTTGGCGTCAATATTCTCAATATGGCCATCCTTGCTCCACTGGCTGCATCAATAGTTTATAAATTTTTACGAAAAACAAGGGTTCCGGTTTCGGTAATGGTATTTATCGCCGGCTGGGTCTCTGTAGTTGTCACGGCTGGATTTGCTGCCCTTCAGCTCGGAGCGTCACAGGTTGTTTCCTATCAATTGGCCTTACAAACTCTTATTCTTTGGCATGCGATTATTGGGATTGGCGAAGGCGTGATCACAGTTGCAGTTGTTCCGTTTGCCCGCCGCTCCTCCTTTTTCCTTGGCGTTAGTGAGGAGAGGTTACGATGAAGAAACGGTTAGTTCTTTGGGTAGCGGTATCATTATTTATTGCCGGTGCAGTTTCATTACTTGCTTCGACAGATCCCGATGGCTACGAAAAGGCGGGAGAACAATTGGGGTTTATTGACAGAGCCACATCCTATATGCATTCACCACTCCCTGATTATGCGATTCCAGGCGTCCATTCATGGCTGTCAACCAGTCTTGCCGGCATCTTTGGTGTAGCGATTACGTTTGGGCTCTTTCTTTTGCTTGGAAAAATGGCTGGAAAACGCAGATGATTACGGTCCCGAAGCCTAGAGTAAAAGTGGTGATGGCTCTTATCTTGATTATTCTTGGTGTTCTACCGAAGAATCTTGTGATGATTGGCGGAAATCTCGTCATCGGCCTCCTGCTTTTGTTTATTTATAGAATTCCGCTTCGTGCGTTTGTCAAACAGCTAAAGCCGATCGCCTTCTTTATGCTGTTTACGTTTCTCTTCTTTCCGCTTTATGAAGGGAGCCATGGCTGGATAAAAGCACTCCAATATAGCGGGCGCTTACTGTTTGTTGCCATGGTGCTCAGCTTCCTGTTTTATCGTTTAGGGATTGTTGCTTTTTTACAAGCGTTGGCTGAACTTCGGCTTCCGTCGATTTTTATTGAGCTACTCCTGTTTACATTAAGATTTATGGATGTGTTTCGCTTGGAAGTGCGGCAAATGCTGTTAAGTCTCCGGAGCAGGGGTTTTTATACAGGCAATTGGTTTCAACTTAAGAAATACCGGGTTCTAGGCGGGCTGTTGGGAAGTCTGCTGCTCCGTTCCTTTCAACGCTCTGAACGGATTTATTTGGGGATGTTAAGTAAGGGCTACAAAGGAGAACGTAAATCAATCAGGACAGAACTTGTCCCTAAGTATGAGTGGCTGCATTGTGCACTGTGGGCGGGCTGTGTTCTTTGCTTGTTTTTTGTAGGAGGTGTGCGATAGTGGATCTATTTCGATTTAACGAAGTTTCGTATGGATATACGAGGGACAAGCCAATCTTACGTGACATTACTTTTTCAATTCGTGAGGGCCGGAAAACAGCGATTGTCGGTGCAAACGGAGCGGGAAAGTCGACGATTTTGTTTCATTTAAATGGCTTGTTTGCGGAGCAGAAGGGGGACATCTTCTTCCGTGGAGAAAAGCTTGATAAGAAGTTACGGAAAGAATTATTTAAGCATGTCGGAATCGCCTTTCAAGATCCTGACGACCAAATCATTTCATTGACAGTATCCGATGACATTGCGTTTGGACCGGTTCAGATGGAAATTTCCGCTTCGGACGTTCAGGAAAGAGTGGGGAAATATACCAGGATTTTAGGAATTGAGCACTTACTGACGGAAAACCCATCCGAGCTAAGCTACGGGCAAAAAAAGCATGTCACCGTTGCCGGGGTGCTGGCGATGGAGACGGACGTATTTATATTGGATGAACCGATGGCCTTTCTTGATCCCTATGGAAAAGAACGGATGGCATCGATTTTGCAGCTGCTGCAGGAGCAGGGAAAAACCGTAATTGTTACCACGCACGATATGCAGTTTGTCGCCGAATGGGCGGAGGATGTGATTGTCATCCATCAAGGTCAGTGCCTTGGGATATTTCAACCAAGAGAACTTTTCGGGCGTCACGATATCATGAAACAAGCAAACCTTACACTGCCGCCAATCGTGGAATTAATGACAGCCATCTGGAAGGGCAATAAAGAAGACATGCCAATACGAGTTGAGGAGGCGAAGAAGTGGTTAGAACTGAAAGTATAAGGAGTTAGGAGGGAGCCTAGGGTTCTTTCCTTTTTTATTATCAAGGGTAAACAGACGATAAATACACCTATCAATGGGATGCCGCCGACAATTAATTTCTGTAACAGAAAAAGGAAAAAAGTCGTCACTTACAGAATATAGATACGATGATGCAGGTCGCCGTATCGAAAAGAAGATTAATAAAAGTGATGGAACAACATCACCCATTCACTATAATTACAGCGGCAGCTTTCACCCGATGTAACAGGACTAGCTGCCGATAACCCATTTGGCTATGCAGGATATATGTACGATAAAGAAATCGGAATTAGGATTAAAATGATTAGGAAGTGGTTATGTTTGGCAACAAAAAAATACCAACTAGGTGATGTCTTTGCGATACCTCTTCAAAATAATAAATTCGGATTTGGTAGGTTGTATAAGGAAAGTTGTATAGCTATATATAAACACATTGGCAACTCAGTAAATGATATTCCAAAAAGAGAAGAATATCATTTCATCGCGGGGGTTTATCAAGATGTTCTAAAATCAGGAAAGTGGGCAATTGTTGATAAAAGACCTTTTAATTCGGAGGATGAGGCATGGCCTCCTCCTATGTGTGTAATAGATAGTATTTCTGGAAAATATTCGATTTATCATAAAGGCGAGTTTATAAATGCTAGTAAAGCTGACTGTGAAGGATTAGAAATAGCAGCAGTATGGGATAAAACCCATATCATTGATAGAATTATGGGTGATAATCAGTGATATAAGTAATAGTATGGTGCGGCTCTGTTGGTGGTATATTCCATTAAAATAAATTAAAGATAAATGAGGGATAATTTTGTCATCTGTTGATAGATTTGGTATCAGTTGGATTGAGGGCGTAGAAATGACATCGGTTATTTTCATCAGGGATTATATCCAGCTAATTTTTGAGGGGATTAACGATACAGCCATTTTAACCGCATATAAATTACCAACAGTCTATAAAAATAATGTCTCTTACAGTATTGTTACAAAGGGGTACAGAGATGAATTGTGTTCACTAATAAACCAAAAAGTAGAAAAAGTCATATTGCTTGAAAAGGAAGCTATCAAGTTGATTTTTGAAAAGAATACAACAATGGAAATTTCTTTACTTGAACAAGATTATGAAGGTCCTGAGGCAGCCATGTTTATGAGAGGGGATGATATAGTAGTTTGGTAATCCTTTCATCTATTTAAGGTAAAGTATTGATTACTGCTCCGAAGAAATGTAGATCAATATTTGATTACCATAATAGCCTTAAGTGAAAATTTCTCTTAAGGTTTTTATGGTGCGCCCGGCATGGGCTGGTCACTTTAAATGGTTTGAGACTTTTACAGTAAAAGAAGAGTGGGGAGTTTTTTGTTTCGATGATTCGCTGATAAATATTGATTATTCGCCGATAAAATCAAAAATTCGCCGATATATGAAGAATATTCGCCGATAAAGTATAATTTTCCGCTGATAAGTGGATCCCGAAGGATAATGGGCACGAAAATCAATCTTATTTGCGAATTTCACCTGTTTATTTGCAAATCTAGCACATTTATTTGCGAATTTTGCCTGTTTATTTGCGAATCTAACACTTTTATTTGCGAATTGACCTCAACCAACAGAAAATGGTGTTTAGATGAAACCGAAACCGCACTATAAGTTATATATAACGAAAAAAAATGAAAATAACCAAAAAAGGAGGAGCAAAATCATCACAAGATGACTTCGCTCCTTCTCTTAATGCCGTTTACTTAATCCAAGCACCATCGGCACCTAAGCGGTAAGTTCCAATCTTGGTACTGTAGGCCATCTTCCCACTGCCGTAGAGGTAATACCATTTTGCTCCATCTTTGACCCAGCCTGTCTTCATAGCTCCATTGTTGCTAAGGTAATACCAATCTTTACCGGAGCGAAGCCATCCGGTTTTCATGGCCCCATTGCTGCCAAGATAATACCAATCTTTACCGGATTTCAGCCACCCTGTAATCATAGAGCCATTGCTATTTAAGTAATACCAAGCACCTCTATCTTTGACCCAGCCGGTTTTCATTACACCATTCGCATCAAGAAAGTACCATTTTCCGCCATCCAAAATCCAGCCTGCTTTTCTTTCTCCAGACTGTTTATCGAGGAAAAACCATTTGTTTTCTGTGAACAGCCAACCAGTTACCATGGCGCCGGTGGTTTTATCAAGGAAATAATATTTTCCGTTTTGGAAAAACCAGCCGGTATTTTTTACTCCATTGGTGTAATAATAACGTTTGCCATTTTCAACCACCCAGCCGGTAAAAGTTGAACTTGCAACTGTTATCTTTGTCGCCTTACTCTTATTTCCTGCTTTATCTGTTGCCGTTACACTTAATACTGTTCCTGCGGGATAAACAGGTATAGAAACGCTAAATCACCCATTTGCACCGGTAACGGCAGTACCGGCGACAGTACCGTTTACGGTTACCTCAATCACAGAACCAGCTTCTGCTGTTCCTTTTAAGATATTGTCCTTATCATTCACGCGATCAACCTGTGGTGCCGCAGGCGGAGTGGTATCCTCATTATCAAGATTCATCGTGGCCATTAGTGCGTAGGTGTCGCCGTAATAGTCATTTAAGTTGAATGCTTTTATATAATAAGTTCCTGGTTTGATATTATATAGCTCTACTAATAGTTTTCCTTCTTGATAGATATCATCCAAGTTGACAAGGGTATCATTTTTATCAAATAGTAAAAATCCAATTTCAGATAAAGCATAATCATCCATAAGACCAAGGACGGCCAAGGGTCCGGATTTTGTCACATTAATTTTATATGTATCAATATCATAGTAATCTAATGTGCCCAAAGCTATTTCATCTAATCTTAATGGATTCGCTTGATTAATGAAGTCATTCGGCTCGACTTCGTAAATAGTTGGATACTCATCCATTGCTGTCGCCGCTGCCTTACGATTAGCAGAATCTGATGCAGATGAAGACCATTTCTTACCGCTAGTTAATGCTTTATTCATTTCGCGGATTTTCTGTTTTTGTGCAAAAGTGAAGTTTGCCTTTTCAGCGCTAGTAACCCCCTTGTTAAAAAGATTTTTTAGTGATTCTGATGTTGTTTCCGCCTTTACCGCTGAATTACCGATGAGCAAAATGACCATTAATACTACTAAACTCCCTATTGCCTTTAACCTCATTCCAATAACATCCCCCTTTTATAAAACTACCAGCAAGGACAATGTTACTATACTTATAGGTATTTTTTAACAAATATAATCCCCTAAATAGTTACAATTCCCCCTATAAAATTGGTGCTTTTTTACAAATGGTGCCTGACACCATCAGATATTGGTGGATTTTGTAAAAGTAAGTCCTGGCAGGGACATGGGGACCTTGCCCTCTTTTTGGGTTAGGGATTTCTCTATAAAATTATTAGAAATTAACTGGGACAATAAACCTATCCCTAGGGTACCCTCTTTTTGCATTCCGGATTGTTTGGTAAAATGTTCATTATTCATTAAAAATAACGTAATTGTGGAAACGAGGAGGGGTCCAGTTGAAAAAAACAGCCAAACCGCTGGACAAGCGTTTTAAGATTGCCCACAGAGAAGCCCTGATCGGGGTTATTCTTGTTTTGATTAATTTTATTTGGTGGTATGGCTTTGCCTATGGTCTTGGTTCAGCTGATGTCGATAACTATACCTACATATTTGGGCTGCCGGCATGGTTCTTTTACAGCTGCATTGCCGGCTTTGTCGTGATGGTGATTCTTGTCATTTTGACTGTTAAATTTCTGTTTAAAGAAGTTCCTTTTGATGAGGAAGAGGGGGAGCGCAAATGAATTGGGCGGTCATTACACCTTTGATACTCTTCCTCATGATTATTTTTGCCGTCGGCTTTTGGTCAAACAAGTTCGTCCTTAAGTCCAATTCCTTCCTTGAGGAATATTTTTTAGGGGAACGGCAAATGGGTGGTTTTATCCTGGCGATGACGATGGTTGCGACCTATGGCAGTGCCTCAAGTTTTATCGGCGGTCCGGGGATTGCCTACACCCAAGGCTTAGGCTGGGTCCTGCTGGCGATGGCCCAATTAGCAACCGGTTATTTCACGTTAATGGTGCTGGGAAAGAAATTCGCGATTGTAGCTCGTCAGTATAAAGCGATTACCCTTATTGACTTTCTTAAAGAGCGCTATAAAAGTAAAACCGTTGTCCTATTATCTGCTGCAAGTATTATCATTTTTCTATTTTCATCAATGGCAGCGCAGTGGATTGGCGGGGCACGGCTTGTTGAATCCCTAACCGGGCTGCCGTACACAGCGGCACTATTAATCTTTGCCTTTTCCGTTCTCGCCTTTGTGATTGTCGGCGGCTTTCGAGCGGTGGCCTTGACCGATGCCGTCCAGGGGGTCGTCATGTTTCTCGGGACGCTGATCCTGCTGGTGGCGACGATTAAAGCAGGCGGCGGCATCCCGCGAATTATCGCCGATTTAGCGGCGGAAAATCCGAATTTAATCAGCCCGTTTGGTGCCGAGAGAACATTAACGCCTGCTTATGTTTCTTCGTTCTGGATATTAGTCGGGATCGGCGTTGTCGGGCTGCCGCAAATTACCGTACGGGCGATGTCATATAAAAATTCAAAGGCGATGCATAGTGCCATCATTATTGGAACAATCGTCGTCGGTTTTATAATGCTTGGGATGCACCTCATTGGCGTGTTCGCAAGACCAGTGCTTCCTGGTGTCAAAATTGGCGATACCGTCATGCCGCTGCTGTCGATGAAGGTGCTGCCGCCGTTCGTTGCCGGCATCGTCCTGGCAGCGCCGATGGCTGCAATTATGTCCACAGTCGATGCCCTGCTCATCCTCGTCAGCTCGGCATTAGTCAAGGATGTCTATTTGAATTACATAAAGCCCAATGCCGGGGAGCATCATGTAAAAAAGGTCAGTTTCAGTGTCACGGCGATTATTGGAATTCTCGTCATACTGCTGGCATTAAGTCCGCCCGATTTAATTGTCTGGCTCAATTTATTTTCTTTCGGCGGCTTGGAATCCGTCTTTATTTGGCCCGTTATCATGGGGCTGTATTGGCGGCGAAGCAATAAATATGGCGCCATCACGTCGATGATTCTAGGGATGGGCTCCTACATCTTATTAGACCGTTTTTATCCGAACGCCTTCGGGCTCCATACAGTAGTGGTGCCAATTGTGCTCTCATTGCTAGGATTTGTGCTCGTTAGTTTTGCATCCCAGCAACACATCGCTGCGATTGAAGTTGAAAAATAACAAAGCAGAAGTATTTTTGTTGCAATTTTATTAATTAATTTCTAGAATGAATTAACAGAAATCTTTGAATGGGTGTGGACCGATTGTTAGATGTTATTAGATTCTTGTCAGCCTTAATTATGCCGGGGTTACTAGTTTTGCTGTTTACACGGGTCACTTACAATCGAATTATCGGTCTTGTTTTAACCGTTGCCCTTATTGCCGCGTCTGTATATAAAGGTTATACCGGCTCATTTTTTCTTATTGTGATTGATGCCTTCTCCTTAACCGCCGGGTTCTGGCTGGCGGCAAAAATGAAGCAGCGAGCGGTGAAAAGAAGCTAGTATTTGTTAAGTCTGTCGAATTGCGGCAGGCTTTTTGTTTTTGGCTGTGTTAAAAGAGAATGTTGATTTCCGTTCCAGGCGCTTCGCTTTCCGCGGGGCGGGCGGTGAGCCTCCTCGACGAATCTCGCGCCTGCGGGGTCTCACCTGTCCCGCTGCTCCCGCAGGAGTCTCGCGCCTTCCACTCCAATCAACATTGTGCCCAAAATCAACAATGTGCTTTAACACAGACTGGTTCTTTTAAAAAAACGAATGCTAGTTCGCATATTATTGGTTTGTTTTTGGGTGAATGTGGTAGAATGTTAATATGAAATTTTTACAGCACACTTTCCGGCGCTATCCCGGTCCAATTACAAGGTTATTAAGCTGAAAAGTGATTTATATTACGGGGAGGAAACTTTTTGTGAAAGACCAATTTGAATTAATTTCAAAGTACTCGCCACAAGGGGATCAGCCGGAAGCCATCAGGCAATTAGTCGAAGGCATCAAGCAAAACAAGCGCCATCAAACACTTCTTGGCGCCACAGGTACGGGAAAGACATTTACCGTTTCAAACGTGATAAAAGAGGTAAACAAACCGACATTAGTGATTGCCCATAATAAAACGCTCGCCGGCCAGCTTTATAGTGAGTTTAAAGAATTTTTTCCAAATAATGCCGTTGAGTATTTCGTCAGTTATTATGATTACTATCAGCCAGAAGCCTACGTGCCGCAAACTGATACATTCATTGAAAAAGACGCTAGTATCAACGACGAGATTGACAAACTGCGCCACTCGGCAACATCTTCTTTATTCGAGCGCAAGGATGTCATTATTATTGCCTCAGTATCCTGTATTTACGGTCTCGGTTCACCAGAAGAATATCGCGAGATGGTGCTATCGCTCCGAACCGGAATGGAAATTGAGCGCAACCAGCTGCTTCATCGCTTAGTGGATATTCAATATGAACGAAACGATATTGATTTTAAGCGGGGGACATTCCGTGTCCGCGGTGATGTCGTGGAGATTTTTCCCGTTTCACGTGATGAACACTGCATGCGTGTGGAATTTTTCGGTGATGAAATCGATCGGATTCGCGAAGTCGATGCGCTTACAGGTGAAATCATGGCTGAGCGGGAGCACGTTGCGATTTTCCCAGCCTCCCACTTCGTTACCCGGGAAGAGAAGATGCGCGTCGCGATTGAGAATATTGAAAAAGAACTCGAAGAACGGCTTGCCGTCCTCCGGGCTGAAGATAAATTGCTTGAAGCACAAAGGATTGAGCAGCGCACTCGTTATGATCTCGAAATGATGCGCGAAATGGGCTTTTGCTCGGGAATCGAAAATTACTCGCGCCATCTGACACTTCGTCCCGCTGGTTCAACGCCATATACACTGCTCGATTATTTTCCAGAAGATTTTCTGATGATCGTCGATGAGTCGCATGTCACCCTGCCGCAGGTAAGAGGGATGTTCAATGGCGACAAAGCACGGAAACAGGTGCTTGTCGACCACGGCTTCCGGCTGCCATCGGCGCTCGATAACCGGCCGCTCACCTTCGATGAATTTGACAAGCACGTTCATAATGCCATCTTTGTTTCGGCAACACCTGGTCCTTATGAATTAGAGCATACACCGGAAATGGTTCAGCAAATCATTCGCCCGACTGGCCTGCTCGATCCAACAATAGAAGTCCGGCCAATTGAGGGCCAGATCGATGACTTGATAGGTGAAATTCACGAGCGGGTGAAGAAAAATGAACGAGTCCTTGTCACGACCTTAACGAAAAAAATGTCCGAGGACTTAACCGACTATCTGAAAGAAATCGGCATCAAGGTCCAATACCTGCATTCAGAAGTCAAAACGCTCGAACGAATTGAGATTATCCGTGAGCTTCGCATGGGAAAATACGACGTTCTCATCGGAATCAACCTTCTCCGTGAAGGGCTGGATATTCCAGAGGTTTCACTGATTACGATTCTTGATGCCGACAAAGAAGGCTTCCTCCGGTCGGAACGTTCGTTAATTCAGACGATTGGCCGTGCTGCCCGTAATTCTAACGGTCACGTCATCATGTATGCCGACAAAATCACCAATTCGATGGAACTGGCGATTAGCGAAACGAAGCGGCGCCGTGCAATTCAAGAGGAATACAATTTGAAACATGGAATCACACCTACGACGATTCAAAAGGAAATTCGCGATGTCATCCGCGCCACCCATGCGGCCGAAGACCAGGAAGCATATATACCAGCGGCCTCGTTCGGCAAGATGAGCAAAAAGGAAAAAGAGAAACTGATTGCGACAATGGAAAAAGAAATGAAATTTGAAGCGAAGGCGCTTAATTTTGAACGTGCCGCCGAGCTTCGTGATTTAATATTGGAATTGAAAGCGGAAGGATGACGTACACACATGGCAATGGATAAACTGATTGTGAAAGGCGCCAGGGCCCACAATTTAAAAAATATTGATGTCACGATTCCGAGAGATAAGCTTGTTGTCTTAACGGGACTTTCCGGTTCGGGGAAATCCACACTTGCGTTTGATACGATTTACGCCGAAGGGCAGCGCCGTTACGTCGAATCGCTCTCGGCCTATGCCCGGCAATTCCTCGGCCAGATGGATAAACCGGATGTCGATGCAATTGAGGGATTGTCCCCAGCGATATCGATAGACCAAAAGACAACAAGCCGGAACCCGCGTTCAACCGTCGGGACGGTGACAGAAATCTATGATTATTTACGGTTATTATATGCTAGAGTCGGGCATCCAACTTGTCCGATTCACAAAATAGAAATCTCTTCACAAACGATTGAGCAAATGGTCGACCGGATTCTCGAATATCCGGAACGAACGAAAATGCAAATCCTTGCCCCGATTGTTTCCGGTCGTAAAGGAACACATGCCAAGGTCTTCGAAGACATTAAAAAGCAAGGCTTCGTCCGTGTTCGCGTTGACGGAGAAATGGTCGATATCGGCGATGAGATTGAACTCGAAAAGAATAAGAAGCACTCTATTGAAGTGGTCGTCGACCGGATTGTCGTCAAAGAAGGGGTTTCCGCCAGGATTGCCGATTCCCTAGAAACGGCCCTAAAGCTTGGCGAAGGAAAAGTCATCGTTGACGTGATGGGCGAGGAAGAGCTGTTGTTCAGTGAAAACCATGCGTGCCCCATTTGCGGTTTTTCGATTGGAGAACTGGAACCGCGGATGTTTTCCTTCAATAGTCCCTTCGGTGCTTGCCCCGAGTGTGACGGGCTCGGTTCCAAGCTTGAAGTTGATGTCGACCTCGTGGTTCCCAATAAGGATTTAACCCTGAAGCAGCATGCGATTGCCCCGTGGGAGCCGACAAGCTCGCAGTATTACCCGCAGCTTTTGGAGGCGGTATGCAATCATTTTGGCGTGGATATGAATATTCCTGTTAAGGATATTCCCGAGCATCTGTTTGAAAAAGTTCTCTATGGTTCCGGCCGCGAAAAAATTTACTTCCGTTATGAGAATGATTTTGGTCAAATTCGTGAAGGGAATATTGAGTTTGAAGGCGTCATTCGGAATGTAGAGCGCCGCTATAAGGAAACAAGCTCCGATTATATCCGTGAGCAAATGGAGAAATACATGGGCCAAAAATCATGTCCAACCTGTAAAGGCTACCGCTTGAAAAAGGAAACCTTAGCGGTCCTGATCAATGGCCACCATATTGCCCATGTGACTGACCTTTCAATAGAAGAAGCACAGCAATTCTTCGCCGAATTAAACCTTTCGGAAAAAGAAATGCAGATTGCGAAGCTGATCTTCCGTGAAATTAGCGAGCGTCTTGGCTTCCTAGTCAATGTCGGACTCGATTATTTAACGCTGAGCCGCACGGCAGGTACGCTGTCCGGCGGTGAGGCACAGCGAATTCGCTTGGCGACACAAATAGGTTCACGATTAACAGGCGTATTATATATTTTAGATGAGCCGTCCATCGGGCTCCATCAGCGTGACAATGACCGCTTAATCGGCACGCTGCAAAGCATGCGTGATATCGGCAACACATTAATTGTTGTCGAGCATGATGAAGACACGATGCTTGCCGCTGATTATTTGATCGATATCGGACCGGGTGCAGGTGTCCACGGCGGAGAAATTGTCTCCGCGGGAACACCTGCCGAAGTAATGGCGGACCCGAATTCGCTAACCGGGCAATATTTGTCGGGGAAGAGATTCATCCCGCTGCCATTAGAACGCCGCAAATCGGATGGCCGCTATATTGAAATCAAAGGCGCTTCCGAAAATAATTTAAAAAATGTCAATGTGAAAATTCCCCTTGGAATGTTTATCGCCGTTACCGGTGTATCCGGATCAGGAAAAAGTACACTAATCAACGAGATCCTTCATAAATCACTTGCACAAAAGCTTCATCGTGCGAAAACGAAGCCTGGTGAACATAAAAGCATTAAGGGTATTGATTATTTAGAAAAAGTCGTTGATGTTGATCAGTCACCAATCGGCAGAACACCGCGCTCCAATCCGGCGACCTATACCGGTGTCTTCGATGACGTCCGTGATGTATTTGCTTCTACGAATGAAGCGAAGGTCCGCGGTTATAAAAAAGGCCGCTTCAGCTTTAATGTCAAGGGAGGCCGCTGTGAAGCCTGCCGCGGTGATGGGATAATTAAAATTGAAATGCACTTCTTACCAGATGTGTATGTTCCTTGCGAAATTTGCCACGGCAAGCGTTATAACCGTGAAACACTGGAAGTTAAGTACAAAGGGAAGAATATTTCTGATATTCTTGATATGACCGTTGAGGCAGCCGTGGAATTTTTTGAAAACATTCCAAAAATCAGCCGCAAGCTGCAGACAATTTTGGATGTCGGCCTCGGCTATGTCAAGCTTGGCCAGCCGGCAACAACACTGTCCGGAGGCGAAGCCCAGCGTGTTAAGCTTGCTTCTGAGCTCCATCGTCGTTCTAACGGAAAATCCTTTTATATTTTAGACGAGCCGACAACCGGTCTCCATGTCGATGATATTTCACGATTGCTTGTTGTGCTCCAGCGTTTAGTGGAAAATGGCGACACCGTTTTGGTCATCGAACATAATCTTGACGTCATTAAGGCGGCTGATTATCTAATCGATCTTGGCCCAGAAGGCGGAGACAAGGGCGGGACGATCATCGCAACGGGAACACCGGAAAAGGTCGCAGAAGTCCCTGAATCCTATACAGGCAAATATCTAAAACCGATTCTCGAGCGCGACCGGTTACGAATGAAACAGCAAATCGAAGAGAAAGAAATGACTGTAAAAAGCTAAAACTTCGCGTTTTAGCTTTTTTGCTTTAAAAAACTAACCTGTAGCTGCTGTTAGATAAATGGTCTAATGGAATAAACTGTAAAGTCGGCGGAATTTGCAAGCAGTTTGGCGAGATTAAACCGGAAGTTGGCGAAATCCCCGTAGAGTTTGGCGAGATTAATCCAAAAATCAGCGAAATAAGCCTGATTCAAGGTGATAAAAATGGAGTTTGGCGAGATAAATCGTAAAGTTGGCGAAATCCGCAAGCAGTTTGGCGAGATTAAACCGGAAGTTGGCGAAATCCCCGTAGAGTTTGGCGAGATTAATCCAAAAATCAGCGAAATAAGCCTGATTCAAGGTGATAAAAATGGAGTTTGGCGAGATAAATCGTAAAGTTGGCGAAATCCGCAAGCAGTTTGGCGAGATTAAACCGGAAGTTGGCGAAATCCCCGTAGAGTTTGGCGAGATTAATCCAAAAATCGGCGAAATAAGCCTGATCTAAGGTGATAAAATCCGGTTTGGCGAGATAAATCGTAAAGTTGGCGAAATCCGCAAGCAGTTTGGCGGGATTAAACCCGAAGTTGGCGAAATCCCAGCAAGTTTGGCGGAATCCAAAGCCGCCTCGCCGCCATACTTTTCAAAATTGTGACCTCTTGCGCACTATCATTTTCAAAATTGAAATAATTTTGAAATATTAGTAGAATAATAGGTGATTCCAAAAAAAGGAGATGAAAAGAGATGATTTTGCGTAATATTTTTCACCAGACTCTTTTATGGCTGACAACCATCATCCTGTTTCTAACACTCTTATTCCTGCCACGCACAGCTGCCTATGAAACCGGGGCCGGCGGCATGTATAAAAGTGCGACCTCTACTTATTCTATCGATGCCCATGTTAACCAATTTAAGCAATTTTTTCAGTACATTAAGGAAAATAAAGGCCTTGGCACCGTTTATAATGGGGTCTCGCTTACAGAAAATATTTGGCGCACATTCCAGAAAAGCATGCTGATTACCATTCCCGCCCTATTCATCGGCTTTTTCCTCGGCATCGCCAAAGGGGTTTTCGACTACCGGATTCGCAATCGCAGAGGGAAACTGTTTGGGGTTAATACAACAAGATTCTTTCTCTCGATTCCGGATTTATTTTTGATCATTGCCTTGCAGCTTCTGATTATGGAAGGCTTTGAGGCCGGTCTGCTTCCACATATTGTCGTTTACGGCAGCGACCAGCCGAGTGTCGTCATCCTAGATATTATCTTTTTAGCGATTTATCCGTTATTTTACATAGCCAATATTACTTTTTTCAGCATCCGCGATGAACAGGGAATGGATTACATACGGACGGCCTTTTCTAAAGGGACCTCCTCCTTTAAGGTATTGTACCGCCACGTCTTGAAAAATTGCTTTGTCAAAATTTTAAGCCATACCAATACGATTACCCTTTATGCGCTCTCAAACTTATTCATCGTCGAATTCCTGACAAATTATCGCGGGGCTGCCTATTTTTTTTACGAAACGGTTACGTCACCGAAAGCTTTTATGGTTGGACAGGACTTCTCAATTGCGGTATACCCGGCAGCAGGATATGTTATCCTCTTTACCGCTGTGATCTATTTGGCGAAGGTTCTAAGTGAAATCGCAAGAGGCATGGTATCGCCGTTGGAAAGGAATGAATAGAATTGAAGAATTGGAAGCTGTGGATTAGTTCGCTCTTTTTACTAGTTTTACTGATTGTTGTGTTCGCCGGGCCGTCTTTGCCGTTTGTCGATCACCAATTAAAGCAACATGGTGTGATCAAAACCGAAACAGGAGCCTTCATCCTGCCGCCGATTCCACCGAGGGAAGGCTTCCCGCTAGGCAGTAATCATAAAGGTGTCGATGTTCTCAGTCTGATCATTATGGGGGCGAAAGAAACATTGACCACCGTTATCCTTGTCGTTGTCATCCGCTACGTATTGGCCATTCCGTTAGCCGTTGGCGGGTTTTATTCGAAACTGCTGGAAAAAATACTGCAGGGCTGGCAGCAGCTGTTTTCCTTTATGCCGCCGATCTTTTTTGTGACCTTTTTCGTGACACTGCCGTTGATCTTTTTTTCCAAGGAAAGAGGATTGTGGGTCATTCTTGTGATTGCGATGCTTGAAACGGGGAGGGTGGCCGAGATTATCCTGCAAAATATGAAGGAAACAAAGAAACGGCCGTATATTGAAGCTGGAATTGTCGCTGGCGGGACGCCGCTAAGGCTGTTTAAAAACTATTATATGCCTGTCGTGATTCCGCATCTGATAATTTTAATTGTTAATGATATTGGCAGGGTGCTCTTCCTGCTCGCACAGCTGGGAATTGTTCATGTTTATGTTACCCATACGTTTATCACGAATGAGTGGGGGGCCTATGAAGTTGTTAATACCTCCCTTGCATGGCCTACGATGTTTGAAAAAATTACGGCAGATATTTTTTCCTATCAGTGGATTCCGTTTTCCGTAATTGGCGCGATTGCTGTAACAATTTACACCTTTAATTTGTTCGCCGATGGCTTGCAGAAGTTTTTTGAAGATAAATACCGGACCTACCGCGCTGATTTATAATTTTAAAAAAACTGAAACCTTCAGCTTTCCCTTTCGTAAATATAGGATAGAGGTGATGAACGAAATGGAAACAAGAAAGGTGCTTTCAAGTTTGTGTTATTTTAGTATTTTTTTCGCAGGGTTTCTTTTTCCGCTGGTTGTCTACTTGGCAACAAGGGATGAAGTGACAAAAACACATGCGAAGAAATCACTGTTATCGCATTTAATTCCATTGATTCCGACACCGCTGATTGTTGCTGCTGTCTGGCATGATTTTGCTTCCCTTCACGATCAGGTTCCTGCTTTTACGATTATTAGTATCGTCGTGTTAATGCTGATTTGGATTATTGTTCTCATTTGGAATGTTGTAAAAGGCGTAAAGATCCTAACAGCTGAATAAGCTTTAAGAGAGAAAAATTTTATATTTGAGGTGGAGACCATGAAAGAGGAACGAAAACGTATTTTAAAAATGGTGGAAGAAGGTAAGCTGCCAGTTGACGAAGCCTTAACATTGCTGGAAGAACTGGAAAAAGCCCAGAAGACGATGGAAGAGAAGCAAGAACAAATTGTGAACGAGCTGTCAACGGCCGTTCAATTTGAAGAGGCGAAAAAGGAAGAGCCTTTCCAGGCGAAATACCAATCGACAAAGGATAAGATTTTTGACTTTGTCGACAGTGCTTTGAAAAAAATAAAAGACTTGGATTTTGACTTGAACTTTGGACAATCCGTTGATATTTCCCATATCTTTCACCAAGCGGACGTCGATCTGAAGGATCTGGACATTGATGTAGCAAATGGTTCCGTTAAGATAGCGGCCTGGGATCAGCCGGACGTAAGAATTGAATGCCAGGCGAAGGTTTACCGAGTCGACAATCAGGATCAGGCGCGGCAAAACTTTTTAAGAGACGTGAATTTTTCCGCCGACAATCAGAAATTACGATTTATGACCCAGCAAAAATGGATGAAGGTGGAAGCCATCATTCTTGTACCAAAAGCCCAATATGAGCGGGTTCGCATTCGGATGTTCAATGGTGCCGTTACCGGTGAAGAAATGGATGCCCATGACCTGCGCGTGAAAACCGCGAATGGAAAAATCAGCCTCAACCGGTTGAACGGAAAAAAAGCAGAGATTGAAACAGCGAACGGAAAAATCAACATGACCAGCAGTCAATTCGATGACATTGAGGCCGAGACTATTAACGGCGCAATTAACCTTGATGGTGATTTTAAAAGGGTTGAAACGCAGTCCTTTAACGGAAATATCAGTTGCAAATTAAGTGGGAATCGCGCAGAATTGCTTCAAGCAAAAGCAACAACGGGCGGCATTGACTTGCTTGTCCCTGAGGGTGCGCCTATCAATGGTGAGTTTAAGACCAATCTGGGCGGATTTAATTTGAACCTTGTCGGCGTCCAAATCCTCGAGGAGAAAAGCGAAATGATTCAGAAATCGCTTCGCTTCCAATCGGTCAACCATCCTGATAAAATGGTAAGAATCTACGCTGATACAAAAACGGGCTCGATTTCAATTCAAAAATCACTTGAAGAATAATTAGGGGACTAGAGAAAATGAGATGGCTGATTGGATGTTTGATTAATGCGGTTTTGTTTATGGCACTTGCGGGTTATTTTCACGAAAGCTTTTACTTAACAGGGTTTATGGCCGCACTTCAGGCAAGCATTTTATTATCCATCTTAAATGTGCTCGTGCGCCCGCTCCTGATTTTGTTTACCCTGCCAGTAACGATAGTAACGATGGGATTGTTTTTATTTGTCATCAATGCCATCACACTTGAACTGACGGATTGGCTGCTGGGATCGTCCTTCGAGATTCACGGCTTTGGGATGGCCTTGTTTTTTGCGGTGCTGATGTCGCTTGTCAACTTAGTCATTCAGAAAACGATTCTGGAACCTTCTAGGAAATCAAAGCATTAATTAAGTGAGTGCGCACTGCTGCCAAGTGGTGCGCACTTATTTATTTGCTTTTTCGAATAACTTCCATTTGGTTCTTTTTCAAAAAATGCTAAAATAAGAGATAGTGAAAAAAATTAGTCCGTGTTGAGGAGGAAGCTTCTTGCCAAAAGTACGCACCAAAGATATATTGGAAAAATTTCAGCTTGAATTGGTCAGTGGTGAAGAGGGCATCAATCGCCCAATCCCCACGAGTGATATCTCACGGCCGGGAATAGAAATTGCCGGATATTTTGAATTTTATCCAGCTGAGCGAATCCAGCTGTTAGGGAAAACAGAACTATCCTTTTTCGAAGAGCTTCCTGAAAGCGAACGAATTTCAAGAATGGAACGCTTATGCACCGACATTACCCCAGCGATTATTATCACCCGGGATATTGACGTTCCAGTGGAGTTAATTGAAGCATCGGAACGTGAATCGGTCCCTGTCCTTAGGACAAGCATGAAAACGACGCGGTTTTCAAGCCGGTTAACGAATTTTTTAGAAAGTCAGCTTGCGCCAACGACGGCGGTCCACGGTGTATTAGTGGATGTGTATGGAATAGGCGTGCTGATTACTGGAAAAAGCGGCGTCGGAAAAAGCGAAACAGCGCTGGAGCTAGTTAAGCGCGGGCACCGGCTTGTGGCCGATGATTGTGTAGAAATTCGTCAGGAAGATCAAGATACCCTCGTTGGTACGTCACCAGGGTTAATCGAACATTTATTGGAAATCCGCGGTTTGGGTATTATCAATGTCATGACGCTGTTCGGTGCCGGAGCAGTCCGTAGCAATAAGCGCATCACGCTCATCATGGATTTAGAAATTTGGGATTCCAAAAAACAGTACGACCGCCTGGGTTTGGATGAAGAAAAAGTGAAGATTATTGACACCTACGTTACAAAGCTGACAGTTCCCGTTCGGCCAGGACGAAACCTCGCTGTTATTATTGAAGTAGCAGCGATGAATTTCCGTTTAAAACGAATGGGCGTGAATGCGGCGCAGCAATTTACGGAACGACTATCCGATGTGATTGATGAAGGGGAACAGGAAGATATTTAAGGGAAAAAGGAGAAAGAGAGATGAACGAAATAATTGAACCGCTTAACCCGATTGCCTTTAAGCTTGGGCCGATTCCGGTGCATTGGTACGGAATTATTATTGGTTCAGGTTTAGCACTCGCCCTGTTCCTTGCGATTAGAGAAGGTAATCGCCGGGGACTTCCGAAGGACTTATTTGCTGATTTGATGCTTTGGGCAATTCCGATTGCGATTATATCAGCCCGGATTTATTATGTAATTTTTGAATGGAAGTATTATGTCAAACATCCAATTGACATCCCGCAGATTTGGACGGGCGGGATTGCCATTCACGGCGCGTTGATAGGTTCCGTGATTACGGCAGTTGTATTTGCCAAAAAACGAGGAATTTCTTTTTGGAAAATTGCCGACATTGCGGCCCCAAGTATTATTCTTGGCCAGGCGATTGGCCGCTGGGGCAATTTCATGAACCAGGAAGCACATGGCCATGAAGTAAGTCTTAGTTTTCTCCAAAGCCTGCATTTGCCGGATTTTATTATCAACCAAATGAATATCGAAGGGGTGTATTATCACCCAACGTTCTTATATGAATCTCTTTGGGACTTTGCCGGCTTTTTCTTATTAATTGTTCTCCGGCGTGTGAATTTCCGCCGCGGCGAGCTATTTCTTTCTTATGTGATTTGGTATTCCATCGGCCGCTATTTCGTCGAAGGTTTACGGACAGATAGTTTAATGCTTGGCAGCCTGCGGATGGCGCAAACAATTTCGATAGCATTGATTGTTGGAGCGATAGCGATTATCCTATATCGACGTCAAAAGAAAATAGCGGAAGCCCGGTACTTAGATCAAGCGAATGTGTAGGTATATTTTTTGGGGATGGTAGTGTTGCGAATGCAACAAGGCCCGGTACTTTAATCAAGTGAATTTGTAGTGAATGGGGGGGAGTTTGGGAATGCTGCTAAGCTCAATGAAAAAGGGGTTACTGGTTGGCTTCAAGACAACATGGACGTTAGGGAAAGTTATTTTTCCAGTTACCCTGATTGTCGCAGTGCTGCAGTATACGCCAGTTCTGCCATGGGTAATGAATGCGATTTCCCCGCTCATGAAGCTGTTGGGATTATCAGGGGATGCCGCGATTCCGCTCGTGCTCGGGAATTTCCTGAACCTGTATGCGGGCATCGGCGCCATCTTGACGTTCGATTTTTCGGTAAAAGAAGTATTTATTCTAGCCGTAATGCTTTCGTTTTCACATAATTTATTCATAGAATCCAGCGTTGCCATGAAAGCAGGCGTCAAGCTGTGGGTCGTCCTGGTGACAAGGCCCGGGCTTGCCCTTCTGTCTGCCGCCGTGATTAATCTTGTTTGGCATGGGGGCGGAGAGACCGCAAAGTATGGGCTAATTCAGCCGAGTACGGAACAGGCCGACGGCATCGCTGCCATTTTACTAGAAGCGGTTCAAAAAGCAGGGCTCGGCATTTTTCAGTTAGCGATGATTGTCATCCCGCTTATGGTGGTCATCCAAATTTTAAAAGACTTACAATGGTTATCTAAGTTTTCAAAAATGATGTCGCCCGTCACGAAAACGCTTGGCATGAAGGAGAATACCTCGACGACGATGGCTGCCGGTTTATTATTCGGCTTAGCATATGGTGCAGGTGTCATGATTCAAGCCGTAAAAGAAGATGGTGTCAGTAAAAAGGATATCACGCTGGCGTTTATTTTTCTAATGGCCTGCCATGCGGTGGTCGAGGATACGTTAATCTTCTTGCCGCTCGGAATCCCAGTTTGGCCGCTGTTTTTAATCCGGCTTGGTGTCGCGATTGTGCTAACCCTAGTGGTCGGAATGATTTGGAAGCGCTCAGGTCTAGTGAAAAGAAAGGATGCAGCATATGAACAACAAAATTACGACAATTCTCTTTGATTTAGATGGAACGTTAATTGATACGAATGAATTAATTATTTCAACCTATTTGCATACGCTCGAAAAATATTATCCAAGCAAGTACAAGCGCGAGGATGTTTTGCCGTTTATGGGTCCAACCCTCCACGAAGCATTTAGTACCGTAGATCCTGACCGTGTCGAGGAAATGGTTCTGGAGTACCGTACATTTAACCTCGCAAATCACGATGCCTTAGTGAAAGAATTTGAGGGTGCAGTGGAAACAGTTCAAACTTTATTCGAAAAAGGGTACAAACTCGGAATTGTCACGACGAAACGTCATGACACGGCCTTGAAAGGGCTCCGCCTCATGAATCTTGATCGCTATTTTGAAGTGGTTGTCGCGCTAGATCATGTGACAAAGGTAAAGCCTGATCCGGAACCGCTTTTCAATGCGCTTGAGCAGTTAAAGTCCACACCAGAGGAGTCACTGATGGTCGGCGATAATTACCATGATATTTTAGCAGGAAAAAATGCCGGCACATTGACGGCAGGTGTCGCATGGTCGATTAAAGGCAGAGAATATATCGCCAAATATGAACCAGATTACATCCTAGAACACATGACGGATTTATTAAAAATCCTCGGAGAGTGAGTTATGAGGAATACGACCCGCTACCCCGTTGAAGGCGCGAATTCCTTATGGCACGTTTATAAGACCGTGCCTTTTTGGAAGGTTGTCAGAAATTTTATTGTCATTCAGCTTGCCCGCTACACGCCCTTTTTAGGGATGAAGAATTGGCTTTACCGTGTGTTTCTGGGAGTTAAGGTCGGCGAGCAAACCTCCTTTGCGCTGATGGTGATGCTCGATGTGATGTTCCCAGAGAAAATCAGCGTCGGCCGCAACACAGTTATCGGCTATAACACGACCATCCTGGCGCATGAGTATTTGATAAAAGAATACCGGTTGGGGCCGGTTTCGATTGGCAGCGAAGTCATGATCGGCGCCAATTCAACGATTCTACCCGGTGTGACCATTGGTGATGGGGCCATCGTCTCAGCCGGAACCCTCGTCCACAAAGATGTCCCCGCGGGGGCATTCGTCGGCGGTAACCCAATGCGGGTGATTTACACAAAGGAAGAACTAGCCGCGCGCTGGGCCGATGATGTGATTTATGGTGGTAAAAATAAATAAGTAAGTATGAAGCCTGGTTCACGATAGTGAATCGGGCTTTTTTAATGAGCTATTTGAAGCTTTATTCACTGTGTAAGGTATTTGGCGAAATAACCGTCCGGTTTGGCGAGATTCCTGCCTCGATTGGCGAAATAAAAGTAAAACTTGGCGAGATAACTCAATAGTTTGGCGAAATAACGGACAAACTTGGCGAAATAACCCCCATTACCTGCATAAATGCTCCTCAACTACTACTCTCACGCCACCCAAAAAGATTTTTCCATTGACGAAAACATATCTAGAGAGTAAACTACTAATTATTAACTTTAATCCACTACCAATTTAGCAGACTAAAGCATATGAAAAGGGTGAACCAAATGAGTCGCTTGTTTATGTTTGAAAAGCCTTTGGGAATGCGCGATACGCTGCCGGAGTTATATGAAAAAAAGCACCAGATTCGGTCAGTAATAGCGGAAACAATGAAACTCTGGGGCTATCAATTTATCGAAACACCAACACTTGAATACTACGAAACTGTCGGAGCGGCATCTGCGATTGCTGACCAACAGCTGTTTAAATTGCTTGACAAAGAGGGTAATACTCTTGTACTCAGACCTGATATGACAGCGCCAATCGCTCGTGTAGCGGCATCCAAACTATTAAGCGAGGATCTTCCTGTAAGATTGGCATACTCCGCCAATGTTTTCCGTGCTCAGCAGCGCGAGGGTGGCCGGCCTGCCGAGTTCGAGCAAATTGGGGTTGAATGTTTGAACGAAGATACCGTCTCCTGCGATGGCGAGACGATTGCCTTATTGATTTCTTCCTTAAAAAAAGTCGGTCTGCCGCAATTCCAAGTCTCGATTGGCCATGTAGGATTTGCCCAGGAATTGTTTATGCAAATCCTCGGAACGAACGGACGGGCGACAGCCTTACGGAAATTTTTATATGAAAAAAATTATGTCGGCTACCGCGAACATGTAAACTCCTTGCAACTATCATCCATTGATAAGCAAAGGCTTCTCCAGCTCCTTCAACTAAGGGGTGGTGAAGAAGTCATCGGCAAAGCTCTCGACATTATTGAAAACGGCAAAGGCAAGCAAGCCATCATCGAGCTGCAAGAGCTGTGGGATGTCATCAAGGATTATGGTATCGAAGAAATGGTTAAATTCGACCTTTCGATTGTCAGCCATATGAGCTATTATTCAGGCATTTTATTTGAAGCATACGCCGGGAATGTCGGCTTCCCCATCGGAAATGGCGGCCGCTATAGTTTAATTGAGAAATTTGGAAAAAAAGCAACGGCGACCGGGTTTGCGGTACGACTTGATATGCTTCTCGAAGCGATGGGAGGCGTCCAGCTCGAAAATCGTGCTCACTGCATTTTGTTCAGCGGAGAGCGGCGAAGGGTTGCCTTTCAACTGGCTGAAAAGATGCACAATCAAGGCAAAACGACGATACTTCAAGACATTACCGGTGTAAAAAATCTTGATGCTTTTACAAAAAGGTTTGCCGAAACGAGCTTTTTAATCGGAGGAAACAGCGATGAATAGCATCTTAACAATTGCGATGCCAAAGGGAAGAATTTTTGAAGAAGCTGTTGAATTATTAAGAAGAGCGGGTTACAAGCTGCCGTCGGATTTTGATGATTCACGAAAGTTGATAATCGAAACGGCTGCGGAAGGGCTGCGATTTATTTTAGCAAAACCGATGGATGTGGCTACATATGTCGAGCATGGCGTTGCTGATGTCGGAATTGCCGGAAAGGACGTTCTTCTTGAGGAGGAACGCGATGTCTATGAACTTCTTGATCTCAAAATCAGCCCCTGCTATCTAGCAGTTGCCGGGCTTCCGAATACACAGATGAATGAGGTTGCCCCAAGAGTCGCCACTAAATATCCGAATGTGGCGGAAGCCTATTTTCGTGCGCAAGGGGAACAGGTCGAAATAATCCAATTAAACGGTTCAATCGAACTTGCCCCATTAATTGGATTATCCGACCGGATTGTTGATATCGTCTCATCTGGCCGGACATTAAAGGAAAACGGGCTGGTCGAATATGAACGAATTGTTGACGTAACATCGAGGCTGATTGTCAATCCAGTCAGCTACCGGATGAAAGATGCCCGGATTGACGAACTGGTAACAAGGCTGCATGAAGTGGTTGCCGAAGGGGGTTCTGAAGATGAAAATAGTAAAAATATCTGACGAGGTAACGATCAAACGCTCCATTGATACGGGCACTACCGAGCAGCAAGCGATTGTTAAAACAATAATCTCTGATGTACGAACACAGGGTGATGAGGCGTTACACGTGTATACGGAGAGATTCGACAGGGTCAACCTAACTACTTTTTCCGTAACTACCAAAGAAATTGAGGAAGCTTACCAAAAAGTCGATCAGCATTTTATTTCCATCATTCAGGAAGCGGCAGCAAATATTCGCAGCTTCCATGAAAAGCAGCTCCGGCCTTCATGGATGACAACCGAAGAAAATGGAACCATTCTAGGGCAAAAAATAACTCCGCTTGATTCGGTAGGAGTGTATGTGCCAGGAGGGACGGCGGCCTATCCATCTTCGGTGCTGATGAATGTGATTCCAGCGAAAGTGGCCGGTGTCAAACGCATTGTGATGGTGTCACCGCCAAATGAAAATGGCGTTGTACCTGCCGCAGTCCTTGTCGCTGCTAAGGAAGCCGGGGTTGAAGAAATCTATAAAGTTGGCGGTGCACAGGCGATTGCCGCGCTTGCTTACGGTACCGAGTCGATTGCTTCAGTTGATAAAATTACTGGCCCGGGAAATATCTTTGTGGCGCTGGCGAAACGTGAGGTATTTGGCGATGTCGATATCGATATGATTGCCGGTCCTAGTGAGATTGCGATTTTAGCAGATGAAACGGCAAGGGCAGATGAGGTTGCTGCTGATCTATTATCCCAGGCAGAACACGACCCTCGGGCCTGCAGTGTTCTAGTTACTCCTTCAATGGGGTTGGCTGAAGAGGTAGCAGCGGAAGTCGAAAAGCAGCTTACCATGCTGCCGCGTCAGGAAATTGCCGCCCGTTCGATTGCCGATTACGGGGCAATCTATGTAACAGCAGACATCGATGAAGCGGTTAATACGATTAATCAGTTAGCGCCAGAACATCTCGAAGTAATCACGGAAAATGCGCTGGATCTTCTTGGAAAAATTCATCACGCTGGGGCAATCTTTATCGGCCGATACAGCTCAGAACCCGTCGGTGATTATTTTGCGGGGCCGAACCATGTGCTTCCGACTAACGGCACCGCCCGTTTTTCCAGCCCGCTTAATGTCGACGATTTTCAGAAGAAATCAAGCGTGATCATTTACAGTGAAAGGGCGTTAAAGGAGAATGGCGCTAAAATCGCCGCCTTTGCCCGAATGGAAGGGCTTGAGGCACACGCTAGGGCAGTGGAAATAAGACTTAAAAACGATTAATAGTATTTCATTTCAAGGAGGTTCCTTATGGAAAGGATCGCAAGTATTGAACGGCAAACAAATGAAACGAAAATTCAGCTATCGTTAGCAATTGACGGGGAGGGCCATTCCAATCTTGAAACAGGCGTTCCTTTCCTTAGCCATATGCTTGATTTGTTCGCGAAACATGGACAGTTCGACCTGACAGTCGATGCCGAAGGTGATACTGAGATTGATGATCACCATACAACAGAGGATATTGGCATATGCTTAGGGCAGGCATTACAAAAAGCACTCGGTGACAAGCGTGGCATTAAGCGTTACGGGAATGCGTTTGTACCGATGGATGAGGCCTTGGCCCAGGTAGTCGTCGACCTCAGCAATCGTCCGCATCTCGAAATGCGTGCCGAGTTTCCTGGGCAGAAGGTAGGAACCTTTGATACCGAACTCGTCCACGAATTTCTCTGGAAGCTGGCACTCGAGGCCCGAATGAATCTTCATGTGATTGTCCACTACGGAAAAAATACACACCATATAATTGAGGCAATCTTTAAAGCACTTGGTCGGGCTCTTGACGAAGCAACCACAATTGACCCTCGTATCAAAGGCGTCCCATCTACAAAAGGGATGTTATAAATTCACGGTGTAGGCACCAATAGGGGAAATCATCTAGGTGGTGACTGGCACCAATAGGGAAAATCATCCAAACGGTGTCAGGCACCACCAAACAATCAAAAAAGGTGGCATTAACATGATCGGTATTGTTGATTACGGCATGGGAAATCTTTTCAGCGTAAGCAAGGCATTGGAACGACTCTCTGCCAACTATTTTATTTCCGCTGATAAGAGTGAATTGCTTCAGGCAGATGCGTTGATTATCCCCGGAGTAGGCTCATTCCGAGATGCGATGGAACGGCTCCCCGCAGATACCATAAAGGAATTTGCGGCATCAGGTAAACCGCTGCTCGGTATCTGCCTCGGCATGCAGCTGCTCTTTGAAAATAGTGAAGAAAACGGCCTGACGGAAGGGTTGGGGCTATTACAGGGAGGTGTCCGCCGTTTCCCAGGAAAATCCCGCAATGGCAAGCCCTATAAAGTTCCACATATGGGCTGGAACCGATTAGAATTTGTTAAAGAATCCCCCCTCTTGAAAAATCTCACTGAGGATTATGTCTATTTCGTGCATTCTTATTATGTTAATGCAGAAAACTCGGATGTCCTCCTTGCCAAAACAGTCTACAATGAACAGGTTTCAGCAGTAGTTGGCAGGGATAATATTCTAGGGATGCAATTTCATCCTGAAAAAAGCAGCAGGCTCGGGATGGCCCTGCTAGGTAATTTTTTAAAAATGGTGGAGGAAAGGAAGGCGGTTCGACGATGAGCATGACGATTTATCCGGCCATTGATATGCGAGGCGGCAACTGTGTCCGCCTCCTTCAAGGGGATTATGATCAGGAGACGATATACGGGGATTCACCTTTCGATATGGCCCAAAGCTTTGCCGCTGAAGGGGCAGAGTGGATTCACATGGTCGACCTTGACGGCGCAAAAGATGGCAAGCGTGTCAATGACCGCTTTGTGATTGAGGCCGCCCAAACGCTGAACGGTGTGAAAATTCAAATTGGCGGCGGCATTCGCTCTGAGGAAGATATCCTTCACTACCTTGAAAAGGGTGTTGATCGAGTGATTATCGGGAGTATAGCTGTTTCAAAGCCAGAGTTCGCAATTGAAATGATTAAAAAATATCGTGGGCAAATTGCTGTCGGAATTGATGCAAAAAATGGCTATGTCGCCACACATGGCTGGCTGGAAACATCAGAACTAAAGGCCATCGAACTTGGTAAACGCTTTGCCGATGCGGGAGCTGAACACTTTATTTTTACCGATATTGCGACAGATGGGACGCTCTTAGGTCCGAATATTCCTGCTGTTTGTGAAATGGCTAAAGTCACCGGAAAAAATGTTATTGCTTCAGGCGGGGTCAGCAGTCTCGTAGATTTGCAGGCTTTAGCTGAAGTAAAAATTGTAAACGGAGCGATTGTCGGAAAAGCACTTTATGAGAATCGGTTTACATTGAAAGCAGCATTAGAAGAGGTGAAATCATGGTCTTGACAAAACGAATTATTCCCTGCCTCGATGTCAAGGAGGGAAGAGTAGTTAAAGGGATTCAATTTGTGCAGCTACGTGATGCTGGTGACCCTGTTGAACTTGCGCGCTTTTACGATGAGCAAGGTGCAGATGAGTTAGTTTTCCTCGATATTTCGGCTTCAGTTGAAGGCCGGAAGACAATGGTCGAGGTCGTTAAGGCTGTTGCCTCCGAACTGGCAATTCCGTTTACGGTTGGAGGAGGGATCAATTCCCTTGAGGATATGAAAAAACTCCTCCGCGCCGGGGCTGATAAAGTGTCACTTAACACAGCTGCTGTATTGAACCCCGCTTTAATTAGCGAGGGTGCCCGTTATTTCGGGTCCCAATGTATCGTAGTTGCGATTGATGCAAAATTCGACGCAGGGCTCGGAACATGGCGTGTTTTCACACATGGAGGTCGAAAACCTACTGATAAAAAAGTAGTGGAATGGGCGGTGGAAGCTGCCAAGCTTGGTGCGGGAGAAATTTTATTAACCAGCATGGATAGTGACGGCGAGAAAAATGGCTTTGATCTTGCCTTGACGAAAGCAGTTAGTGAGGCAGTTCCCATTCCAGTTATTGCTTCAGGCGGGGCAGGGAATGCGGCACATTTTGAAGAAGCATTTTTGGAAGGCAAAGCGGACGCTGCCCTTGCAGCCTCGATTTTTCATTATAAGGAAACCTCGGTTCGTGAGGTAAAAAGCTATTTGTGCGAAAAAGGAGTGACGGTCCGATGAATGTTAAATTTGATGAAAAAGGGCTTATCCCGGGAATCATTCAGGATGCCGGTACGAAAGAAGTGTTAACGCTCGCTTATATGAACGAGGAATCGCTGGCGAAGACAATTGAAACAGGAGAAACATGGTTTTTCAGCCGCTCGCGTCAGGAGCTGTGGCATAAGGGTGCGACGAGCGGGAACACGCAGACAGTTGTCAGCATCAACTACGATTGCGATCAGGATGCGATACTCGTAATGGTTACTCCCAAAGGCCCCGCCTGCCACACTGGTTCGGTTAGTTGTTTTTCAGAGCGGTCAACGGGCCTAGGGGATTATCAGATCTTACAATCGCTTGAAAAAGTAATCTTGGAACGTGAACGGGAGCGTCCAGAGGGTGCCTACACCACCTATCTTTTTGAAAAAGGTGTCGATAAGATTTTGAAAAAAGTCGGCGAAGAAGCCGCTGAGGTGATTATTGCAGCCAAGAATCGCGACCACGAGGAGCTTAGGTGGGAGGCCGCCGATTTGCTTTATCACCTCCAGGTATTGTTGGTGGAACAAGGCCTTCCATTCAAAGAGGTTTTGCGAACACTAGAGGAAAGACACAAAGGCCGTTCATAATCGCGGTCTTTCTTTTTTCGGATTTTCCATATAATGTCTAAACAGCCAAAACTCCTTGAAAAACAGCCAAAACCCCTAAAAAAGTAGCCAAAACCCCTGGAAAAATAGCCAAAACCCCTAAAAAAACAGCCAAACCCAAAAAAACTACCTGAAACCTACAATATAACTATCTGAAACCTACAAAAAACTACCCAAGACCCACAAGAACTCCTCAAATCCCTTCTCGAACAACCGCAAAATATGGTATACTACATAAGTTATATTGAAAAATGTGGAGGACTTCATGGGAAAAGACGCAAAAGCAAGAATTCAAAAGGGAAAATTACTTTCATTTATTCCTACGGGCGAATATTATTTCACGAAGGGTTTAAAGGCATACCATCGACGTGATTTTATCAAAGCAAAAAAATATCTTGGACGGGCGATGCAGCTCGAGCCTGGTGAACCGATGATTACATGCCAGCTGGCCATTGTGTCAACAGAACTTGGCGAGTTTGAAAATTCCAACCGGCTCTTGCATCAAATCCTTGAAGAACTAGACTCTGAAATGATTGAGTGCCATTACTTTTTAGCGAATAATTATGCCCATATAGGATTTTTTAAAGATGCTTATCACCATGCAAAGCTCTATTTACAATTAGAACCGGATGGTGATTTTTCAGAAGATACAGAGGAACTAATTGAACTGCTTACATTTGAATCAGAGGATCTTGAGGATGAGCTGTTTCTGGAGCAGGATGATTTGATTTTCAAACAGGAACAGGCTCGTGAGCTTCTAGAGTCAGGCTATTTTCCAAAGGCTATTGAGCTGTTAAAAGATGTCGTCAAGGAATATCCGGAATACTGGTCGGCTTACAATAACTTAGCGCTAGCCTATTTTTATTTAGGCAAAACGGAAAAAGCGGAATCTATCTTACAGGATGTGCTCGAGCGCAATCCTGGGAATCTGCATGCCCTCTGTAATAAACTTGTATTTGCCCATTATCAGGGGCAAACAAAGCATGTCACAACCATGCTGCAATCATTGAAAAAAATTCAGCCGCTCCTTAGTGAGCATCAATTTAAGCTTGGTACCAGTTTTGCGTTGGTCGGGGAGTATGAGCCTGCCTATTTATGGTTGAAAAAGTTATATAAAAATGGCTTTGATGGCGATGGTCCGTATTATTACTGGCTTTCCTATTCAGCCTATTTCACCGGCCATGAAAATTTCGCAAAAAACATCTGGAAGAAGATGCTTGCGATTAATCCTGATAAAGAAGGCATGGAACCATGGAATACCGAAAAGTCGCCAGCAAAAGTAAACGGATTAGAAGACCAATCAGGCTCTATTTTTCAAAAGCTTGAAAGTGACTATGTCGAAGAGCGCTTATTTGCCCTATTCCTAACCACTATTTCAAGCAAAAAAGAGGAAATCATTACCTCGAAGCGGCTATTTCAAAATCAAAAATTCACCGGACTTGAAAAAGAATATATTTCGTTAATCAGATCGGGAAAACCATCTGTGACCTCTGATGCACAGGAAATTGCCGAGCTTTTTTATGAAAATCATCAGCCAATTGGCACAATTGAATCTGGTTTGTACTTAATGTGGTTCTCGCTGTACGTCGAAGTTTCCAAGGCTAACATTTCCTTGAAAAATAAACGGGCCTGGGCGGGAGCGGTAGAATATATGTGGCACAAACTGCGCAGTGAAAAGGTATCCCAGCAGGAGGTTGCCGAACGCTACGGGCTATCAACCGCCACGATTGGCAAATATGTAAAAATCGTGAATGAGTATTTAAATTAAGCAGATAAATGGACTATAATTGAATTGTTTAATACGATTAAGTAGGGAAGAATATACTTAATCGTATTTTTTTATACAAGAGGAGTGAACCAACCATGACTGAAGAAAAAATTTATGATGTCATTATTGCCGGGGCTGGTCCTGCGGGGATGACGGCTGCTGTATATACATCACGCGCGAACCTTTCTACATTGATGATTGAGCGCGGCATGCCTGGCGGGCAAATGGCCAATACAGAGGATGTTGAGAACTATCCGGGCTTTGAGAGTATTTTAGGTCCTGATTTATCAACGAAGATGTTTGAACATGCCAAGAAATTTGGCGCTGAATATGCCTACGGCGATATTAAGGAAATCGTTGACCATGGCGACTACAAACTCATTACTGCTGGGTCTAAACAATATAAAGCGCGCGCTGTCATCATTTCAACCGGTGCTGAGTATAAGAAAATTGGCGTTCCTGGTGAAAAAGAACTTGGCGGCCGCGGCGTTTCTTATTGCGCCGTTTGTGATGGTGCTTTCTTTAAAAATAAAGAACTTTACGTCATTGGGGGCGGGGACTCAGCTGTTGAGGAAGGTGTTTACTTAACCCGTTTCGCATCCAAAGTCACCATCGTTCACCGCCGCGATCAGCTGCGCGCGCAAAAGATCCTCCAAGACCGTGCCTTTGCTAACGAAAAGGTTGATTTTATTTGGAATCACACGCTTAAGTCGATTAATGATAAAAATGGCAAAGTAGGCAGCGTGACCTTGGTGTCGACACAAACTGGTGAAGAGCAGGAACTGCCAGCAGATGGTGTATTTGTTTATATCGGAATGCTGCCGCTATCGCAACCATTTGTCAGTCTTGGCATTACGAATGAAAATGGTTATATTGAAACAAATGAACAAATGGAAACAAAGGTGCCGGGTATTTTCGCTGCCGGAGATATTCGTGAAAAGACGCTCCGCCAGATTGTCACGGCCACTGGAGATGGCAGTATTGCTGCCCAAAGTGCACAGCAATTTGTCGAAGAACTTCAAGAAGAGATGAAATTAAAGAAATAACCGGGTAGGGAAAAGGTATAATTGTAAATTTACACTTTACGAAAAAGTAACTCTGTTTTAATTTTCCTGTAACAGTAGTGAAATATAGATAGGGTATGATTATATAAATTGACCCCCTTTAAAATAAATACCTTTTGAGCGCACAAGCCCAGCAGCTTGTGCCATTTTTTTGCGTGGAAAAGGGGGGGAGCGCCTAAAGATTAAGGAATGATTCTTTGAATACCTTTTTGTCGTAAATTGTGGCGTGAAACACCATATTAGTTTGGGCCTGCTAAGGTAAAAAAATATCAATTTTGTATTCATTGTGGCTGTTTCCTAAAAATAGTATAATGAAAAGAATAAAATAAACTGTTACAATATTAGTTTTAGTAGGTGAAAAGAATGCAACGGGTCACCAATTGTGTTTTGATAAGAAATAACCAAATATTGTTACTGCAGAAACCGCGCCGGGGCTGGTGGGTGGCCCCAGGCGGAAAAATGGAACCGGGTGAATCGGTAAGGGACTCCTGCATCAGGGAATACCGTGAAGAAACGGGCATCTATTTAAAAAGTCCACAATTAAAAGGGATTTTTACTATGATTATGAAGGAAAGTGATGAGCTTCTTTCCGAGTGGATGATGTTTACTTTTATGGCAGCGGATTCAGACGGCATTGATTTAGTCGAATCTGAAGAGGGGAAGCTGGCGTGGCATGCGATAGACCAGGTGAAAGCTCTGCCGATGGCTGCAGGCGATTACCATATCATTGATTACATGATTCATGGAAAGGGCATCATTTACGGTACTTTTACTTATACAAAAGATTTTGAACTAATCAGTTATCGATTAGATCCAAGTTAATATAATTAGGGGGAATTAGAGTGAGTACCGGTTCGATTAACGATACCCAGATGGTGATTATTACTGGAATGTCTGGGGCAGGAAAAACGGTAGCAATCCAAAGCTTTGAAGATTTAGGGTTCTTCTGTGTAGATAATTTGCCGCCGACACTGCTCCAGAAATTTCTTGAACTTATGAAGGAATCAGGGAATAAAATGAATAAGGTTGCCCTCGTAATGGACCTACGGGGAAGAGAGTTTTTTGACCATTTATTCAAAGCATTGGATGAGCTGGACGAAACATCGTGGGTGAAGCCGCAGATTTTATTTCTAGATGCGGATGATTCGACATTAGTACGTAGATATAAGGAAACAAGGCGTTCGCATCCGCTGGCCAAGTCAGGCTTACCTCTTGAGGGCATCTCGCTTGAACGCGAACTTCTTGAGGAATTAAAAGGCCGGGCACAATTGATTTACAATACTTCCCAGATGAAACCACGTGAATTACGTGAGAAGATATTAACGGAATTTACCGCGAATAAACAATTAATCTTTACTGTCAATGTCATGTCGTTCGGCTTTAAACATGGGCTTCCAATTGATGCAGACCTCGTCTTTGATGTGCGCTTCCTGCCGAATCCCCATTATATTGATCATATGAGACCAAAGACAGGGCTGGATGAAGAAGTTTCAAGCTATGTTTTAAAATGGAATGAGACGCAAAAGTTTTTGGAAAAAGTAACGGATCTGCTAAGCTTCATGCTTCCACATTATAAGCGGGAAGGAAAGGCGCAGCTGGTGATTGCGATTGGCTGTACTGGCGGGCAGCACCGTTCGGTTGCCCTTGCTGAGTATTTGGGCCGATTTTTCGAAAATGATTATAAAACATGCGTTTCCCACCGCGACATTGAGAGGAGAAAGGATAAAACAACATGAGAGAGTTAAGACAGCCTCGGATTGTCGTCATTGGCGGAGGAACAGGTTTACCGGTTTTATTGCGAGGGTTAAAACAGTTTCCTGTGGATATTACCGCCATTGTGACTGTCGCGGATGACGGCGGCAGTTCAGGACGCTTGCGCGAGGATTTGCATATTCCTCCCCCCGGCGACATACGTAATGTATTAGCATCACTGTCAGATGTAGAGCCGCTGGTTGAGGAAATGTTTCAACATCGTTTTAAAACCTCGAATGAACTTTCCGGACATTCGCTGGGAAATTTAATCTTGGCGGCGATGACATCGATTACCGGCAATTTCGTTCATGCCATTCAAGAGATGAGCAAAATCTTGAATGTTCACGGTAAAGTGCTTCCGGCTGCTAATCAAAGTGTGGTTCTGCATGCGGAGATGGAGGACGGAGCAATTGTTTCCGGGGAATCAAAAATCCCTTATTCGGGGAAAAAAATTAAACGAGTGTATTTAACATCTAAAAGTGCAATCCGCCCATTACCGGAGTCAATCCAAGCGATTCGCCAGGCTGATTTAATTATCATTGGCCCTGGAAGTTTGTATACCAGTATCTTGCCAAATCTGCTTGTCCCACGATTAGGGGATGAGGTTTGCCGCTCCAATGCGAAAAAGGTGTATATTTGTAATCTAATGACACAGGCAGGGGAAACGCATGGCTATACGGCGAGCGATCACGTCAAGGCCTTATATAGCCATATGAGCTGTGCCTTTGTCGATACGGTCCTTGTCAATAATGAAGAAATTCCCCCGGAAGTGCAGCTTCGCTATAATGAAGAGCTGGCTGACCCGGTAAAGTATGATTTACCACAGCTTTTTGAACTGGGTCTCGAGGTGGTCCATGCGGATATTGCCTATCAGGAAAATGGCGCACTCCGGCATGATCCGAAAAAAGTAGCAAATATTTTATATAATTTGCTCGTGGATGAAACCAAAAAGCGTTATGAAGCGTAGATAGTAGCAGGCATTTTAAATTAATAATGTTTTTTATAAAGGGGTGAGGGGATGTCTTTCGCTTCGGAAACGAAAAAAGAATTAACTAACCTGGAAGTGAAAACGTGCTGCATTCAATCAGAGCTCTCGGCTTTGATCCGTATGAACGGTTCCCTTTCCTTTTCAAATCGTAAGTTAGTTGTTGATATTCAAACCGAAAATGCCGCGATTGCAAGAAGAATTTATACATTATTGAAAAAAAGCTACCAAGTGCAAGTAGAATTGCTGGTCCGCAAAAAAATGCGTCTGAAAAAAAACAATGTCTACATTGTTCGTTTGTCCCAGCAGGCAAAGGAAATCCTGGAGGACACGAAAATTATTGGAGATGGATTTACCATCATCCACGATATTTCGCCGGATCTTGTAAAAAAGAAGTGTTGTAAGCGTTCTTATTTGCGAGGTGCCTTTCTAGCTGGAGGCTCCGTCAATAATCCGGAAACGTCTTCCTATCACTTGGAAATTGCTTCGCTCTATAAAGATCATAATGACTCTTTATGCGAATTAATGAATACATTCGGACTTAACAGTAAAACACTTGAGCGTAAAAAAGGCTTTATTACCTATTTAAAGGAAGCCGAGAAAATTACCGAGTTTCTAAATATTGTCGGTGCCCATAATGCCCTGCTCCGCTTTGAAGACGTTCGAATCGTCAGGGATATGCGGAACTCAGTGAATCGCCTGGTAAACTGCGAGACCGCCAATCTCAATAAAACAATTGGTGCTTCCATCCGTCAGGTCGAGAATATCCGCTTGATTGATGCGACGGTTGGCTTGCAAATCTTACCGGATAAACTGCGGGAAATTGCAGAGCTTCGGTTGAATTTTCCGGATGTTACTCTAAAAGAACTGGGTGAAATGGTTTCCGGCGGTGCCATTAGTAAATCAGGAATTAATCATCGTCTGCGTAAAATTGATGAGATTGCCGAGAAGCTCCGAATGGGCGAAATTGCGCAAAGGAAGTAGACGGGTCTGAAGGGACCCAAATATTGTCCGCTTTAGGGCTAAGTGATTTTGACTTTGTGAAATAATGAATTTGTTATCATAATATAGGATAAAAAAATGAGGAGGAATTAAATAATGTTGGCAAAACAGGTAGAGGTTAAATTGAGAACAGGTCTCCAAGCACGACCAGCAGCACTTTTTGTGCAAGAGGCAAACCGCTTTTCAGCGGATATTTTTCTAGAGAAAGATGGCAAAAAGGTAAATGCAAAAAGTATCATGGGATTAATGAGCCTTGCAGTTGGCTCAGGAATCGTGATTAATATTATCGCAAACGGCGATGACGAAGAAAAAGCCATCAACGCATTAACTGACTTTATTCAAAAAGATCATTAATTTGGAAAGGGTTCAGCCTCATTTAGGAGGCTGAACCCTTTTATTTTTGCCCGAGGAAGGGAAAAAGGCGATAATTGTGCCCGGAGACAGGAAAAATGGGCCGCTCCGGTCACAAAAAAATGCAGCTGGCATTATGCCAACTGCATCCCTTTGATTATTTCTCTTTTTTATCAAGTGTGTGGCGGGTGATGATGCTGTCGATCAGGCCGTATTCCTTTGCTCTTTCAGCCGTCATGAAATTATCGCGGTCGGTATCTCTTTGAATGACTTCAAGCGGCTGGCCAGTGCGCTCGGCTAAAATTCCATTTAATTTTTCACGAAGGAAAAGGATCCGCTTAGCGGCAATTTCAATTTCGGTAGCTTGGCCTTGGGCACCGCCAAGTGGCTGGTGAATCATGACTTCAGCATTTGGAAGGGCAAAACGCTTACCTTTTTCCCCAGCTGAAAGTAAGAATGCTCCCATGGAAGCTGCCATTCCGATACAAACAGTTGATACATTTGATTTGATATACTGCATGGTATCGTAAATCGCCATCCCGGCTGTGATGCTTCCGCCTGGACTATTGATGTAAAGGGTAATATCTTTTTCAGGATTTTCCGCTTCTAAAAATAATAATTGTGCTACAATACTGTTAGCAACATTGTCATCAATAGCGCTGCCAAGCATAATGATCCGATCCTTTAATAGACGGGAATAAATGTCATAGGCACGTTCACCGCGGTTTGTTTGTTCAATAACTGTAGGAATCAAATTCATATTTCTTCCTCCTCCTGAGTGTGAAAGTTTAAAATAATTTGTATAGTAATCATACACTGATGGTCAATAAAGGTCAAACAATTCGCCTTTCAAATGTTCGACAACTTTCCTACTTAAGCATAACCAATCCGGACTAATTTAAAACCTATTATTTACTTGCAAAGTTGTCGAAACTAGCATATAATATGTAAGTCGTTACAAATTAGCGCTCGTGGTGCAACGGATAGCACGTAAGATTCCGGTTCTTAAAATGGGGGTTCGATTCCCTCCGAGCGCGTTATACAATCGTTGATATCACTGCGTTTTATATACGTGGTGATATTCTTTTATGTCCATTTTTCAATGGGTACATTTCAACCGAAAATAACACGAATAAATACCACGCAGTTCAAGACTCCCCTTACGTTAAATTCTAAGGAGGGTTCCGCTATGAAACGAAGGAACGGCACTACCAACATTTCCATTCAACACGCACTTGAAAGAAATACCACGCAGTTACAGGTCTCAAATTTTCAGTACGCAGTAAAAGAATTTCTGAGACATTGTCGCATTAAAGGTCTTTCTTCAGAAACAGTGAAATTTTACGATAAGGAACTCAAGCAAACTGGTCGGGCTTTTACCGAAATTAACGTACCCCTATTAGATATTCGAAAAATGACGATGGACCATATTGAGCAATTTATTGAGCATCAACAAAATTTAGGTCGTGCCGTAAATACGATTAATGCACGGCTTCGGGCGGGTAGAACCTTTTTTAATTTCTGTTTACGAAAAGAGTATATAGATACGAATCCTTATGAAGGCGTTCAGCAACTCCGTAAAAGGCATGAAGTTGGTGCAACATTTACAAAACGACAGTTAAAACTTTTGCTAGATGCACCTGACGTTACAACCTTTATTGGCTTACGTGATCTGGCAGTTATGTTGACGTTTGCACATACGGGCATTAGACTTACAGAATTAACCTCTCTACGCATCCAAGACGTTTCTTTTGATGGAAAGGGCGCAGTTAATATACAACGTGCCAAGAACCGCTACGCACGCCGTATACCTCTTACAAAGCGTCTGAGAGCGGTCTTAAAAGCATACATTGAAGAACGTGGTGCATTGGATACAGACATATTATTTATTAACGTAGTAAATCAACCTATTGGAGGACGCTCCATACAAAATAGATTACGTCACTACGGAAAACTAACGGGAGTTGGAAATGAAGTCACGGTCAGCCCACACGCATTTAGACGGACATTCTGTCGATTAAAGGTTGAAGCAGGAACGAATATTTTTGTATTGCAACGCTTATCGGGTCACCAGTCGCTAGAGATTTTAAAGCGTTATGTTGAGATATATGGAAAAGACTTAGAGGACGCAATTGAAAAAGGCTTTGAGGGTCTGTAAAAAATGATTGCTTAACAATGAACATAAATAATATATATTTGAACGTCACCTTATCGGGTGTCGTTTTTTTTCTTTAAATTCAAGATGATTTTGTTTAATAACAATGAAAGGATTTAATTAGTGCCATGCTTAAATGCCTAAAATACTTTGAAAGTGTGATTAGAAGATGCTATCATAAAAAAAGGTTAATTATGGTTTAAGGAGAAAATTTAATGAGTGATTACGTAAATATTTTAAAGGATGAAAGAGTAGACTGCTTTTCTGTTCTAACAAATATTAAAATTAAGGATTATTTGGAATTAGTACAAATTGCTTATAAAGATAAAGGAGGGATTGAAGGGCAAAGACAAGCATTAAAAACTAAATCCGCAATTAGAATTAGAGATCGAATGAGAGAAGATATAATTAGAGGTACAATTCTCCCGCCTATTGTGATTGGTATCGTTTTGGATACAGAAACTTATGAAAAAGTGAATTTATTAAATTCAGACAGAGATGCAATACTCGAAATATTAAATAATGTCCCAAAAGAAAGTTTATCAATTATTGACGGTATGCAAAGAACCACGGCAATAGGTGAAGCTATTAAAAGTAACAGTAATTTAAATGATAAAGATATACGAGTTGAATACTGGTTATCTACTAATACAAATAGTCTACTATACCGTATGTTAATCCTTAATTCAGGTCAGGTACCTTGGAACTTAAGAAGGCAGATAGAAATATTATATAACACATTGATAAATGAAATCCGAACCAAAGTACATAATATTCAATTAATCGAAATTGACGAAAATGGGAATAGAACAAAACCTGGAAGCTATCAGGCTGATAAGATTATTGAACTTTTTTTGGTTTTTGGTGCAAGAAAATACAAAATTGATACAAAAGAAGCATTAGCAGATGAATTTACAAAACTCGACTTCATTGAAGCGACTTCTGACAATGATTTTAGTGAAATATTTTTTGTACTACTTTCTAGAATGAACACATTTGATGAATATATTTTTAATTATATACCTGATACTGAACTATCTGGTGAGGAAGAGGAGTCTAAAGTTCCGACTAAGTTTAAAAAAGGTAAGGATTTGTTCGGAAGCCAAACAGCAAGAGTCGGCTTTATGACTGCTTTTTCTATAGAGATTTTCGGACTGCCCGGAGATGAAAAAAGTATAGAGGAACAACATGAAAAATGTAATAAAGTATTAACGCAAATGGATCAATTCTTAGATAAAATTAAAGAATACAATAACGACCAACTTGGAGAATTTCTCGATTATTTGACCCTTAATGAAAAAATAACTAAGGTTGTTTCAAAGGTTGGAGATTATGAAAGGGAATTTTTTACTAATGCATTTAGAACATTGATTAAAGAGGAATTTAGATTCAGTAAGCTTTCTCCTTGTTGGAGGTCGTAATAAACATGCCTAATCGTTTTAGAAGAAGAGATGAAATGAACGATTTTATTTTTTCTCGGCTTTTGAATTTTGTTAGTGACATCGGAAGACAAATTCCTTCAGGGAAAAGATGGGTTTCTTTTTCAGAACAAGATAAGGATGATTGTAAAAATATTAATATAGAAGAAATTTTACCTATTTCTCCTGGAGTGATTTCTTCCTTTTTTAAGCTGAATGGAAAAAAGTATTTCATAATTACAGGATATGAAAATATTAATGTAAATTTTGATGAAGGCCTATTTCTTAATGAATATGAACTTTCTGCAGGGGTTTTTTTGAAATTAGTTTGTGAATTGGGAATTCCTATTAGAAGGCAAAGTTCTAAATCCGAAATTTATGATGAAATTTTATTTCAACATGAGGAACAGACATATACAGGACACGACTACAATGATTTAATCCTATACTTTCATAATATTCTTTTATTTGAAATTAATCCAAACAGTGCTTTTATTAATCATAGATTGGGAAATCTTGTTGGCTACATTCTTACTAATAATAAAAATCTACTGCCTTTAAATTTTTCTGAAGAGATTTTAATTCAGTACACTGATCTTTTTGTACAGAATTTCAAAACTATCAACTATAATCTGTTAACTAAAAGCTTGATTTCGGTTCAATGGAAAGATGTATTTATTGAAATTTATAGGTGTATTGAAGCCGTCTTTCACTCGTTCTCTTTTAATTCGCTTCATAGAAGTTTAATGAGTTCCCTTTCAATTGATGATTTTGCGCTTTTGTTGGAGCAGAAATTAAAAGTGAAACCTACAGAAGAAGAATCGTTAATCACAATTTTCGATGGAATTGGCAGTAATACAATTGATTTAATCAAGTCTGTAAAACCTCCTAGTTTTAAGGACGCTAAGGAAGCGACATGGTTTTATAAAATAAGAAATAATATAGTACATAGTCGACCAATAAACGAAGAGGTTAATTTTGAAGAAGAAGTTTGGTGGACTCTAATATTAGCTAGTCTTCAAGTAGTAGAGCAAAGCCATAAAGTCTGTGTATAAATTATTTACTATGCTAATAACATCTGATAACAGTCTTGGAGTTTGTAATTGTTATGGCAGTACTAAAGAAGCTGCAAGAGAAATGGTATTATATAAGTTCCGAAAACTTCAAGAGGAACAAACTGTTAATAAGTAGAGCCTTGGCACGTCACCAGGGCTTTTATATTTGAATTTCACTAACCTTCACATCGTTGTCATCGATATATTCCACAACTTTTAGCAAACGTTCGATAGCGTAATTCTTATCTGATAAATCGTCAGCAATCAACTCTCCAGCAATGTCGAGGAGCTGCGTTTTAATGCGAGAAATTGTTAATTTTGCCCCCACCAACTCGTTCATTTTGTTGCCTCCTTTAGAAAATCAACTTCTGGAAAATATTAAAAAATACTGTTTTATGGGCTATATAGCCATTATTCTCAAGTTTTCTTATTTTTTCTGCATATTATTAGTTTGACAAAATCATTGTTATTTGCCTTAACTACAATATATAGTGGTGTCGGAAATATTTTCGGTACTATATATTGATTTATGGTGTTTCTCTATGTTAACCTAGTGGATATTAAGACAACTAGATAAAGCATAACTTACTAGAATCTAATTCATGATAGAGATTTTAATCGAAGGAGTTGTAAGCTTGAATTTTAATGAAGTTCTAGTAGCGATTAGCATTGTTTTAGATGTTTTTTACAAGTTATTTATGATTTATAGCAATTATAAAAACAGGAAGAATAAGAAATCCCTAAAGAAAAAGCCCACAAATAAAATGGGGCTAAAGAATAGAAAGTAGACAATTCCCTTATGCTGCAAGAAATTAAACCGTTAAGCGACCCCCAGGCTTAGCGGTTTACTTATATGTACAGTTAGGGCTTAATTTATCTGATATCACTTTATCAATCCGCTATAGAACCTTTTCTAACTGTTGGTAAATCTGTCGTCCACTAAATCTCATCACTTTCCAGCCATTTTTCCGTAAATAAGCATCCTTCCGTTTGTCTCTCACATTAGCTACCGGTGATTAATTATACGCTTTACAAACGCATCCAATAGCTATACAAAATTCACCTAAAGCTAAATCAAAGAGATCAATAAGGAAAAAAAAGAAAATACAATGTACTTAAAATATTTAATCCACTCATGTTACAACAACATTTTCGATAAAGAGTCCCGATCAATCAACTTAACACCATTTACTTTTGCAAGTTTAACGGCTGATGGAGTAAAGTATTGATTCGTAACTACCATCGCTCCGTTTGCATCGTAATAATTCATCGCAGCAACAACTTGTTGAACTGCACTAACTCCGATATTGCTATTGTATCTTTTCGCTTGAACAACGTATTTCTTGCGACCTTTTCGCAAAATTAAATCCGCACCATAATCGCCAGATCCTTGCGTTACTCTCGTTAGATACCCTTGCCGCTCAAAAACGGGTTTTAAGAATTTCTCGAATTCAAAACCATCCATTTTATCTATATCCCTTATGTCAACGGGAAGTCCGCTCTTATATCTAATTGATTTTATTAATACAGAAAGCATTTCGAATACAAAACTTCGGAATGGTTTATACGTTAAAGCAACAAAAAAAGGCATCAATAGCATTATTAGACCCGTAGAAACATTGCTAGGATTTTCGTATATAAAATTAAAAGAAGATGAATACCAAAAAATAACGACATAACTAACGATCAATTTGGTCTTCCAATTCTTTTTGAGTCTCCGAACTAACTTATACATCTGTCCGCTCCTAAGTATGTTTTATTATATTTTGAACATATATTTTCCTGAATATACCAATGTCGAACACCCTAAATAATTTCTATTTTCCTTGAGATTTTGTTTTTTCGTACAATTATGTGGACATTGCGTAAACGTACTTTATTTTTGTAAGATGGAAAAAAACGGAGGGTGAATTAATGGCGTACTATATGGTTATGAAGGAAGAAAAATTGGTAGATAAACGTACTTCTGTAACCGCAAGATTAGTTTGGAAAAGTATAAGAAATAATTGTAATGCGAATGACTGGATTAATTCTAGCTTAATTATTGAGAATTTTAGAGATCACTTCAGTAGACAGCAAATCATTAAAGCATTAAATCAATTAGAAAAAAGAGGTCTAATAAGAAAAGAACAAAAGGGTGTAAGAGTTATTAATGAAAATTATCTTATCGATCTTATCAAACGAATCCCACAAAAGAATCACGTTCGATTAGCAAATATTATAGTAAATTATTTTATTGAAAGTCCTGCTTCAGATGATTCGTTCCCAAATGAATTAGCAACCGCATTTTTGATTGAAGAACAATTTAAAGGGTCAACACCAGGGGAGATTTTTGAACAACAATTAATGTTAATGATTGATAATTATAGAATGGAAACAAACCAGGGTAGAAATTTATAATAGTTAGCCATAACAAAGCAGATTGTTTTAGGCGTAGCCATATAGGTTACGTTTATTTTTTTTGATAAAAGTTTTCATTAAGCGTTACACAAAGCCGTTAGGGGTCGGACTACTAAGATGAGACAAGTTAAATACGCTTTACTCACTTGATTTATTGTTGATACGGACAAAGAAGAAAAAATCTTTTTTAATGCGATACTATTAGACATTTTGGTCGGATTATTAATATGTCAAAGAAATGAACTTGAAAGGAGGTGGATTGAATGGTCACATCAACAACGATAAAAGTCGTAAGAGCATATCTAGGCATTTCACAGGGAGAATTGGCAGAAAGGATGCATGTTAGTGTCAGTTTGGTATCGGCAGTCGAAAAAGAAACGAAGCGAATTACCCGGGAGTTTGCTAAAAGATTCAAACGAGCAGTAGGGATTAGCGATGCCATACTAATTGATATTCAATATGTGCAAAGTAAATTAGCAGAATAATAGAGGTCGCTTATATTTTTTGAACATTAAGTGTAAATAATTCACGGATTTATAGGAGGGAAATTATGTGGAGAAATTTGGAATTATTGAGAAACGTGTGGAATCGATAAAAGAGACTCTGAATATCGCAAAAATAGATGATGCTGAGATTGATAAGGCATTGGAAGAATGGGTTGAGAATAAATTACACAAAAAACTTCAGGAAAAAGGATGGCTAAAGAATGAATAACGATTTCAAACACAATGATGATGGTACTACAACGGTATATATTGAAAGTCTTGACCGAATTCTAGAGATGCATATCAACACAGAGGATTTTTACATGCTAAAAAGCCGAGGTTACAATATTTGCGTTAAGTGGGATTCAGAAAGCCGTACCTGGTATGCACGCAGTAAAGATAAACGTGTACATCGCCTAATAAAAGGGGAACCTGTGGGAATGCACGTCCATCATATAGAGGGTAACGGATTAAATAACACTCGAGAAAATCTAGAAGTGGTCACGCCCAGTGAACATGCACGTAAGAAACATCCTAAAGGACCGATTAAAGGAGACCCGAGTAAAGGTATTAAAGTCCATATTCTAACCAAGGCAGGTCGTAGTAGAAAAAAGCCATCAACACTTAATTGGTTCCGTTTGGAGGTAAATGGATTACATTATGGAACATTTGACAGTGAAACGAATATAAGTCTACACAACAAGGTTGCGGACATGGTAGTAAATGAAAATGCAACGAATGAACAGATTTATTCATGGGTACTACGTCTCGGACATGACAAAGAGCATGTTGCAGCTGTAATCAAGGATGTACGCAGATTTTTTTGTACACCTGATCCCTCTAAAAAAATGTTAATCAAAGTAGGAGATTAGGAGAATGAGCAAAAAAGTTAATATTATCGATAGCATGATGGGGACGGGTAAAACAAGCTACGCAATTCAACTAATGAGGGAAGCGGATATAAGCCAAAGGTTTATATTCGTTACACCGTACCTTGATGAGGTCCAAAGGATAAAGCAAGAAGTTACAAACAGGGATTTCAAAGAACCCGATTCTAAGCACGGATCCGGCACCAAGTTACAGTCGCTCAAACGTCTTATCGCCGATGGTGAAGACATTGCAACGACACACGCCCTGTTTGCAATGGCTGATGACGAATTGATTGAATTACTAAGCTGGTCAAATTATACATTGATAATGGATGAAGTAATGGAGGTTATATCACAGATACTGCTAAAAAAAGGGGATATTCAAATGATGTTAAAAGGAGGTGCAATCGAAATAAATGATGGCGGTAAAGTTACTTGGAAAGAACACCCGAAGTTTGACACAACGTTCAGCACCGTTCGTGATTTCGCTTTAGCCGGAAATTTGTATCTAGTAAACAACGTAGCATTCGTTTGGAATTTCCCGGCCAAAATTTTTAATCTGTTTGATATGGTTTATATACTGACCTATATGTTCGATGGGCAGTTACAAAAGTACTATTACGACTTACACAATGTTCAGTACGATTATTATTCAGTGGTAAAGTATGGTGATAGATACGAGCTGCAACAATTATCAGTTACTCAAGAAGATCGATCCAACTTTAAGAACCTCATTCACATTTATGAAGGGGAAATGAATGATATCGGTCAAAATAAATACGCTTTGTCCAAAAGTTGGTACGAAAATTCCCATAACAAAGAAAAAGTAAAATGCTTAAAAAACAATCTGTACAATTTTTTTAGAAATATCCATAAGGCTCCTGCTGGTAAGATATTGTGGACAACATTCAAGGATTGTAAGAAAAAAATTGAAGGTAACGGATTTAGAAAATCAGAGCCGGAAACCATCTCAAAAGTCGTCGTCGGACTAGCATGTTTTATTTCGTTCAATATGCGTGCCACCAATAAATATAAACATAAAGACATTTTAGCGTTTTGTTTAAACCGTTTCATTAATCCAATCGAAGAACACTTTTTTGAGCAGCGCAATGTTAAGGTTGATGAAGATTTACTTGCATTATCCGATTTACTCCAGTGGGTATTCCGCTCCGCAATCAGAGATGGTAAACCCGTACACATCTATATTCCAAGTCGAAGGATGCGTGATTTGCTGAAAAAATGGCTAAATAATGAAATTTAATGTTCCTTGACACAATCGCCTGGGCGTATGATGCGCTCGGGTGATTTTTGTTATATGCGAATTATCTCGAAATAGGTATAAATGAAATAACTTCATAGAAATTGCAGAAATAATAAATGGGAAAGCCTTGGAGGAAAATAAAATGATCTGCGATTTAACACACCACAAATGGCGTAAAAAACTGTTGGAATCACGTAAAAAAGGCGTAATCTATCGAATAAACAACAATAAGGAAGAAGATAAGTGTATCTTAATGATGTATGGTGATGGAATTTGGCAATTAGGCCTGGGCGATAGTTATAACGTAGAAGAATTTGTAAATGTCGATTCCGCAACTGAATACATTATCACAAAGGGGGTCGATGATTACGATATACACTTTGATATGATTCGGCTGTAACGGCTAGCGACAATTAACGAACTTGCATCTAGCACGTAGGCCGTGCTAAAAACGTTTTAAAACCCAGTCGTATCAAGGGTTCCAGGCTCTAAGTCTTAAGAGAAGGATATATAAATAGAACGTAATAACCTTCGCCTAACTGCTTGGTGATGTAACCAAAGCTTATCAGCTTTAGTCACATCTAAAAATATTTGGACGTTGTAAGTTTTGTGAAGACTGCCTAAGCAGGATTCAACTGAGCGTTAGCGAAGTTATTACGTTTATTCGGCAATACATAGTTGGACAAAGGTTAACCGACTAGTACGCACAAATCATTTGGTTAACCGGGTTAATTGTAGTTAACAATAAGTTACGGAAGCAAAATGCATTTTTGCGGATGAATGATCGGATTAGATCGTTGATGCCAAGGAACGTAGTCTAAGCCGGTGCCAGTATCTAGTATATATCCGGAAAGTTTACATCTATATATTGTGTGTCATTATAGGTAAGGTTTGAGTGGTTACTGAGCGTTAAAAACCGCATCACATAGCCTTCGGACTGTACAGGGGTGTTATGTGAACGTTTGGTAGTTTATAGCGGATGCGGTGACCAAACGGACGCTACAGACCTAAGGGTACGGTGAGACCTATGGGTACGAAATGTCCGAAGGGTTCCGGTAGAATAACGTTGTTTGGTGATTTGATCCGTGTAATTAATGATAAAATCGCCTGATTACGTGTCTGGAAATGTCATTTTTCGGAAAACTCCAGGGGGGTATTTAGGGTCCTTTAGTGCAGTAAAACGTAAGTTCGGGGGTTTTTGTTATACAATATTTGCTTTACTACACTAAAGAGTATGACATGGATAGAGATTTACCTAGGAAGATTTATTTAAATAACAAGACATCTATGGATCACACAAATCAAAGCTATTTATTTTACTATTATGTTAATACTCGGATGACTTTTTATTATTTTTAGAGCATCATGATAGGGTTCTGGTTCGATAATGTTAAAGTGAATGTTGCCTTTATTAAATTCCTCTATGTTTTTATATGAGGCAAGTAAAGGTATTTTTCCACCATTTTGTTTTATCATCGTATTTAGATATTCAATACCTTTTAATATTACAGGAGCAATATCATAGATGAAATCCTGGTAAAGATGTTTGATAAACATCATAGAGATTTCAATATGAGGTTCTAATGAAATTAACTCAGGCATTCTTTGGATATCTTCTGTAGCATGTTTCCAAGATTTAAACTGTAGTAGTGATTCTCTTGAAGCAAAAATACCTTTTGGTCCATTAACGCTTTGCTTAATTACTGATAATGGAAAGCCGTAATGTAGAGCAAAATTTCGCATTAATGCTATAAAACGATATGAAACATGGTTATCATAAAAGTCGTGTGTTGTTTCCTGGAATTCTTTCATTCTTGCTTTTCCAAAATGCTTTTTATTGTATCTTTCTCCATAATCTATGAACATTGATAGAGAGGATAGAAAATTAATTAGTAGACGATTAGCATCTAAATAAATTGATTCTTTATCTGTTGCTAATTTTTCACTTATTTTAGAGAAGTACTCTAACAATTCTTCTCCGTTTCTATATAGGAGATTGTAGACATTATCCATAGCATTTATCTTATTTACTTCCCCCAGCATAGTTGTATGATTATTGTATTCTTCTTTTGTTATATGTTTTTGTATAATAAAATTATGTCCTTGCTCTGCTGTAAAATCCCTATAACCAATTCCATAAATCATATTTTTTCTCTCCTTTACTCGGTTGTATGTAACTTCTTTTTAAACCGTATTAACGTACTCTTCGATATTTTAGTCATTTCTTCAACCTCTTTGTAAGAGTGCGTTTTTAACAGCTGTAGGGCATGACTAATTTGCTTTTTAGTGAATTTATTTGGTCGACCCTCTCGGAAATCTTCACGCTGCTTTGCAATCGCTTTGCCTTCCTGAGTCCGCTCCACTATCATATCACGTTCAAACTCCGCGAAACCGCTCATGATCGTTAAAATAAGTCTGCCTGTTGGCGTGTCTTCCACTAGGCCCATATTTAGAACATGTACTTTAACGCCCTTTTCGAATAACTCTTTTACTGTGTTGATTGCATCGATTGTAGAACGTGCAAAGCGGTCTAATTTCGTTACTACTAACGTATCTCCGTCTTTAAGCTTCGAAAGTACTTCTTTAAATTTTGGTCGGTCTGCCTTTGTTCCAGTGAACTTTTCCGAATAGATACATTCGCATCCTTCATTCTTTAGCGCTTGGAATTGGGCTTCTAAATCTTGTTGAACAGTACTCACTCTCGCATAGCCATATTTCATCGAATTTCCCTCCTGATTTATGAATCTAAGTTATGACACCACTTAATATCCTGATAATACTGCTTCCAGAAACTGGTGTCAATACTTAAAAGTTATGAATCCATTTTGAAATGAGGTAAAAGGAAACGATAAAAAATCTCATAAGAATTTAATTAATATATTCAACTATTATCTACTTAAATCTGATTACTTTCACTTTTCTATGTTGTATAATTTATGTAGATTTGGTAAAAGATGATGATTTTTGTTACTTGCTACTAAATTTTAAATAATGGGGGATCAAATGTGAGTAAAAATTCAACGCCTGAAAAAGTAGAGATAGTAAAAGTTGACCCAAATGATGTACAACTAGTTGAGAAAAATGAATCTAGTAACAACTCTTCTAGTGGCCTTAGAGCAGTTGGTAAGGAAATTGGAACTACAATCATAAAAGAATTCGCAAAGGCAGCAGTACCAGCCACAATTGAAATGGTAAAAGGAAAGATTGATGATGATCGTGAAGAAAAAAAGAAAATATTCGAAGATAGAAGAGCAATATTACAAAGGGACTTCAATGTCCTAATTCAAAATATTGAAAAAGAAGAAGCTAAAGAGAATTACAATCAAGAAAGAATAAATAATTGGTATGAACGAGTAGATAAGATAAAACAAGAACTCAGTGAAATGCAAGAAAAAACTGATGGTTTTGCCAAAGGGTTATTAAATTCTATCAAAGAATTTTTATCTAAATCGGGAAGAACGAAATAAGCTTAATTACAGTTTCAGAAGCCATGAGAACAGCTGATATTAAATGTACGACATTATACCATTATGAAATTCTACCAGTGAGCCAATCGATTGGTTCTCTTTTTTTTGTTTGCTTACGATGCCACCCCTTTGCAAGAGCGACCCCACCCTTGTAGAAGCACTACGCCTGGTGTAACGCACACATGGACGCCAAATGTCGAATCCCAACGAGTCGAACGCCCCCCTCCGTCTTTATAGGATTAGCGGGTTGAAATAGAAAAATTGGTTCTAATAAAATTTTTTAATTGGGGAATTTTGGGGATTTTTTAAGGGATTCATAATAGGGGTAAAGAGTATTTATGGCTTTTGAGGTTTTCTTTTGGGGAATTTGTGTTTTAAAGTTTTTTTTGAAGGACTATTATCTTGTCTACGTATCGGAAACTTGTGTTATCAGTACACATTGTGTGTACCTTCTTACAGAGAACGCTTTGTAAAGCGTCCTGGTGTCCTTGAGTGTATTTCGAATTTCGTAATAAAACCGCTTAATCTGGGTTGCTAATTTTCTCGTATTCCTCTTTATACATCCACTTATAACCGTATGCTGACACTTGTTTGCCTCTACACACCGCACTTATGTCTGAGCCTTTTTGCCTTCCATGAAACTGTGCTGCTTCCTTAGTCGAGTTGAATGATCTTATTATCTTTCCTGTGTCCTTATCCAACATTACAACGGCAGTATGTTTCCACTTTTGATTAGCCAATCGCCTAGCTTTAAGTTCTTCTTTCGATAACTCAGGTGGCTCATATTCTGGGTCATACCAAGTTTTATTTCGTATAATATACTTTACCCCTGATAAATGTATCATGGGGTACATTTTGTGAATTTCTCCAGCAGATTTATTCTTATACAAATCCCGTATGTTGTGTATATCATCCCACGTTAATTTGACTGTTGATGAGTTCTCGCCGGTGAATCTGCCTTTATTTGATTCAGATATTATCGCACGAACACGTTCATCATGTGTTTTTCCAAAGAAGTGATTATTCACCCCTCTAACGCCTAAAGACTGTTTTAACCGAGAACTCATCAATCTTTTACGACCTCTTAAAGCGCAATCGGCGTACTTGGAAACATTATAGCCAATATCTCTTTTCCAAGGTGTAAGCATATCAAGGTACGCTTGCTCTAATGGGACTAACTCCTCTTGTTCATCCGTTTCGTGAATAATTTCGAAATGAAATGCTTCCTCACCATACTTATTCCATGAATTTTGTAAGTACCTACTATGATGATTATTCCTATTATAGTCGTTAATGTGGTCTTTCCATCTGAGTAGTATATCCTTGCTTGAACCGATATAGAATTTCCTGTTTATTTTGTTCGTTATTTTGTACACACCCACAATGAATTTTTTGGACACTAAATAACACCTCCAAACTTAATTATACCCAATGCCCACTTTTTTTCGTAGAAGAACAAGCTAATGACTAGCATAAACAAGAAATTGCCGAGTATTTGGAGTACAAATACATTATTTTAGATTATAGGGAGGGTGATCCTGAAATAGCTTTAGTAAAGCTTTGTCGAATTTAATGAAACAGTTGTCCTTTTTTTCTTGTTATGTTATTGTAAGTGATTTACAATTAATATGGGCCTCGTTTTTGTTAAATTTAAAAACGCATGTTCTGTTTTTCTTTTGTTATTATATTAATTCTTTTGTAAAATAGTATATAAATATCATTAAACTTAGGTGAAGAATATGAAATTAAATTTTATTGATTTATTTGCTGGGGCGGGTGGCCTATCTGAAGGATTTATGAAACAAGGATTTAAGCCTCTTGCACATGTTGAAATGGATAAATATGCAGCACAAACCTTACTAACTAGGACTATTTACTGGGAATTACAGAAGTCCAATCAAGAAAGGGTATATTTGGATTTTTTAGAGGGTAAAAAGACTAGGGAGGAACTGTATTCATTTTTACCTCAAGAACTATCAAATGTAGTAATAAATCGGGAAATATCGGAACAGACAATCGATAATATTTTTGAAGTTATTGATAATAACATGAGACTTTTAAACGAAAAAAAAGTTGACATAATTATTGGTGGGCCACCCTGTCAAGCGTATTCACTTGTTGGGAGGGCTAGAGACCCTTTTGGTAAAGAAAATGACCCTCGTAATTATCTGTATAAACAATATATAAAATTTTTAGAAAGATATGAACCGGATTTATTTGTTTTTGAAAATGTCCCTGGAATAAAAAGTGCTGGGAATGGTGCTTTCTTTCAAGCTATGAAGGCTGATATGCGTAACTCGGGTTATACACTTGAAACAAAAGTAGTTGATGCTTCCATTCACGGAGTACTACAGCAGAGAAAACGAGTAATACTAATAGGTTGGAAAAAGGATTCCAATATGAGTTTTCCTGATATTGAAACAGTGGTTGGAAACTATCTTGTTTCCGATCTGCTAAATGACCTCCCAAAGGTCCAACCTGGTGAATCGTTAAATAGGTGTGAATATGTTGCTGAAGCTTCTGATTATTTAAAAGATACGGGGATTCGGAAGGGAAATTTTGTAACGCAGCACATAACTCGTCCTCATAATAGCCGAGATAGGGAAATTTATCGTTTAGTAATCGAAGCATGGGAAAAAGATGGTACACGATTAAAGTATACAGATATTCCCGAAAGTTTACGTACCCATAATAATCTTAAGTCATTTCTAGATCGGTTTAAGGTAGTTGGAGGGAACGTGCCATATTGTCATACTATGGTTGCACATATATCAAAAGATGGACATTATTATATTCATCCAGATAAAAAACAATTACGATCATTATCGGTGCGCGAGGCTGCACGAATTCAATCATTTCCGGATGATTTTTATTTTGAGGGACCACGGACTGCAATCTTTACTCAAATAGGAAATGCTGTCCCTCCATTACTTTCCGAAAAAATTGCTGCAGGTATAAAAGCTATGTTTCAATCAAAAATAGGTACGAGGTGACAAATATGGCAAAGCCAGTCTTATTATTGCCTTCGGCAAATAGAATGATAGGTTCTATGAGAGATATTGGATACGACTTATCTACTTCTATTGCTGATTTGGTCGATAACAGTATAGAAGCAGGTGCAACAGAAGTTTTTGTAAACCTCATTTATAAAGAGAATAAATCATGTATTAGGATACTTGATAATGGTATAGGTATGTCTACAGAACAAATCGATGAAGCACTTCGTTATGGAAGTAGACGCAATTATTCTAGCAATGATTTAGGAAAGTTTGGTTTAGGACTTAAGACTGCTTCATTAAGTCATTGTCGAAAGCTATCAGTTGCAAGCCGTCAAAAGGGTAGTAAAGAAATTTCAATATTAATGTGGGATATGGACCATATTGAAAAAGAAGATAGATGGGAGGCTTTAAGACCTGAATTACATGAAGCAACTCATGAGCTGTATGAAAAATTACAAGATATTACGGGTACTTCAATACTTTTGGAAAATCTTGATAGGGATTCTACAGGGAGTTCAGATAAAAAAAGCTTTATTGCAAGTTGTAGACATGTGGAGGAGCATCTTGGAATGGTATTTCACCGTTTCCTTAATCAAGAAGCTAAAAGAAAATTGCCTTTAACAATCTATATTAATGGAAACAAAATAAAAGCTTGGGACCCATTCGTTAGAAATGAACCTGACACAAGAATACTTCCATCTCAAGAATTTTTTTACGAACACCAAGAGAGAAAATTAAGTATTAATGTCCAACCTTATATCTTGCCTCCGGAACAACTTTTTAGTTCCAAATCCGCACATGTTGAAGCTGGAGGACCTAAAAAATGGAATAGACAACAAGGGTTCTATATATATCGAAATGATAGACTAATACAAAGTGGTGGTTGGAATCGGGTACGTGCGGCAGACGAACATACGAAGCTAGCACGTATCTCAATTGATTTTAATTCAAATGCTGATGAGTCTTTTAAAGTAAATATTGCAAAGATGACAGTACAATTACCAACAAAGGTAAGACCAGAATTAACTAAATTCGCTTCTCAAATAGCTTCTGCTGCTGATAAAATCTATCGAGAAAAGCCTAATAAGAAGCAAAATAGCATGTCAAGGACCGGAAATATTTTTAATGGACAAAATTCGGAACCAAATTCCCAAATTACGCAAAAAACAAGTTCAGCAACAAATCAAACTTCTCAGATTAACCCAACATCAAGAGTAGAAACAAATCAAACTTCTCAGAATAACCCAACATCAAGAGTAGAAACAAATCAAGCTTCACAAAATAATCCACCTTCTAGAGTAGAAACAAATTACTCCCCAACCCCTGATTTATATCAAGGCAAGGGGGCAATTACGGAAATAGGATCTGGTGCAAATTTGGTCGATACAGTAATAACAGTTCTAAAAAAAGAACTTTCTGATAAACCAGAAGTCCTGGGACGAATTTTATCTTCACTGGCAAAATTAAGACTAGAATTTAGAAATAGCTAGGTGGTGTAAAAGTGCAAAATATCGAGAATTTTTGTAGGATTGCAAGAACCTTGATGGATGCTTTGGGACTATCCATTGAAGAAGCAATATGTAACCCAGCTATTCCTCAGGAATATAGGGATATAGTTCTTGAAGCACTAGAAAGGGAGAAATTTATAATACGTGACCCTAGTTTAATAGAAGATGAGAATAGGGAACACGATATTTGGCTTCCCAATGTTGATCGTAATAATTGGTATTATTGGCCTAGACTAAGGAAGTACTTAATAGACCACAAAGGGTGGCCGATTGAAACTGTAAGGTCAATTGATGATGCTACAGATAGAATACTAGGAGCCATGGAAGATCCATCTAAATCTTCTTTTGATACTAGAGGATTGGTTGTTGGATATGTACAAAGTGGTAAAACAGCAAATTATACCGGTTTAATTGCGAAAGCAGCTGATACGGGATACAGATTAATTATAGTTTTAACAGGAATGCACAATACTTTAAGATATCAAACGCAAGTTCGTCTAGATAAGGAACTAGTTGGTAAACTAAATGGAGAATCGGTTGGTGTTGGGATACCTATATCCGAAAAAGAATGGTATACATTGACAAAAGCAGACCCTAAGCAAGGAGATTTTGAGCCGGGGAATACAGGAACTGCTGTCCTTAGTTATTCTAAACCGGTACTAATTGTTACCAAAAAAAATGGACCTGTATTAAGGAAACTCATTGATTGGTTGAGCCAAACACAAGAACATACTAGGAAAAATATACCTTGTTTAATTATTGATGATGAAGCGGATCAGGCATCGGTAAATACTGGAGGGAATAGGCCTCCAGAAGATGATTGGGATATTGTAGATGTGGATAATCAGGATCCACCCAGCACAATTAATGGTTTAATAAGGCAATTACGTGACTTATTCATTAAGAAAGCTTATGTGGCATATACAGCAACTCCCTTTGCAAATGTGCTAATTGATTATGAGGCGCGTGATGTTCAGGCCGGTGAAGATCTATATCCGAAATCATTTATTTTAGCATTACCTAGACCAAATGGATATTTTGGCGCAAGAGAAATTTTTGGGACAATTGATGAAGAATATTCGGGTATAGATGTAATTCGAAGAGTCCCAATCACTGATATACCATTTCTAGTTCCAGAGCGAAGGTCTGAAGTTGAGACTTTTGAACCACGAATTCCTGAAAGTTTAAAAAGGGCTTTAAAGGATTTTATCTTGGCTGGTGCTGCCAGATATGCAAGAGGACAAGACAATGAGCCGATGGCAATGCTGGTACATACAAGTTACAGAACACTCATACAAGTGAAGATGGCAAGATTGCTTAAAAATAATTTTGGATCACTCCGTGATGAATGGCGATATTTTAGGGATGATTTAAAAACAGATTTACAAAAAATCTGGGAGACAGAATTTAGACCTGTAACCCGATCTGTAAACGTTGAGTTCGACATGCCTTTTAATAAAATTGAGGACCACATTGGTACATTCTTGGAGCAGGTAACATTTAAAGAATTACATGGTGATTCAAGTGATGAAATTGACTATGAAAGAGATCCAAATCAAAAGATAATTGTCATTGGAGGAAATCGTCTTTCACGTGGATTAACACTTGAGGGGTTATTAGTTAGTTATTATGTTAGACCAACTCCGTATTATGATACCTTAATGCAAATGGGAAGATGGTTCGGCTACAGAAATGGTTACGCTGATGTTACACGTATATATACCACTAAAGTTCTTTCAGATTGGTTCAGGGATTTGGCTACAGTTGAAGAAGAACTCCATGGGGAAATTGCTAAATATGTTTATGAAGGAGTGACTCCAACAGAAGTGGGCGTACGTATTCGCCAACACCCTGCTATGTTAGTTACTAGTCCATTAAAGATGCAAAGGACACACATTGTTAACATTTCATTAGCTAACCAAACACTTCAATCAATTACCTTTCCGCTTAGTGATTACGATTGGTTGCGAAGAAATATTGAAGTAACGATAGGGTTTCTTTCTGTATTAGGACCACCAACTAAAACACATGGTGAAAGTAAGCCTATATGGTCAAATGTTGATTCAAAAGACATTTTAGAATACCTTTCAGAGTATAGAACCGACCCTGATGCAACCAAGGTAAGGGCAGACAAGCTAGTTGATTATATAACTAGACAAAATGAGAATGGTGAATTAACTAATTGGGTTGTAGCTGTGATTGGAAGAGGAAGGTTTGATGATGAATTAGGAAAACTAGATTTCGGAATATCTGGTTTTGGTGAAATTAATTTAATTAATCGTTCTAAGATAATAAATACCAATTCTTTAAAAGCAATTGCATCAGCTGATGACCAAAAATTAGGGTTGAATGAAGAACAAATCAGTTATGCAGAAGAGTTGAAGGAACAAGAAAATATGAAAATTGCTGAAGCTCTTCGTTATGCTAGGGACCCAAGACAGGGACTATTGTTAATATATCCAATTAGTAAATATTCTACAGTACGATCTGATGATGGGGATGATAGAGATCCAACAAGGGAACGATTGTTTAGTGATCCAGATTCGGCTGAACATGTAATAGGAATTGCAGTAGTTTTTCCTCACTCAGATAACGCTGCAACAGTTGAATATCGTTTATCGTACAGGTTTGACGGAGGAGAATAAATGACTAGAGAAATCACAGAAGATAGTTGGCGTGATTTAGAGGATTCACTCCCAGCTTATGGTTTATATAATGCTAAAAAATTAGAAGGTAGTGAAAAAATTTTCCTAGCCGTAAACCATAATGGTTTTCGAAATGTTTTATTACAAATAAATAGTATTGATTCAGCAATCTTTGATAACCATAGTCGGGGACTTATTGTACAAGGTAAAGACTTAGTTATTAAGAGAATTGAAAGTACTTTCATTGTAATTACATGTTCTGATAAAGAGGGACATAAAACGTTTAATCTAGTTGCTACCGATATTCTGAATAAAGTGATATCAGGTCTGAAACCAGCAGATGCCGTTACTCAAACACTTGAGAAGTGGAGAAAATTTTGGGGAAGTAGTTTTAGAAAAATATTAACCGAGGATCAGATAAAAGGGTTATTTGGCGAATTGTGGTTCCTTTTTGTTTGGCTATTACCTAAAAATCATAAGTTTGTTGAAAACTGGGTTGGTCCCTCTGGTAGCAGAAATGACTTCGAGTGGAAGAACCTTGCGACTGAAGTTAAGACTACTTCTTCAGTAAGAGGTCATATACACAGAATAAATGGGATAGAACAATTGGATCCTCCTCAAGATGGTAAACTTTATTGTTTTAGTCTCAGAGTAAGGAAGGAGAAAACCGCCCAAAACACACTTCCAGTCCTAATCAAAAGAATACAGAATTTATTAGCAAGCAATCAACATTTGCTTGATTTATTTGATGAGAAAATAGCTATTTCGGGTTATTCTCCCGCTCATGAGGATGAATATTCCGAATATCAATACAGGGTTATTGATGAAAGGCTCTATATAGTAGATGATGAATTTCCAAGGCTGTCTGTTTCATCATTTCAGGACGGTGTTCCATATGGTGTTGAACGCATAGATTATGATGTGAACTTAGAAGTATGTCGAGAATGCTTGATTGCAAGAAATCCATATGAGTTCAATAGTGTACTGGACATTACAAGTGGTCTCTCGTAAATTACCAAAACTCTGTTCATGCGAAGGAAACAGGTAAACGTATCTGAATGCTGTAAAGCACAAACCCTAGAAGGCATCGTCTTAAAACGTAAGAATTCTCGTATGAAGTCGGCGAACGTTCCCATTCGTGGCTGAAGTTGATTAACTATCAGTATTCAGATGCTTTTCTTGCCGGTTATCGTAAGTAGCCAAAGGACTTCGGATTGTTGTTAACATTCGAAAACGGACGTAATGCTGGAGTAATGGAACTGAGGGTTCTACCAGTAGATTGGAAGCGTATTTATAAGATTCCAGTAATTAGGGAAGAGAATAGTTTAGCATTTATTGAACCGTAAAGCTGGTGGAAAATATCGTAATTTAACGAAGGCGGGCGTATTATGTCTCCCTGGTTTAGTGGAGTGGGTTTGGAGCCTAGGAAGTAATACTTAAAAGAAGTTCCAAAACGATAATAATTTTAATGTTGACAATATCTGATTTCTTCAATATTATGTGAGTAACGTAAAGGTTCGTCTTTGGACTAAATAACACGCAGTGATAATGGTGGTAATCGCCATAAACATTGATATAACAACGATAACGCTTGAATGTACCAACGAGTGGTGCAACGGATAGCACGTAAGATTCCGGTTCTTAAAATGGGGGTTCGATTCCCTCCGAGCGCGTCATGAAGGCCTCCTGTTTTTTGCAAACAGGGGGTTTTTATTTTTTTTAAAAATAATCTTTTTCCACAAAATGTCTAATTAGCCAAAACCCCTTAAAAAGTAGCCAAAACTGGTCAAAAAATAGCCAAAACCCCTCGAAAAGCAGCCAAAACCCTTAAAAAAATAGCCAAAACCCTTAAACCGAACTCCTAAATCCATTCAATATTTATTTTCCATACCCGAAACCCCTTCTTTCATGTAAAATAGGAACATAAGGGGGGGAGTGGAATGAACTTAAAGGCAGGGTTATGGCAGCAGCAGACATTAAAATTAGCAATGACGCAGGAGTTATCGCAGGCAATTGCCTTATTGCAGTACTCGGCCCAAGAACTCGCTGATTTTTTAGAAAATAAAGCATTGGAAAATCCCCTTATGCAGATTGAAAATGGAAATGTTCAGCCGATGAATCCCCTAATGGACCGCAATCGCCGGAGGCATCAAAAGTCGGAAAAGGACTGGATTGAGCAGCTTGCTGATAAGCCATTTTCACTTGAAGATCATTTAATCTCGCAACTAAATCTAGCTAATTTATCTGCGGAGCAATTAAGAGTCATCCGCTATCTTATTCATAATCTTGATGAAAACGGTTACTTTTTGGGCGACCTTGGAGAAATTGCAGCAACTTTACGGGTATCTGATGAATTAGTTGAAGATGGTCTTGCTGTGATTCAAACGCTTGAACCAGCGGGAATCGGGGCAAGAGACCTTCAAGAGTGCCTGTTAATGCAAATCTATTATCAAAATCCAACAAACGAACTTGCGCAAACGATTATTTCAAATTATTTCGTTCCGTTTGCCGAAAAGAAATGGAAGCAAATTGCCAAGGAACTGAAGGTATCACTAAAAGAAATTCAAGATGTTTTTGATGAAGTCCAACTTCTTGACCCAAAGCCGGGTGCCATGTTACGGAAAGAAATCACGACATACATTATTCCTGATGCAATTGTGGAACAATCTACTGAAGGACTGACGGTACGAATGTTTGATGATGCCCTGCCAAGGATAAGTCTTAACGAGTCCTATTATAAAAAATTCAAGGACCAAGATCAGCAGGTCAGCCGTTTTATCCAGGATAATCTTCAGGATTATCAATGGATTGTCAAAAGTATTGAACAACGAAAAGAAACCCTTACAAGGGTGGTTGCCAAAATCGTCGAAAAACAGACGGCGTTTTTTCAAAAAGGCGCACGCTATTTAGTGCCGATGACGATGAAGGAAATCGCAGCCGAGCTTGATGTTCATGAATCAACTGTCAGCCGCGCAGTCCGGGAAAAATATGTGCAAACACCGACAGGGACCTTCACCTTAAAATCATTTTTCACGAGTACCATCCAAACAGTCGCGGCGGATGAAAATACCTCATCGACAGAGGTGAAGAATGCAATTAACCAATTTATAGACCAGGAGAATAAAGAAAAGCCGCTTTCCGATCAAGAGATTGTCGAACACTTGAAGGAGACAAACGGAATCGTGGTCTCAAGAAGGACCATCGCCAAGTACCGCGATCAGCTGGGAATCCCCTCCTCTTCAAAACGGAAAAGATTTAATTGAAAGGAATAGACACTAACGATGACACCAACTACCATCACTTTATATACCCGAAATCACTGCCCTTTATGCGATAAAGCAAAAGCCTCTCTCCTCGAGCTAAAAGAGAATTGGGAATTTATCCTCGAGGAAATCGATATTGAAACAAATGATGACTTAACCGAGCGCTACGGGCTGATGATTCCGGTGGTTCATATAGACGGGGAAGAAGTCGGATTTGGCTTTGTAGACCAATTTGACATTAGTAACCGTTTACAAGAAAAAAAGCTAATCAAATGAGTTGAAATAGGTTTTCACTCCTGTTAGAATAAAAATCATAGCAGGGGTGATTTTTTTTAGTGTAGGTGGGACACAATATGTCTATGCTGGACATTTTTCGACCAACTACATAGAATAAAGGAGCATGCTCTCATGCAATCATTTATCGATATCCAAAAAAGATTATTACCCGACCTACTTATCGTCCTGCAAAAAAGATATTCCATCCTCCGATACATAGGATTTATGCAGCCGGTAGGAAGAAGAAGTTTAGCGGTCAGCCTTGGGCTTACCGAAAGAATCCTTCGTGGTGAAGTAGACTTCCTGAAAGAGCAACAACTTATTTACACAAATAATGTGGGAATGAGTTTAACCGCTGAAGGGAGAAATTTACTTGAGGATTTAGAGGAGTTAATGCGTGAGTTAAAGGGTATAGATGTAATGGAGTTAGAATTAAAACACAAGCTTGGCATTAAAAAAGTCATCATTGTTCCTGGCGATAGCGACGAGTCACCATTGGTTAAAGGCGAGCTTGGCAAAGCAAGTGCCACCTGCATGAAAAAGCTTTTAACAGGGGAAAATATTATCGCTGTCACTGGCGGTTCAACGATGGCTGCTATCGCAGAAAGATTAACACCTGAGCTTTCTAAGAAGGAATTGTTATTTGTTCCGGCCCGGGGCGGAGTTGGTGAGGATGTCGCTAATCAAGCGAACACGATATGCTCGAATATGGCGAAAAACACCAATTCTAAACATCGTGTTTTCTATGTTCCCGATCAAGTAAGTTCAGAAATTTATCAATCACTCATTAAAGAACCTGAGATTCATGAGGTCTTAAAGCTAATCAAATCCGCAAGCATGGTCATCCATGGGATAGGGGATGCTATCACAATGGCTGAGCGGCGAAAAACAAACCCCGAGATTCAGCAAAAGCTTGAAAGCGGTAAGGCTGTCGGCGAAGCGTTTGGTTATTATTTTAACGAGAATGGCGAGATCGTTCATAAGGTATCAACAATTGGACTTCAGCGCGAAGACCTCGCGACGATCCCAAATGTCATTGCGGTGGCAGGAGGATCCTCGAAGGCAAAGGCAATCAAGGCATACTTAAAGCAAGCACCGGCAGCGACGATTTTAATTACCGATGAAGGTGCGGCAAAAAGGTTGTTAAAAGGGTAAAACCTTTTTAAAAATATATATTTCTACCCAATTATAAGGAGGAATTTTATCATGACAGTAAAAGTTGGTATTAACGGATTTGGACGTATTGGTCGTAACGTATTTCGTGCGGCTTTAAACAATAGCAATGTGGAAATCGTAGCGATTAACGACTTAACAGATGCAAACATGCTTGCCCACCTTTTAAAATATGATACCGTTCACGGAACGCTTGCAGAAGACGTAACCGTTGATGGTGAATACCTAGTAGTTGGCGGACACAAAGTGAAGGTTCTCGCTGAACGCGACCCTGCACAACTTGGCTGGGGTGATCTTGGCGTTGAAGTAGTGGTTGAATCAACTGGCCGTTTCACAAAACGTGAAGATGCTGCGAAACACCTTGAAGCAGGTGCGAAAAAGGTTATTATCTCTGCACCAGCAAACAACGAAGATATCACAATCGTTATGGGTGTTAACGAAGATAAATACGATGCAAACAACCACCATGTAATATCAAATGCTTCTTGTACAACAAACTGCTTAGCACCATTTGCAAAAGTATTAAATGATACATTCGGAATTAAACGCGGGATGATGACAACCATTCATTCTTATACAAATGACCAGCAAATCCTTGACTTACCGCACAAGGACTATCGTCGTGCTCGTGCTGCAGCTGAAAACATGATCCCAACTTCAACTGGTGCAGCAAAAGCAGTTGCTCTTGTATTACCTGAACTTAAAGGTAAATTAAATGGGATGGCAATGCGCGTTCCAACTCCAAACGTTTCAATCGTTGACTTAGTAGCTGAGCTTGAAAAGGATGTTACTGCTGAAGAAATTAATGCAGCATTGAAAGCAGCAGCTGAAGGTCCATTAAAAGGAATTTTAGCATACAGCGAACTTCCATTAGTTTCTAGCGACTACAATGGAAGCACTGTTTCTTCTACAATCGATGCATTATCAACAATGGTTCTTGAAGGCAACATGGTGAAAGTACTTTCTTGGTACGATAACGAAGTTGGTTACTCTAACCGCGTTGTTGACCTAGTTGATTACATCGCAGCAAAAGGACTATAAAAAGCTTAGGTTTTCCAAAGGGGAGCGGGGAGTTGATGCCCCCTTCCCTTTTTTACGTAAATAAATGCCACTACTTTAAGGAGGTCCTTTACATGAATAAGAAAACACTTAAAGATGTCGATGTGAAAGGGAAACGCGTATTTTGCCGGGTAGATTTCAACGTCCCAATGCAGGATGGAAAAATAACCGACGAAACGCGGATTCGCGCAGCGCTTCCAACGATTCAGTATTTAATGGAACAAGGTGCAAAGGTAATTCTCGCAAGCCATTTTGGCCGTCCAAAGGGAAAAGTAGTCGAAGAAATGCGCTTAACACCGGTTGGCGTAAGATTAGCTGAACTTCTCGGTAAAGATGTGAAAAAAGCAGATGAGGCATACGGTGATTCTGTGAAAGCATTGATTGAGACGATGCAAGAAGGCGAAGTGCTTCTATTAGAAAACGTCCGCTTCTATCCTGGTGAGGAAAAGAATGATCCTGAGTTAGCGAAGGCTTTTGCTGAACTTGCTGATGTATATGTGAACGACGCATTTGGCGCTGCCCACCGCGCCCATGCTTCAACAGAAGGAATTGCTCATAACCTGCCAGCAGTTTCCGGTTTCTTAATGGAAAAAGAACTGGATGTCCTTGGGAAAGCTCTTTCCAATCCGGAACGTCCGTTTACAGCGATTATCGGCGGTGCCAAGGTAAAGGACAAAATTGGTGTTATCGAAAATCTTTTAGAGCTAGTGGACAACTTAATTATTGGCGGCGGACTAGCTTATACATTCGTGAAAGCACAAGGACACGAAATCGGCAAATCCCTGCTTGAAGCAGACAAGATTGATTTAGCGAAATCCTTTATGGAAAAAGCAAAAGAGAAGGGCGTAAATTTATACATGCCGGTAGACGCGGTTGTTGCGGACGATTTCTCAGCTGACGCTAATACTAAAGTGGTTCGTATTGAAGAAATTCCGGCTGATTGGGAAGCACTCGATATCGGTCCAAAAACAGCCGAAATTTACCGCGATGTCATTCAAAAATCCAAATTGGTTATCTGGAATGGACCAATGGGTGTATTTGAAATTGACAAATTTGCCGGCGGTACAAAAGCCGTTGCCGAAGCGCTTGCTGGAGCAGAGGGTACATATTCAGTTATTGGCGGCGGTGACTCAGCAGCAGCGGTCGAAAAATTTGGCTTAGCAGAGAAAATGAGTCATATTTCCACAGGCGGCGGCGCTTCCCTAGAGTTTATGGAAGGCAAAGCATTGCCGGGTGTAGTCGCTTTGAACGATAAATAAGAAAAGCGCAAGCGCCCTGTTCAGCGGCGTATGGCCTGGAGCGCTCCAACTGAGATAAAGGAAACACGAAGAGCCGGAGGCGATTCGATGTTGACTTATCGTAGGGCGGAGAGCGAAGGACACTAGCCGCTAGGGCGCTGGAGCTAGACAATAAGGAATAGAAAGGATGTGCCACCATGCGTAAACCTATTATTGCAGGGAACTGGAAGATGAACAAAACACTTTCTGAAGCAAAAAGCTTTACGGAAGAAGTCAAAGGACTTGTCCCAGCCGAAGACAAAATCGAATCTGTGATTTGTGCCCCAGCCTTATTTTTACAAAGCCTTGTTGAAGCAGCGAAAGGGACAGACGTGAAAATTGGTGCGCAAACAATGCACTTTGAGGAAAACGGAGCGTTTACAGGCGAAATCAGTCCGAAAGCACTCGCTGACCTTGGCGTACAATATGTCATCATCGGTCACTCTGAGCGCAGGGAAATGTTCAATGAAACTGATGAATCAGTAAACAAAAAGACGCTTGCCGCGTTTAAATACAATTTAAGCCCTATCGTTTGCTGCGGCGAAACACTGGAACAGCGTGAAAATGGCGAAACGAATCAATTCGTCGGCGGACAAGTTGAAAAGGCGTTAACGGGATTAACCGATGAACAAGTAAAACAAACGGTGATTGCCTATGAACCAATCTGGGCGATTGGCACAGGAAAATCGTCAACATCTAAGGATGCGAATGATGTTTGTGCCCATATCCGCCAAGTAGTAGCGAAACAATTTTCTCAAGATGTTGCTGATGCCGTACGAATTCAGTACGGCGGCAGTGTGAAACCGGAAAATATTAAAGAATATATGGCTGAGTCCGATATTGATGGGGCATTAGTGGGCGGAGCAAGCCTTGAGCCGCAATCATTTTTACAACTACTGGGGGCAGGCAGCTATGAGTAAATCTCCAGTTGCGCTCATCATTCTTGACGGCTTCGGCTGCAGGGGCGAGACAAAAGGCAACGCGGTGGCGCAGTCGAAGAAACCAAACTTTGACCGTCTTTGGAACACCTTCCCACATTCCCATTTAACCGCTTCAGGTGAGGCAGTCGGCCTGCCGGAAGGTCAAATGGGTAACTCGGAGGTTGGGCACTTGAATATCGGGGCCGGCCGGATTGTCTACCAAAGCTTAACGCGCGTGAACATTGCCATTCGCGAAGGCGAATTTGAAAAAAATGAAACCTTCACCGGTGCAATGGAACATGTAAAGAAAAATGGCACGGCGCTTCATTTATTCGGACTGCTGTCAGACGGCGGCGTTCATAGTCATATTCAACATATGTTTGCTTTGTTAAAGCTTGCTAAAGAAGAAGGCGTGGAAAAGGTATACGTTCACGCATTCCTTGATGGACGTGATGTCGGTCCAAAAACAGCAGCTAAATATATTCAGCAAACACTGGATAAAATGAACGAGTACGGTATCGGCGAATTCGCCACCATCTCTGGCCGCTATTACTCGATGGACCGCGACAAGCGCTGGGAACGCGTCGAGAAATCATACCGTTCGATGGTTTACGGCGAAGGTCCAGCCTACAGCAATCCGTTAGAGGTTGTCGAAGACTCTTATTCACATGGAATCTTTGATGAATTCGTCATCCCATCTGTGATTACAAAAGAAGATGGCCAGCCGGTCGCAACGATCCAAGATAACGATGCTGTTATTTTCTACAATTTCCGTCCGGACCGGGCAATCCAGATTTCTAATACGTTCACAAACGAAGACTTCCGTGCCTTTGACCGTGGACCAAAGCATCCAAAGGATTTATTTTTCGTATGCTTAACCCACTTCAGTGAATCAGTAAACGGGTATGTTGCCTTTAAACCGTCTAATTTGGATAACACCTTAGGTGAAGTGCTGTCGCAAAATGGACTAAAGCAATTAAGAATCGCCGAAACAGAGAAATATCCGCATGTCACCTTCTTTATGAGCGGCGGCCGTGAGGAAAAATTCCCTGGCGAAGAGCGGATTTTAATCAACTCGCCAAAGGTAGCGACCTACGACCTGCAGCCTGAAATGAGCGCCTATGAAGTAACCGATGCTTTAATGAAGGAAATTCAAAATGATAAAGTTGACGCCATCATTTTAAATTTTGCCAACCCGGATATGGTCGGCCATTCAGGCATGCTTGAGCCAACAATCAAGGCGATCGAAACAGTTGACGAATGCCTAGGAAAAATTATTGATTTAATCCTTGAAAAAGGCGGATCAGCCATCATCACCGCCGATCACGGAAATGCCGACGAAGTGATAACATTAGAAGGCGAGCCAATGACCGCACACACGACGAACCCTGTACCAGTGATTGTCACGAAGCAAGGGATTGAATTGCGTGACGGCGGTATCCTTGGTGATTTAGCGCCAACAATGTTAGACTTATTAAAGCTGGATCAGCCGGCTGAAATGACCGGAAAATCATTGATAAAATAAAAGCTGAAAAATTATTGAAAAACTTAATTCTAAGGAGAGATTTACATGCCATTTATTGCAGATGTATATGCACGTGAAGTATTAGATTCCCGCGGTAACCCTACTGTTGAAGTTGAAGTTTTTACAGAATCAGGCGCTTTCGGCCGCGCATTAGTTCCAAGCGGTGCTTCAACTGGTGAGTATGAAGCAGTCGAACTTCGCGACGGTGACAAATCTCGTTACCTTGGCAAAGGTGTTCTTAAAGCAGTTGACAACGTAAACGATATTATCGCGCCACATCTTGTAGGCGAAGAATTCAGTGTCTTAGATCAAGTGGCGATCGATCACGCGTTAATCGAGCTTGATGGCACAGACAACAAAGGCAAATTAGGTGCCAACGCTATTCTTGGTGTCTCAATGGCCGTTGCACATGCAGCTGCAAACTACTTAGATATTCCGTTATACCAATACCTTGGCGGCTTCAATTCTAAGCAGCTTCCTGTACCAATGATGAACATTGTTAACGGCGGCGAGCATGCCGACAACAACGTCGACATTCAAGAATTCATGATCATGCCTGTCGGCGCACCAAGCTTTAAAGAAGCGCTTCGCATGGGTGCAGAAATTTTCCATACATTAAAAGCAGTTCTTAAAGGCAAAGGTCTTAACACAGCAGTTGGTGATGAAGGCGGCTTTGCGCCAAACTTAGGCTCAAACGAAGAAGCACTTCAAACAATCGTTGAAGCCATCGAAAAAGCCGGCTTTAAACCAGGTGAAGAAGTTATGCTTGCGATGGACGCTGCATCTTCTGAGTTCTACAACAAAGAAGACGGTAAATACCATCTTTCTGGCGAAGGTGTTGTAAAAACGTCTGCAGAAATGGTTGATTGGTACGAAGAATTAGCTAACAAATACCCTATCATTTCCATCGAAGACGGCTTAGACGAAAACGACTGGGAAGGCCACAAGCTATTAACTGAACGCCTTGGCAAAAAAGTTCAATTAGTGGGTGACGATTTATTTGTTACAAACACGAAGAAACTAGCTGAAGGTATCGAAAAAGGAATTGGCAACTCCATCCTTATTAAAGTAAACCAAATCGGTACTTTGACTGAAACGTTCGATGCAATTGAAATGGCAAAACGCGCTGGCTACACAGCCGTTATCTCTCACCGTTCCGGCGAAACAGAAGATAACACAATCGCTGACATCGCCGTTGCAACAAACGCTGGTCAAATCAAAACTGGTGCACCATCGCGTACCGACCGCGTAGCGAAATACAACCAATTGCTTCGCATTGAAGACAATTTAGGTGAAACATCACAATACAACGGTCTTAAATCTTTTTATAACTTAAGTAAATAACATTTTTTTCCAAAAAGGCACTCGCATATTGAGTGCCTTTTTTTGAATTATGTGGTACTTTTTGTATATAAAGAGGAGGCGGAAAATATGAAAAGGTTATTAGATTGTACTGCAGCTGATTTTGAAAAAATGAACGGCAGAGATTTGCGGCAATCGATTGTTGCATCAGAAGGAAGAACGATGGTCGCAGAGGTGATTGGTGCGGTAACACCTTATTATCCAGCAGTTACCAATGCTGAAATGGCTGCCGCATTTGGAGCTGATCTGATTTTACTAAACTTCTTCGATGTGTTTAATCCAAGTATGGAAGGTTTGGAAGTTGAGGTGCCTGACACCCTAGTAAGAACGTTAAAAAAACTTGTTGGGCGGCCAGTTGGGTTAAATTTAGAGCCGGTTGATTTGGATGCTGAGCGGGTAGAAGCATTAGTGGAACTCCCTGAAGGCCGTCTGGCAACGGAAAAATCACTGCAAAAAGCGAAGGAATTAGGCTTTGATTTTGTCTGCCTAACGGGAAATCCCAAAACGGGTGTTTCCAATGCGGAAATAACTAAGGCAATTGGAATGGCCCGTAAGATTTTTGGTCCGGAAGGCCTTATTATCGCAGGAAAAATGCACAGCGCCGGTGTCGCCGGTGAGGCAGGCGGCAGCCTGATGTCAACGGAGACGCTGCATTCATTTATCGAGGCAGGAGCCGATATTATCCTGATCCCATCACCGGGTACAGTACCGGGCTTCACGGTTGAAAAAACAGCAACATTAGTAGATGCTGTTCATGAAAAGGGCGCTCTAGCCATTCTGACAACAGGAACGAGCCAGGAAGGTGCTGATGAAGCAACGATTAAACAAATTGCTTTGAATAGTAAGATGGCCGGAGCCGATTTATTTCATATTGGCGATGCCGGAGCGGCCGGAATGGCGATTCCAGAGAACATTACCGCCTATTCCATTGTCGTAAGAGGCAAACGACATACATATGTGAGAATGGCTGCGTCGATTTTAAGATAAAAGATGAAGGCCACCTCCACCAATCTCAAATATCTCTATTGTTAAAAGTCAAATAATATGGTAAATTTAATTTACTGTGAAATGTACGTCTACAGGAGGTGGCCTTCATGCATACATTTGTTGTTATCTTATTAGTAATCGTAAGTATTGGACTTATTGGGGTTGTCTTACTTCAATCAGGTAAAAGCGCTGGATTATCCGGTGCCATTTCTGGTGGTGCTGAATCCCTATTCGGTAAGCAAAAAGCACGAGGAATTGACTTGATCCTGCATCGTATTACGATTGTATTATCAGTATTGTTCTTCCTTCTTGCCCTTGCCGTTACTTACTTCAAAATCTAATAATAGACAGTTAAAACCCGGCCAAAGCGCCGGGTTTTTTAGTTGTCTCAAACGGGAATAATACTTATTGGCGGAATACTGAGATAGGTTGGCGAGATTAATCTTCAAGTTGGCGAGATCTCAGTCGAAAATGGCGAGATTATACAAAGTTGGCGAGATCCAGATCCAGTTCGGCGAGATAAAACTAGAAGTTGGCGAAATTCTGGCCCAGTTTGGCGAGATAATTGCAAAGTTTGGCGAGATCTCAGTCGAAAATGGCGAGATTATACAAAGTTGGCGAGATCCAGGTTCAGTTTGGCGAGATAAAACTGGAAGTTGACAAAATTCTGGCCCAGTTTGGCGAAATAAATTCAAAATTTGGCGAGATTTCAGCCGAAAATGGCGAGATTAAACAAATTAGCCGGAATCCTAATTCAAATTGACGCTCACTGGCCAGCCTGCAAGCCTTTTTCCTAGCATGTTCATCGCTGCATTGCTTAAACTATAGTAAGCAATTATAAAAGGAGTTTTTTTAATGAAAGTTACCCTACCTAAGCCGTTTACCTTCAAAGGCGGAAAGAGAGCCATTCTCTTGCTTCACGGCTTCACCGGCAATTCTGCTGATGTCCGGATGCTCGGCCGCTTCCTTGAAAAAAAAGGCTACACCTGCCATGCGCCGCACTACAAGGGACATGGTGTACCACCTGAAGAACTTGTCCATACTGGACCTGAAGACTGGTGGCAGGATGTCATAAATGGCTATGAATTTTTAAAAAATAACGGCCATGAAGAAATTGCTGTTGCCGGGCTCTCTCTTGGCGGCGTATTTTCCTTGAAATTGGGTTACACTGTACCTATAAAAGCGATTGTACCAATGTGTGCGCCGATGCATATAAAAAGTGAAGAAGTGATGTATGAAGGAATTCTCGAATATGCCCGTGAATTTAAAAAGCGAGAAGGAAAAACAGACGAGCAAATCGAAATGGAAATGAATGAGTTTAAACAGACACCAATGAATACATTGAAAGCACTGCAGCAATTAATCGCCGATGTCCGCGAAAATGTCGAGATGATCTATGCGCCGACCTTCGTGGTTCAAGCCCGACACGACAAAATGATTAATATCGAAAGTGCCAATATTATTTACAACGAAATCGAGTCAGTCACAAAGGAAATCAAATGGTATGAAGAATCCGGCCACGTCATCACACTAGATAAGGAACGGGACCAGCTCCACGAGGATGTTTATACCTTTTTAGAAAAATTAGACTGGCACGAATAATAAAGCACCCAAAGGAGGGATTCGCTTGGAAGATAACATACAACAGCATATTGACAAGCTTTTGCAATATATGACGGACGAGGCCTATAAGCCATTAACCGTCCAAGAGCTGGAAGAGGCATTTGGCATTCAGGATTCTAGTGATTTTAAGGAGTTTGTTAAAGCGCTTGTCCAAATGGAAGAAAAGGGATTGGTCGTAAGAACTCGCAGTAACCGTTATGGCCTGCCGCAAAAAATGAATTTAATTAGAGGAAAGCTAATCGGTCATGCAAAAGGTTTCGCGTTTGTCGCGCCGGATGAACCGGGGATGGATGATATTTTTATTCCGCCAAATGAAACAAACACGGCGATGCATGGTGATATCGTGTTAGCCCGCGTTTCATCAGAAACCTCTGGTCAGCGCCGGGAAGGAAGCATTATCCGCATTATTGAACGAGGGGTTCAGCAGATCGTTGGAACCTATGTGGAAAGCAAAAGCTTTGGCTTTGTGATTCCCGATGATAAAAAATTCGCCAATGATATTTTTATTCCGAAAGCTGCTTCTAAAGGGGCTGTCGAAGGTCATAAAGTTGTCGTTAAGCTCATCACCTATCCAGAAGGGCGCAAAAGTGCCGAAGGTGAAGTGATCACCGTTCTTGGCCACAAAAACGACCCGGGCGTGGATATCCTCTCAGTCATACATAAGCACGGCTTACCAATGGCTTTTCCGGATGAAGTCCTCAAGCAGGCTAATGACACACCGGAAACAATTGACGAAAGCGAATTGGTTAATCGCCGTGATCTTCGGAATGAAACGATTGTTACGATTGACGGCGCGGACGCCAAGGATCTTGATGATGCAGTAACGGTTACAAAGCTTGAGAACGGCAACTTCAAGCTTGGCGTTCATATCGCCGATGTCAGCTATTATGTAAAAGAAGGTACGCCAATCGACCTTGAGGCAGAGGAACGGGCAACAAGTGTTTATTTAGTCGACCGAGTGATTCCGATGATTCCACACCGGCTGTCGAACGGGATATGTTCGCTTAATCCAAAGGTCGACCGGCTGACGCTGTCATGTAATATGGAAATCACATCGGAAGGCGCAGTTGTCTCCCATGAAATTTTTCAAAGTGTCATTAAAACAACAGAACGAATGACCTACAGTGATGTAAATAAAATTCTTGTCGATCAGGATGAGGAAACCCGGGCGCGATACGAACCGCTTGTGCCGATGTTTGAAATGATGGAAGAACTGGCAGCCATTCTCCGCCATAAACGGATGAAACGTGGAGCGATTGACTTCGATTTCAAGGAATCAAAAGTCCTTGTCGATGAGGATGGAAAGCCGACCGATGTTATCCTGCGTGAGCGTTCTGTTGCTGAGAAGCTAATCGAAGAATTTATGCTTGCAGCTAACGAAACAGTCGCTGAGCATTTCCACTGGATGGATGTTCCGTTTATTTACCGGATTCATGAGGATCCAAAAGAAGATAAGCTCCGCCGCTTTTTCGAGTTTATTACCAACTTTGGTTACATTGTCAAAGGCACCGCCAATGACGTGCATCCTCGGGCCCTTCAGGAGATCATTGAAGAGGTTCAAGGCAAGCCGGAAGAAATGGTTGTCTCTAAGGTCATGTTGCGATCGATGCAGCAGGCAAAATATGATCCGGAAAGCCTTGGCCATTTCGGGTTATCGACCGAGTTCTATACCCATTTTACCTCGCCGATACGCCGTTATCCCGATACGATTGTCCACCGGTTAATTCGGACCTATCTAATCGAAGGAAAGCTAGATGAAACGACAAGGGAAAAATGGAATGCCCGTCTGCCCGAAATTGCAGACCATTCTTCCAAAATGGAGCGTCGGTCCGTTGATGCGGAACGGGAAACAGATGATTTGAAGAAAGCGGAGTACATGGAGGACAAGGTTGGTGAGGAGTATGATGGGATTATCAGCTCAGTAACCAATTTTGGCATGTTTGTCGAGCTGCCAAATACAATTGAAGGCCTTGTTCATGTCAGTTATATGACCGATGATTACTATCGCTATGATGAGCGCCATCTCGCCATGATTGGCGAGCGGACCGGTAATGTGTTCCGAATTGGTGATGAAATTACGATTCGGGTCGTTAAAGTCAATAAAGAAGAGCGCGCGATTGATTTTGAAATTGTCGGTATGAAGGGAACCCCTCGCAGAGAACGTTCCGCAACGCCGAAGGTTTTCAAAACGGGCAGTGATACACACAAGCCTCGCCGCAATAAACAGGGAGATCGTAATCAAAACGGTAAACAAGGTAGAAATAAAGGCGGCAGCCAAAATGCAGAAAAAGAAGGCGGTCAAGGAAAAAAACCGAAGAAGAAACGCAAATTTTACGAAAATGTTCCTAAGTCAAAAAGTATAAAGCGGAAAAATAAATAATTATTAAGAGAGAGCCTTTTTTACGAGGCTCTCTTTCAATTGTAGTAGCTCATTTTTTTTGCTAAAATAAGCCTATAGATGAGGTGAAAAAAATGCCAAAAGGTGTAGGAAAAGTAGTTGCGCAAAACAAAAAAGCCTATCATGACTATTTTATCGAAGAAACGTACGAAGCAGGTATCGTTCTCCAGGGGACAGAAATTAAGTCCATTCGCTCCGGAAAAGTGAATCTCAAGGATGCCTATGCGCGGATTCAAAATGGCGAAGCGATTCTTTTCGGGATGCACGTCAGCCCATATGAGCAGGGAAACATTTTTAATCACGATCCATTGAGGACGCGGAAGCTTTTGCTCCATAAACGGGAGATCAATAAGCTGCTAGGGGAAACGAAAGAAGCGGGTTATGCGCTTGTGCCAGTAAAACTTTATTTAAAAAATGGTTTCTGTAAGGTTTTAGTTGGTCTCGCAAAGGGTAAGAAAAACTATGATAAGCGTGAAGCCTTAAAGCAAAAAGAAGCGAAGCGTGAAATCGAACGAGCCTTCCGCGACCGTCAGAAGATGTAACTTACAAAACCTTACAATTGATATTTGCTGTAAGTGTGTTATAATAAGTTTGTCGCTAAGATGAGCGACGGAAACTTTTGCTCACACAATTGTTGAGCTTCCTAACGTCTAGTTTCATTTTTATAATGGGGACGCTACGGATTCGACAGGGGTAGTTTGAGCTTAGGTTGCGAGTCGAGGGGATCGGCCTCGTTAAAACGTCAAAGCCATAACTGGCAAAACTAACAACAACCTCGCTTTCGCAGCTTAATACTGCATAGCGGTTCCTCCCTCCATTGCCCATGTGGTAGGGTAAGGGACTCACTCTAAGTGGGCTACGCCGGATTCCACCGCCTGAGGATGAAGGAAGAGAACAACCAGGCTAGCTGACCGGACGCCGGTCGATAGGCAGAAGGCTCAGTGAAACACCAATATATCGACTACACTCGTAGATGCTTAAGTGGCGATATCTTTGGACGCGGGTTCGATTAGTAATTAGTCGCCTTATGTGGTAACACATAAGTGAAAATTCGGCTTTATCGGTGAAACCTAAGTCACTTTAAAAAGTGATAAGGCAATGCCGAGCGGTATGTGGAGCAATCCAACAGCCGTGTATCGACTTATAGGCTGCCATATTGAAATGGTAGTACTAGGATGCGAAATCCTGCCTCAAAGGCAAATATACATTTCGCATAATACGCCGAGGGGCCTGTTAAATCAGGTCTAAGATATAGTCAGTGCCATGTCGAAAGCATGGAAACGCACGTCCCGCCGTCTCCACCAAATACATATTTGGTGGTTTTTTATTTGTTTTTTAATCCAAAAAAAGCTACCCTTTAATCAAATTAGGGTAGCTTTTTCATTAAAAAAGAATTGCAAATTAATGTGTCGTATTCATATTATTATTCGGTATCTGCGGCATCCCCTGTGCCGGTGCATAGGCATTAAGAAGCTGCTGCATATCCTGCTGGGCAAGCTGCGGCACCTGATAGTAATGGTGTTTATTTTGATAAATCGAGAGCTCGTAAGCCATCTCAATGCAATTTGGCACTGAATCGGCAAGCACGCGCCGTACTACCGGGTTGGTGACCTCACATGCTGCCATTGTTTTCATGGATGCTCCTGATTTGACAGAGCCAAGCATCATGCCGGAAACGCAAGCACATCGGTGAGTTCTGCTGGAGATTGCACCGGTTTTTTTGGCTGGGATGGTGTTAACCCATAGATAAAGTCATTCCCCTGGTTCATTTTATAGCTTTGTGTCGGTTTTGAAGGGTTCTGGCCCGACTTGAAACATTCCACTGTGATGTTGTATTCCTCTTGCATAAATTGATATTGGCGATCCAGAATATCCAGTAATTCTGGGTCTTTTACGTGCTGGCGAAGCAGCATGTACGAATCCATCGTGCCAATGGCTCCTGAAAGAACTTCATGGACATCAAATACTTCATGACCGCCGTGGTTCATTTGCGGCGGCACAGTCCCTGTATGCATATTTTGGTGCGTTTGTCCCTGTTGATTTTGCATCATCAATTATCTCCTCCTAACGGAATTGAACAACCATAGTTATTATGTTTCAGAAAACGGGAGTTATTCAACGACTTGCCTAATGATTTGTTTGTTTAAAATGTAATACCATGTCAATAATGACTAATTAGGGGGTCTCCGCATAAAAAAGGATTAAAACTTGATTTAATGCCCGGAATCATTTAGAATTAACCTTACAAAAAACGGAAGGGTGACCTTGGAACGATGATCTTATAATCCTATTTCTCATGAAAAAAATATAATCTTTTTTCTGGATAGGATTAGTCTGTACTTTTATACAAGTCGATAAGATCATAGTGTCCCCTCACGCCGGGATATTTTGCCGCTTTGAAATTGTATTGTGCCGCCTCCTGCCAGAAATTTACGTAGGAGGTTTTTATATGGAAAATAACATAACCCAACCCGCACCACCTGGTGGTTTATTTCGCAACAGAGTCTTTCTTGCGATTATTATGTCGGGATTGTTTTTACAGATAGGTATTTGGGTTCGGAACTTTGCCGTTCTCCTGTTTGTAATGGAACAGACCAAAGGCGATGCGTTTGCCGTCTCGATGATTTCAGTGGCTGAATTTGCGCCAATCTTTATATTTTCTTTTATCGGCGGGACCTTTGCTGACCGCTGGGCACCGAAAAAAACAATGGTCTGGTGTGATATTTTGAGTGCAGTATCCATTTTTGTCGTGCTCATCACACTCATTTTCGGAACGTGGAAAGTCGTGTTTTTCGCGACGTTAATCTCAGCGATTCTCTCACAATTCTCCCAGCCATCAGGGATGAAATTGTTTAAAATGCATTTGTCGGCAGACCAAGTGCAACAAGCGATGTCTGTCTATCAAACTGTCTTTGCTTTATTTATGGTACTTGGCCCGATTATTGGAACATTCATTTTTCAATCGTTTGGAATTGATATCTCAATTGCTGTTACCGGCACGGCTTTCTTGCTTTCAGCCGCCGCACTTGCTTTCCTGCCGAAGGACCGTCCATTAGAAGAAGTGGGTGAATCCACATTACTGCAGGAAATGAAAAGTGGAGTTAAATATGTTTTAGGGAAAAAAGAATTAAGTCTTTTAGGACTATGCTTTATGGCTGCCGGGCTCGGAATTGGCTTCATTAATCCGTTATCGATTTTCCTTGTCACTGAACAGTTAAACCTTCCAAAGGAAAACCTTCAGTGGCTGTTTATGGTTAATGGTGTCGGGATGATTATTGGCGGGGCCGCAGCGATGATTTTTGCGAAAAATGTCCCGCCGCAGCGTCTGCTTGTTTTTGGAATGCTCGTTAATGGCATCGGCATCGCTGTTATGGGCTGGTCGACAAACCTCTCGATAACACTGATTGCCGAGTTTTGTAACGGTCTAATGATGCCATGTATTCAAATTGGGATAAACACTCTGATTTTACAAAAAACAGAAGAGGCTTTTATCGGCCGTGTCAACGGTATCTTAAGCCCGCTTTTCGCCGGATCAATGGTCATAACAATGAGTGTCGCTGGTATTCTAAAGGAGCATTTTTCATTGGTAGCCACGTTTGAAACATCCGCCGTCTTGTTTCTCATCGGTTTGCTCTTCATTTTGCCAATTTATAATCAGAAACAGCAAGCTAAACCGGAAATCCTCGGTTCTAAATAATAAAGCAGAGAATCATACCTCTCTGCTTTTTCCTTTATTGAAGGACAATTGCTCCTGCTCCTCATCCGCCATTTTTCTTTTGGAAATACAACTAAGGGCTTAGTTTAAGAATTAGTCATCTAGTCCATTTTTTATTGAGCTCAAATCGAGTATAGTATTATTTTAAGAAAAAATTAAGAAATGGTTAAGGACTATTTAAAGCTAATTAAACGATAATAGTACAGTGCACCTAGGAAAAAGTAATGAATCAGGAGTGAAACATAAATATGTCTATTTCGCAATTAAATGTTGATGTCTTTCGAGCAATTAATGATATAGGGAAAGAACATGCCTCCCTAAATCCAATCGCCATTTTCATGGCCGATTACATGATCTTTGTTTTAGCATTAGGTATGCTAGTTTATTGGTTTACACAAACCAACAAAAATAGAATGATGGTAATCCAAGGTGGAGTTGCTTTTGTGCTCGCTGAAGTCCTGGGGAAAATTGCTGGAACCATGTATTACCATAACCAGCCATTTGCTGAGCTGCCACATGTAAACCAGCTTATTGCCCATGCGGTCGACAATGCGTTTCCGAGTGACCATTCGATTTTGTTTTTCTCTGTCTGTTTTTCGTTTTTTCTCGTTCGGAAAAAAGAAGGGTGGCTATGGCTTGTTTTCGCTTGCATCGTAGGGGTCTCCCGGATTTGGGTCGGCGTTCACTATCCTGGCGATGTGTTAACCGGCGCTCTTATTGGAATCGTTGCCGCACTAGTTGCTTATTGGATAGTTCCAAAGCTTGGGTTTGTGAAAACTGTCCTTACGAAATATGAAAAAGTAGAGCAATCGTTATTGCCGGTAAAAGCGAAGGCTGACGACAAATCGAAAAATTTCTAAAAAAGAAAAACCTCTTTGAACCTTGATTCAAAGAGGTTTTGTTGTTTTTCTCCAGAATGAAATGTAGTTAAGGACTGACCAAGTCATGTAACAAGGAAAGCATAGTAAGAAAGATTAACCCGCAAAAAATGGAAAAGGCCGACCGTAACCACGTCCTGTCTACCCAAGAAAACAGAAATGAAGCACACAAGCTAAACCAAACTATCACCGTCAAAATGATAAAACCATCTAAAAGATAATAAGGAAGCCATTTCCAATAAACAAGTCCTCCCAGACAACAACTTAGAAATAATGGTGCAAACACATCCCAGCCATGTTTGATCACCGGTTCACTTGAAGCTTCAAGCGATTTTGCCGTAAGCAGCGGATAAAGAAAATAGGGGAGCACAAAACCGAAACTGGTGCCTGACACCAATCTCCTTGCATTGTTACTTTCAAAAAGGTGTATATAGGAGCCAAGACCGTCAACCATTAACGGCGCCATTAATAATAGAAGAATGAAGCATATTTTTATCGAAGGAATCGTTATTATCGCTTTCCTTTTGAACAAATGCAAATAGGCAAGTGTTGAAAAAATACCTATATAAATGCCTGTATCACGTGCACAGACGGAAAGTGTTTCCCCCGATGCCTGGAGTGACCGGTCCTCAATTTGATGGCAGATTGCTCTTCCGAAGAAATGCAAAATATCGTGTAACAACTGAATCACTCCTATTAGAAAGAACCCAACGAATTGGGTTCTTTTCCGTGTTCATTGAACATTTAATAGCCACTCATAAACGCCGGCATGAGTGACAATGTGGAAGCGGCGAACCAACAGACACAGCTTAGAACAATGGAGACAATTCCAACAATTAAACAGGTTTTTCCAATTGCCTTCTTCTCAAGATCCTGATCATTCATCCAAATTATCCCTAAAATAAGGCCAACAACAGGAACGAAAAATGATAAAATGTAAAGCAGAGCTTTTTGCCCACCTGACACAAAACCACCTCCATAAAAAAATAAAACAAACCTGTTCGAAAAACCTTCTTCAATGATATTTATGCCGGTATTGTACCAAACTTGCCTATCTATTTTTTGTAAATTCTTAATAAAAACCCCCCATTATTCCCAAATTTCGGTTATTATGGTTATAAGAGATCTTTAGGAAAAACGTGTGAATAAAATGGACAGTTTAGGGAAAATAAGACAGTATCAGCTATATTTCTACTATTCTTACTATTTTTTTAATAATATTGTAATATTTTTAATAGATTAGTAACATTTTAGGCGGACTTTCGTCTATAATGAAGGAAGAAAATAAAACCATCAAAGAGGGATAGAACCATGGGGAAACTAAAGAGCGGTTGGACAAGAGGGACAGTCATTATCATTGTTGCGATTGGATTCTTGTTTGCAGGGATATTTGTGAGCAACTATTTTCAGGCAAAAGCTGCAAGCGGACCTAGTAATCACCAAAAAGATAACTCTATTAATCGGGCAATAGCAAAGGGTCCATCACCAGAAACAATCATAATGGATACAACGGACGCAATACTAGAAAAAGAACGGATTCAAACACTCCAAGAGCAAGCGAAAATATGGAGAAACAAGCAAGAACATGTGCCAGAAATTACTACTAACGATAATACAGCCGCACAGCCTTCCAATAACGAAAAAGAAACTCCACCAGCAAAGGAATCCGATGCAGCAGAGCAAGGCCAGAATAGAACGGAGCAGCAAGGGAACAATAAGACGGTTTATTTAACATTTGATGATGGTCCGGCGCCATTTTCCGGTGATATCATCGCGCTTCTAGAAAAATACCAATTTAAAGCAACCTTCTTTATGCTTGATGGGAATATTCGCAGTTATCCAGATGCAGTAAGATTGATGGTTTCAAAGGGAGAAACGGTCGGTCTTCACAGCGTAACACATGATGTGAGAAAGTTTTACGCTTCTGCCGATTCAGTTATCGCTGAATTAACGCAGAATCGCAACACATTGAAAGAAATATCCGGTATCGATTCGTATATCATGAGAACGCCATATGGCAGTGTTCCGAAAATGACGGCTGAATATCGAAAAGCGGTTAATGATAATGGATATATCATGTGGGATTGGAATATTGACAGCAGGGATTGGGATTATAAGGATTCACGGTATGTCAGCAGTGTAATTAACCAATTAACGAAAATGACCAACCACAATGAACCAATCGTGATTCTTTTACACGAAAGAAAAGAAACACTTGCCCATTTGCCGGCGCTTCTCGACTATTTAAGTAAAAATGGCTATGAAGGTAAAGCAATCGACAGCTCGATGGCGCCTTATCAATTTAAGGTAAGATAACCTTTTAAAAAGGACAAAATAACAACTGATTTGCTATAATAAAGATAGGTAACACTTGGTTCATAGTAAAAAAAATGGGGTTCGATAATTGCCTATGATAAATAAAATTTTGCAGAGCAGCGGTTTCAAAAGAATTTCAATTTTTGTTGTCATTGCAGTCATTATTTATGCGATGAGAAGCATGATTAATTTGATTTTGCTAACATTTATTTTTGCATTTTTAATGGATCGGCTCGTCCAATTCCTTGGAAGGAAAATTCCCCTAAACCGTAAGTTGATTGTTATCATTTCGTATGCCTGTATTGTTGGTTTGCTCTCCTATGGCTTGATTATGTATTTGCCAATGATTGCCGGTGAGATTACGGCATTAATCAAGCAGCTAACAGCCTTTTACACATCGAAGCATGATAACCTTGTTTTAAATTATATCGTGAAACGAATTGAAGAAGTCAAAATTTCCAGCTATTTAGAACAGGGTGTTACGTTCTTATTAAAGTATTTTACCGATATTAGTAAAATTACCTTACAAGTTCTCTTAGCACTTTTGTTAAGTTTATTCTTCTTACTGGAAAAGCCACGGTTAGTTGAATTTACAAAGAAATTTAGAACGAGCAAAATTGCCTCGATTTACGTTGAAGTTGAGTTTTTTGCCAGTAAATTCGTAAGAACGTTTGGAAAAGTAATTGAAGCGCAATTAATCATTGCTCTGGTAAACTGTATTCTAACAACCATTTCCTTATGGCTGCTTCATTTCCCGCAGCTGGGCGGCTTATCGATTATGGTTTTCCTGTTGGGGCTTATCCCTGTTGCCGGCGTGATTATATCGTTAATTCCGCTCGTTATTATTGCTTATAGTATCGGCGGCTTGATGAAGGTTCTATATGTAGGTATTGCGATTGCAATTATCCATGGAGTCGAGGCCTATATATTAAACCCAAATTTAATGAGTTCCAAGACAAATCTGCCTGTCTTCTATACGTTCATTGTGTTAATTTTCTCCGAGCATTTCTTTGGTGTCTGGGGACTGATTGTCGGGATTCCGGTATTCGTCTTCCTATTGGATGTCTTAGAAGTAACAGAAACTAAAGAAGTCTAACGAAAAGGTCCTCGATTATTCTTGGGCTTTTTTATTTTTGCTCATTTCTGTTATGCTAAAGTTATTACCTAGCCAGGAGGGATTAGCATGAGCGAATGCAAGCTGAATCATTCACTTGAAGATGTAATAAGTAAATACGAATCACAAGCGGCATTTTTACCGGAAGAAATGAAGCCATTATTTGCACAGTTTTTTGCAAAAGAACATACACAGGAAATCCTGAATGAAGTGTTCCATTTGTTGAAAAAATATGATTTGGCCACCGAGGATGAAAAAAGTGAACGAACAAACCGCTTAAACATGGTTCTGGAAAACTTATAGATAAAACCAGCGCTCCGCCCCTTTTCATTTAAAAACTGACCCCCACGATATTGGGGGTCTTCTAAATTTTCACAATTACATATCTTCTTTTTTAATGAAATATCGTTTTTTAGAAAATAGTAAGGGTAGGTCATTTTAGGAACAGAAAAGAGGATTCGATGGGAGAAATATTTCAGCTTTTAAAACGTGGCAATAAATCAGCGATGCTGGCAGCGATTATTAATACGGTCATTTCCATTATTAAAGGTACGGCTTATATGTTTACTGGCAATGTTGCGATGTTTGCGGAAACGATGCACAGCCTTGGTGATGCTGCCAACCAGTTTTTTGTGTTTGTTGGCTCAGCCTTAAGTAAAAAGGCGCCGACTGAAAAATTCCCTAATGGGTTTGGACGCTTAGTAAACCTCGTCCTTTTAGGTGCCGTGTTAATTGTCGGCATTATGGCGTTTGAAACGATTCGTGAAGGCTGGCATCATGTTATTCATCCAACGAAGTCAGACGGTTTTATCATCAATATTATTGTTTTAGGGGTTTCCACTCTCCTTGAAACCTTTGTTCTTTTTAAAGCAATGCGGGAAATCCTGCATGATCTTGAAATAGAAGCAAGTGGCACGGAAGTGTTTGTAAAAACATTTGCCAATTTAAGAAGAGCAAAACCAGCAACGAAGCTTGTGTTTATGGAAGACCTTGTTGCGACATTGGGTGGTCTGCTGGCAATAATTGCTGTGGTCCTATCTCATTTCACGAAATTCCATCAGCTGGAAGGAATCGCCTCGATGCTGATTGGGGCAATGATGTTTTTCGTCGTTGGCAAAGTCTTTTTAGATAATGCTGCCGGGGTTATTGGCCAGGCTGATGAAGAAATGGAAGACAAAATTGGAGCACTGGTCATGGCGGATCCTGATGTTTTGGATATCCAAGGGATTACCGTGATTAAAGAGGGCGAAGACCTTCACGTTGAATTGGAAATTGAGGTCGATCCGAAATTAACGGTGGCGGCAGCAGACGATATTAAGGACCGGTTAGAAGAAAAAATTATGGCCGAAAAAGGCGTTGTCGATGTAACGATTGAGTTTGATGAAGAAGATGGAGTGATGACCTGGCAGAATCGCAATGAACCAGATGCGAACTAACTATATCCGGTTTTGTGAATAAACCAGCTTGCCGCTTGGGAATCTATTCGTAAAGCACTTGTATAGGAGGAATCCAAAGTGGCTGAACACAGCATAAGATTATCTAGTTCAGAAATTGGCGGATTGTGGACTGTCTATCTTCAAGAGAATATGGCTGTATGTTTATTAACTTATTTCCTTCATCACAATCAAGATGAACAAATCAAGAAAATTTTGCAGCAAGCTCTTGAGATATCTGAGGAGCATGTTCAGCGAATCACGCGCATTTTTACTGATGAAGGTATCCCAGTCCCCGATGGATTTTCCGAAAAGGACGTTAATTTGTCAGCACCTCGATTATTTTATGATATGTATGGCTTGAGTTTTGTTTATTCAATGAACCGCCTGAGCATGATTAACATGAGTTTTATTACGGTGAATACAGCTCGGAAAGATGTAATGGAATTTTTTGTCTCAATGGTCCAGCAAACGTCGATGTTATATCAGCAAGCTACAACCTTAATGCTAGAAAAGGGAATCTATGATCGTCCGCCGATGATTCCATATCCGGACCAAGTGGAATATATTGAGAGTAAATCCTATGTGAACGGATTGGGGAAAAAAAGACCAGTCAATGCGGCAGAAATTACCGAACTTTTTTTTAATATAGAGCGAAATTATTTTTCTATTTTACTTTGTATGGGCTTGCTGCAAGTAGTCAAGGATAAAGAAATTCACAATTATATTAAAGAAGGTAAGGAAATTTCAGAAAAGCAAATTAAAACCTTTAATGACATTCTGATGAGGGAGGAATTATTAGGAAATATAAGCGTTAGCATGGAAGTAACTGATTCGACTGTTTCACCATTTTCAGACCGGCTTGTTGTAACGCTTTTCAACTCTTTGAATGCGATTGATGTCACGATGATTGGACATGCCTTGTCACTCTCCATGCGAACGGATCTAGCTGCTTATTATGAAAAGTACATTTTAGAAATTTTACTTTATTCCGCAAAGGGATTTAAGCTTATGGTTGATCGCGGCTGGATGCAAAAACCGCCCCATGCACCGGATCGAAGAAAACTGCAAAAAATTTAGGTTCGCGGACATTCGCGAACCTTTTGGCGCTTGCGCTTTTCTTATTCCCAAGGCTTAGCGGTTGTGAAATAACTCGCCAGCTCTCTGCTGCTTTTCCTGTGGAGTTTCCGTTTTTCGGCCCGTTCGTGTCCAGTTTCGTAAAGCTTTTTTTCTTCTTCTGTTTCAGGAATAATCTTCGGGACTGCTGTCGGTTTCCCGTTGTCATCAAGGGCAACAAAGGTCAAAAAGGCGGTAGCGGCAATTTTTCGATCACCAGTAATCAAGTTTTCAGCAATAATTTTCACAAAAACTTCAATAGATGAAGTGCCTGTCCAGGTAACGAATGATTCGAAACAAACAGAGTCCTGTGGTGTAATTGGGCTAAGAAAGTCAACTGAATCAGTCGAGGCGGTGACACACTCTCTTCGTGAATGCCTTGTTGCCGAAATCGAGGCAAGCATGTCGACATCACTCATCAGCTTCCCGCCAAACAGTGTATTATGGTTATTGACATCATTAGGGAAAATCCTGCTGCTTCTCACTACTCTTGATTCATTACATGTTTTAGCTTCCATCTATGTCCCTCCGGATTCTCTTTTTGAAAATAACTAAACAGTCACAGTGCATAATCTCCATTGTCTCTAACAACAATCCTATTTTTACCAAAAAGAGCTTTTGTAATCAAAAAATTTTCCATATTGCGATTAAAATGGAGTAGCCCACTGTTTCTTCATCCATAATAAACCCATGAATGAAGAAATGGAATAGAGGAAGATGTGATTAGACCGTGAAATGGAAAATGATTGTATGGTTTACCTCTCTTATTATTAGTACAGCAGGATGCCGAAATAATCCAATATTACTACCTCAGAATCATCAAGTTTCCGCACATTTCGAAACGAAACAGAATGAAACCAACTTGCAGCGAAAGATAAGAACCTATCTAATGGCAAACCACTTAAACGGGAGTGTCGCTATTGTAAAGGATCAGCAAATCATTTTCCATGAGGGGGCTGGGTTTGCAGATTTTCAGCAGCGACTCGCAAACCAGCCAGCGACGGCCCATCCGATTGCATCGATTACAAAGTTAATTGTTGCCGCTAGTATTATGCAGCTCGAGGATAAACAGAAATTATCGATTCAAGATGCGGTGGCAGCTTATATTCCTGACTTTCCAAATGGAAAGAAAATAAAAATCATTCATTTATTAAACCACACGTCCGGAATCGATACTCCTCGCTGGCAGCCTGGTAATCCGAAGCCGGAAGAAATAGTGAAGAAAATAGCTTCAAAACCGATTCGATTTCCAGCAGGGACCGAGTGGGATTACAATGATATCAATTATTTGGTCCTCGGGCTTATTGTCGAAAAAGTATCGGGGCTGCCGCTCCATGAATATATCCGAAAGAATATCTTTACCAAGGCTTCGATGCGCCATTCGGGTTTTATTACCGAAGAGCAAGCGGCTGCCCATTATTCAACTGGCTATCTTAAATTTGGGACTCATTTGATCCCGGACAAGCCCCTGAAGACCGATGTCCTTTTTGGCTGTGGAGATATTTATTCCACTGTTCTTGATATATGCCTTTTCGATCAGGCGTTAATGAATGGAAAGCTTGTTTCCAAACGCAGTTTGAAAAAAATGCTGACTCCGGGTACAAAATCAAAGTATGGTTTAGGCCTCTATGTTACAACTGACAAAGTGTATAGCCGCGGTGTCGTTGGCGGCTGGGAATCGCTGCATGTTTATTTTAAAAATAATACCGCGATGGCGATCTTACTGAATGTTCGTGACAAAGAGATTGATATCCATCAGGTATCAAATGATCTTTATAAAATGATAAGTGAGGCTCCCAGTAAATTTTAGTGAATGACCTGCGTTTATGTTACAGTACATATATCAATGAATTTAACTAGGGGGCTCAAGTAATGAGTTTGCAAGCACAGATTATGAAGGAGTTACATGTCAGCTCGAACATTAATCCGAACGAGGAAATCCGTAAACGGGTTGACTTTTTGAAACAATATTTGTTGAAAACGAAGGCTAACGGATATGTGTTAGGAATCAGCGGCGGTCAGGATTCCACACTTGCCGGACGGCTGGCGCAGCTTGCCGTCGAGGAGCTGCGGAGTGAAGGGACAGAAGCTGTATTTATTGCGGTCCGCCTTCCCTATGGTGTCCAGCAGGATGAGGAGGATGCCAAACGTGCATTGGCATTTATCCGGGCTGACCGTGATCTGATTTTTAATGTTAAGGCGGCTGTTGATGAAGTGCAAAAAGAATATGACACCGAGGCCGGCCACCTTAGCGATTATCAAAAAGGCAATGTTAAGGCAAGAATGAGAATGATTGCCCAATATGCCGTCGGCGGCATGGAAGGGCTCCTGGTCATCGGCACAGACCATGCGGCAGAAGCAATCAGCGGATTTTATACAAAGTATGGCGACGGCGGGGCGGATATCCTTCCATTAACAGGCCTGACCAAACGGCAAGGAAAAGCCTTGCTCATCGAGCTTGGCGCCGAGGAACGCCTCTATTTAAAGGTACCAACAGCAGACTTGCTCGATCAAAAACCCGGTCAGGCCGATGAAACCGAACTAGGCATCAGCTATGATGAACTGGACGATTACCTTGAAGGAAAGACGGTGTCACAAGCGGCTGCCGAGAAAATTGAAAAGCGCTATATTGTCACCGAACATAAACGTCGGCTTCCTGCGAGCATGTTTGATGACTGGTGGAAATAATCTTGAAACGAGAGATTGCCATACAAGGCAGTCTCTTTTTATGGTCATCCACCAGGAAATTATAGATTCATTTACATTGATAATTCAGTTCTCTAAAGGCGAACGAAAGTAAACCAAAACGAAATGCTATCAGCTTAACCTATCAGGATTTCCTGATAGGTTTTTATTTTTCCAATAGGGGTAAAATAATATTGAATCTTGAGGTTATTTTCTTTGACAGAAATTTAGGGATGTAATAAGATGATTAAATCCGAGAAAAACAATCAGAATTGAGGAGTTTGAAAAATGAAAAAATTATCCGTCCTTTTTGCACTATTATTAAGCTTTATGTTCATTTTGTCAGCATGTGGCACAAGCGGTAACAAATCCACTAACGATAACAAGAAAACAGGAACCAATCAGTCTGCAGATTTATTGGAAAAAGTAAAAGCAAATGGAAAGATCTTAATTGGAACAGAAGGTACATATGCTCCATTTACTTTCCATGATTCATCTGGAAAACTGACTGGCTTCGATGTCGAGGTTGCTGAGGAAGTGGCTAAGCGTTTAGGAGTGAAAGTTGATTTCAAGGAAACGCAATGGGATTCCTTATTTGCCGGCCTTGATGCGAAGCGATTCGATATGATTGCCAACCAGGTGGGAATTCGTCCAGACCGTCAAGAAAAATATGATTTCTCTGATCCCTATATCTCTTCAGCGGGTGTCCTTATCGCTCATAAGGATAATGATAAAGTGAAAGCATTTGAAGACATTAAAGGGTTAAAGGCAGCTCAATCACTAACTAGTAACTATGCAGATCTGGCAAAGAAATATGGCGCTACTCTTGTCGGTGTAGAAGGCTTTACCCAAGCTGTCGATTTAATCGCTTCGAAGCGTGTCGATGTACACATCAACGATAAGATTGCCTTTTTAGATTTTAAAAAGCAAAAGCCTGACGCACCGGTAAAAGTTGTTGCAACGGAAGCTGATGCTTCACACAGTGGCTTTATGTTTAGAAAAAATAATCAAACTCTTGTCGATGCAGTAAACAAAGCTTTAAAAGACATGATTGATGATGGCACTTATAAAAAAATCTCTGAGAAATGGTTTGGTGAAGATGTACTTAAATAGTATTTTTGCTGACCCGGAAAGAACAGCAAGATTAGTTGATATTGCCAAAACCTCCCTCCGGCCGCTGCTGGAGGGTGCTGTTATGAACACGATTCCCTTAACGATTATTTCATTTATTATTGGCTTGATTTTAGCTGTTCTAACAGCGCTCGCCCGGATTTCACATGTGAAGTTCTTTCAAATCATTGCGAGAATCTATGTTTCAGCTATCCGGGGAACGCCCTTATTGGTACAGTTATTTATCATTTTTTATGGTCTTCCGAATATCGGGGTAACCATCGATCCATTTATTTCGGCCGTCATCGGTTTTTCCTTAAGTGTAGGAGCTTACGCCTCGGAAATAATTAGGGCTGCAATTCTTTCAATCCCAAAAGGACAGTGGGAAGCGGGCTATTCGATTGGAATGTCATATACCCAGGCGTTAAAAAGAATCATCCTGCCGCAGGCAGCGCGAGTATCCCTGCCGCCATTATCAAATTCGTTTATTAGTCTTGTAAAAGATACTTCACTCGCGTCCGTAGTCCTTGTAACCGAGATGTTCCGCCGCGCCCAGGAAATTACGGCGGCAAACTATGAATTCTTATTAGTCTATTCCGAGGCCGCACTTATTTATTGGGTGATTTGCTTCTTCCTTTCGGTGCTGCAAGGGTTTATGGAAAGAAGATTGGATCGGTATGTGTGATTTGAAGGTAGAAGACAGGTGTTAGAGGTGGGACCAGAGGGACTCGGCGAATGGCTGATTTTTTCTGTTCCAGCCATTTTAACCTTTTACAGGGGAGTTTTACGATGATTTCAATTAAAGGTTTATATAAGCAGTTTGGTCAATTAGAGGTTTTGAAAGGAATTAACCTAGAGGTCAAAAAAGGCCAGGTCATTGTGGTGATTGGACCGTCCGGATCCGGGAAGACGACAATGCTGCGCTGTTTGAATGTGCTGGAAACGCCGACAAAAGGGGCGATTTCCATTGAAGGACAAAGCCTTGATTTTTCTAAGTCGGTTCCGAAGAAGTCTGTCGCGTCCTTTCGCCGTTTAACAGGAATGGTTTTTCAAAACTATAATCTTTTCCCTCATAAAACAGCCCTTGAGAATGTGATGGAGGGTCCTGTGATTGTGAAAGGTGAGGATAAAACGGCAGTAAGAAAAAAGGCACAGGCACTGCTTGAAAAAGTAGGTCTTGGCGACAAGATCGATTACTATCCTGCCCAGCTTTCAGGAGGTCAGCAGCAGCGTGTCGGCATTGCCCGCGCATTGGCTATGGAACCGGAGGTTATGTTGTTTGACGAGCCAACTTCCGCCCTCGACCCCGAGCTGGTAGGCGAAGTATTGAAAGTAATGAAAGATCTCGCCTTGGAAGGAATGACAATGATTGTCGTCACCCATGAAATGCGCTTTGCCCGCGAAGCAGCGGATGAAGTTATCTTCATGGACGGCGGTGTCGTCGTCGAACGAAACAAGCCTGAAGAGATCTTCACCAATCCAAAAGAGGAACGAACAAGGAAGTTTTTGAATATGATTCAGTAAGGTGTTATAGCCAGGTGCTATGGCACTTTTTTTTGACTTCGCCTTGCGCGAAATGTGTCGAAAGTTGTTAGGTTCTTTGGCTTGTAGAAAATGATAAAATATAGGTGAATAATGAAACTTTTTTCTTATTCATCCGTATTACCAAATATACATAACACAAAGGAAGGGGAAGAGGCTATATGCTTAATTTTTTCTGAAATCTTTCCTTTGGATGTATTATCCTAATCAAAAGAAGGAGTGATGTTGATGGAGCCTTTTAGCATTCCTTTAGAAACTATTTATTTGTATGGATTAATTATTTCAGGTATTTTAACGGTTTTATATGTTCTGTTTGCCGATGTGTTTCATTTTAATGGAACTGGGGACGGGGGGCTGCACATCCTTAATCCTGTGCTGATCTTTGCCTTCGTGACCATCCTGTCTGCAAGCGGCTACTTGTTTGAACGGCTATCATCACTACATTATTTACTCATTTTAGGAATCTCAGCAGTTGCCGCATTTATTGTGGTAACCTTATTAAATGTCTTTGTGCTTGTACCATTGTCTTCTGCGGAGGAATCGCTTGTCTATAAAGAATCGGACCTGCAAGGCCGAATCGGGACAGTCATTACCTCAATCCCAGCGGATGGCTACGGTGAAGTGATGATTGAGAGTACAAGTGGCAGAATTGCCAAACCAGCTGTAAGCTTTGATGGTGACCAAATTCCTAATGGAACAAACGTGCTTGTTGTCCAAGTGAAAGAAGGCGTGCTCCAGGTTACGGTCCACCATCAATTAGAAAGTTATATATAGATAAGGGGGAAGAGAAAAATGGATTTTAACATTATTTGGGTCATCGTCGGGATTGTCGTACTTATTTTCCTAGCTTTAATTGGTGTTTTTATCACGAAGTACAGAACAGCAGGACCGGATGAGGCATTGATTGTCACCGGTAGTTTTCTCGGAAACGGGAGTGTCCACGTGGACGAAGCCGGAAATAAAATCAAAATTATTCGCGGCGGCGGCAGCTTTATTTTACCAGTATTCCAACAAGCCAAACCGCTTAGCTTACTTTCAAGTAAGCTTGAAGTAACCACACCTGAAGTTTATACCGAACAAGGTGTACCGGTGATGGCCGATGGTGTCGCAATTATTAAAATCGGCGGTTCGATTAGCGAAATTGCCACAGCAGCTGAACAATTTCTCGGTAAGCCAAAGGAAGACCGTGAGAATGAAGCAAGAGAAGTCCTTGAGGGTCATTTACGGTCGATTCTTGGCTCCATGACAGTCGAAGAAATTTACAAAAATCGCGATAAATTTTCCCAAGAGGTCCAACGGGTTGCCTCGCAGGATCTTGCTAAAATGGGCTTAGTGATTGTATCATTTACGATAAAAGATGTCCGTGACAAAAATGGCTACCTTGATTCACTTGGTAAACCGCGGATTGCTCAAGTAAAACGAGATGCCGATATTGCGACCGCTGAGGCAGAAAAAGAAACACGGATTAAAAAAGCTGAAGCTTCTAAGGAAGCGAAACGTAATGAATTAGAACGGTCAACTGAAATCGCTGAAGCGGAGAAAGTGAATCAGTTGAAAGTCGCTGAATTCCGCCGTGAACAGGATATTGCTAAAGCGAAAGCTGACCAAGCCTATGATCTTGAAACTGCAAGATCAAAACAGGATGTCATGGAACAAGAAATGCAAATCAAGATTATCGAAAGACAAAAACAAATTGAGTTAGAAGAAAAAGAAATTCTTCGTCGTGAACGTCAATACGATTCTGAAGTGAAGAAAAAGGCCGATGCCGACCGTTACTCGGTTGAGCAATCTGCGGCAGCGAACAAGGCAAGGGAAATGGCAGAAGCGGAAGCCAATAAATACCGAATCGAAGCAATGGCCAAAGCGGAAGCCGAACGGATTCGCCTCGATGGCCTCGCAAAAGCAGAGGCACAAAAGGCACAGGGTTCAACAGAGGCCGAGATTATCCGCCTAAAAGGTTTGGCAGAAGCGGAAGCGAAAGAAAAGATCGCCGAAGCGTTCGAGCAATTCGGTCAAGCTGCGATTCTCGACATGGTCGTCAAAATGCTTCCTGAATATGCGAAGCAAGTGGCAGCTCCATTATCCAATATTGATAAAATCACTGTTGTCGATACTGGCGGCGGCTCGGGTGAAAATGGCGGCGCCAATAAAATCACCAGCTATGCAACCAATCTCATGGCAAGCCTCCAAGAGTCTTTAAAGGCATCAAGCGGTATTGATGTTAAAGAACTCATCGAGAATTACTCCGGAAAAGGCAATGTGAAACGGAGCATTGAGGAATTGACTGACGAGATTATGAAGAAAGACGAATAAGCACACAAAAAATCCTTATCGAGATTCGGTAAGGATTTTTTTGTTGTAAAAAAATAAGCGCCCCAACGATCGGGACGCCCTTACTATTTTAAAAAAAAGAGAGGTTAAATTTGGGATGAGTAAGATGGTCGAAAGCCATGTACTGCATCGATGAGCTGATAACCAAAAGCATGGGGGTCCTTACGTTATCGACTCTTTCCTAACTACAATGACATCATAGCGAGAAAGATTGAAGATGTTATGAAGAAGTTGTGGTGAATTTGTGAAGTTACAAACATCACAGACCCAAGGTGATATAGTAAAGATATGGGGAGTGATAATAATGAAAATATTATTAGTTGACGATGAACGTAGAATTATAGAAGTTCTCGAAGCTTACCTTGAAAGAGAAGGCTATGAAATTCATAGCGCTGATAATGGAATTGATGCCCTGAAAAAGGCGAAAACAATAAACCCAGACCTGATTATTTTAGACTTAATGCTGCCCGATATTTCCGGCGAAGAGGTTTGCAGGCTGGTGCGGAAAGAATCGGATGTTCCTATCCTGATGCTGACCGCTAAATCGGCCGAGGATGACCGCATCAACGGTATCGTCATGGGAGCCGACGACTATTTAACCAAACCATTCAGTCCAAGGGAAGTTGTCGTTCGCGTTCAAGCGATTTTAAGACGGGTGAAAAAGACGGAAAAGGTCGAACGGCTTGAATTTAACGGCAGGAAACTAGCAATTGATTTAATAAAAAAAGAAGTAACCATCCTTGGTGACTCCATTACCTTGACACCGATTGAATATAAACTGTTAACCAATATGGCGGTCAATCCCGGCCGCGTCTACAGCCGGATGGACTTGTTAGAAAAAATTCAGGATGAAGGTATGTATTATGAAGGCTACGAACGCAGTGTTGATACCCATATAAAAAACCTTCGGAAAAAAATTGAAACAGACTCAAGGCAGCCGAATTTTATCGTGACCGTTTTTGGAATGGGCTATAAATTTGGAGGGGTACTAGATGCTGCAAACGCTCCGGTCTAAAATCCTTTTTTATTTAGTGCTCATCTCGATGATCGGGATTTTGATTGTCAGCTTTTTTATCCAATATGGGTTTGAAGAAAGCTTTAATAGCTATTTAGACCGCAATCGGGAAAAAAAGATTGATAGAATTATTACGGAAATTGAGAAGGATTATCGAAAAAACGGCCATTTTACAAGTGACCCGGTGTTTGGGTTTCTCCATGAGCATGCGATGACCGATCAGCTCTATTTCCAATTGTATGATCGTTTCGGGCAAATCCAAATGGACTCCTCCAACATTCGCGGCATGTTAAATAGCCTCGGGTTAACAGAACCGGCACCGGTTGGGGAGGAGTGGCACTCCAAAACCTATACACTAAAAGTCGATAATGCGATAATCGGAAGGCTCGTCGCCATCTATCCGAAAGGCCTAATTGACGATGAATATACCTTTATTCAAACAATCCAACTATACATTTATGCAGCCGTTTGCTTGACGATTGTGCTCGCCATTATCTTTAGTATGCTTTTTTCAAAAAAATTAACTTCAGGTTTGAAAAAGCTATCATTTGCAGCGGGTGAGCTCCGGCAGCATAACCTTGATATTCGGATTCCATTGTCGGGATTACCAACAGAGGTAAAACAAATTGCTGTTTCTTTCAATAATCTTGCCGAGTCACTCGCAAAGGAAGAAATGCTCCGCAAGCAATTTACCGGCGACCTCGCCCATGAACTACGGACACCGCTGGCGACGTTAAGAAGTCAAATCGAAGCCTATCAGGACGGAATATGGGAGCCGACACCCATTCGTCTGCAGACAAGTCATGAAGAGCTGATGCGCTTAGTCAGGCTCGTTAATGAATTAGAAAAACTGCTTGCAGCAGAGAACCCGCAAATTCGACTCGAAAAAATAGAGTTGGAAGCAGGAAGTGTGCTGGCGGCATTATGGGAGATATTTATGCCGTTGTTTAAGGAGAAGGGCGTTGGACTTCAGATTGAAGAACCGCCACAGGAGGAAATGTTTGAGGCGGACAAAGACCGCTTAATGCAAATCCTCTCAAACATCTTAAATAATGCGCTGAAATATACACCGTCAGGAAAAAATGTCACGATCTCCGTGGTGACGGAAAAGGAAGGCTATGTCGGCTTCAAGATTCAAGATGAAGGATCGGGAATGAATGAGGACGACATCCCCCATATTTTCGAACGCTTCTACCGCGGCGACAAATCGCGCGACCGCAAAACAGGCGGCGTCGGCATCGGACTCTCCATCGTAAAAGCGTTGATGGATGCCCACAGAGGGGTCGTCAAGGTGAAAAGCAGATTGAATAAGGGGACTAGCATTACGTTGTGGTTTCCACAGGAGGACTAAAGCTTACCCTATGTTGAAAAAAGATATAACGGGGATTTTAAACTAAGGTCGCCAATTAATTGCTTGGCGACCATTTTGTTTATTAGATGAAAAGGGGGGCGTTGGGCATAAATTAACTTTTATGGTAAGCGGAGCGCTTTTTTTTCTTTTTTGTGACCGAGGAGCTGCTTTTTTTTCCTTTAACGATAACAAATAATTTTTTTTGTGACCGAGGAGCCGCTTTTGTTCCTTTAACGGTAACAAATAATTTTTTTTGTGATCGAGGAGCCGCTTTTTTAACCTTGAACGGTAACAAATAAATTTTTGAGTACCCGAAGCGTTTATCTCTGGTACTCTGCGTCCAACACAGTGCCCGCGCACCCTAATTCTTTCACGAAACGGGCACTCTGAGTGGTTCACAGTGCCCCCGCACCCTAATTTTTTCACGAAACGGGCACTCTGAGTGGTTCACAGTGCCCGTGCACCCTAATTCTTTCACGAAACGGGCACTCTGAGTGGTTCACAGTGCCCCCGCACCCTAAATTTTTCACGAAACGGGCACTCTGAGTGGTTCACAGTGCCCGCGCACCCTAAATTTTTCACGAAACGGGCACTCTGAGTGGTTCACAGTGCCCGCACACCCTAAATTTTTCACGAAACGGGCACTCTGAGTGGTTCACAGTGCCCACCCGCCACGATTTTTTCGCAGATTGGGGCACTCTGAGCTATTCAATGTGTCTGCGCGCCCTAATTTCCCCCAAAATCCTGGCGTTCAAACCTATTTTCTGGTAAATATTTACAGCATTATCTAAAAAGGAGCCCCTTTTTCTCACTCACTTAGTAAATCTTTAATATTGTACACTTTCCCATTTTCAATATTGCCGCTAAGAACCAAATCCACTAAAGCGTCAGCAACCACATCTGCAGCAAGCAGCATATTTTTTTCCTTATATTCGATAAATTTTTCTAAATCCCTAAAGGCTGTCTTGGAAGAGGATCTAATCGTTTCCTGCATATTCGTATCCATGATACCGGGACTGAAGGCGATTATCGTATTGTTGGTTTTCAATTCCACTTGCTCTAAGGCAGCCGTTTGAGTGAACATATTTATGCCTGCCTTTGAGCTGCAATACACACTCCAGCCTTCAATCGGGCGGACGGCTGCACCTGAGGTTACATTAATAACCTGAATCTTTGTATTCGTTGATTGTGCTTTATTAAAAAATAAATTGCTGATAAGAATTGGCGCTATTAAATTTACCTGGATGTTGCTAATTATTGGTGTTTGATCTAAATTTCCAACCGTTTCGATCGGCTCAACCACACCGGCATTATTAAATAAAAGAATTTCATGTGGTTCCTTTTGAAAAAGACTATGAGCAATTTCCATAAAAACTTCCTGTACTTCATTTTCTAACGAGAGGTTGCAGGAATAATGCTTATAATAAAGGTCCTTTTCTAAAGCCAGCTTTTTGATTTCTTTATTTTCAGTTCGGGATACAGATACAATTGCGATTTGTTCGTGGATAAGCCGTTGGGCAATCGCCTCACCTAACCCTTTAGATGCCCCGGTAATAACTGCATATTTCATTGAAAAATTCCCCCTTAGAACCTAGCTACATTTATTTTAAGCTTCAAGAAATTTTTAATCAAATAAAAAAGGGCAGCTCCCGAAGGAACTGCTTCAACGTGCAAGGGGATAGAATCTCTTCCACTCGTTTAGGAAGGAGGAAGTGGAAGAATTAGGATGTTCAAGGACCCGAGGGGTGGGTCCGGATTGCTTTACTTCTCCACTTACAATAATCGCCAGCCGGTTTGTGAGGTAATTAATCTCCATTAAATCATGGCTGACAAACACAGCCGTTGTTTGCGCTGTTTCGATAATGCCCTTGAAATCTTCCATTAACTTAATCTTCGTCGGAAAGTCTAAAGCTGAAAATGGTTCATCGAGAAAAAGAATTTCCGGCTCGACAATCATCGCCCGCGCTAAGTTAACCCGTTGTGCCTCGCCGCCGGATAAATAAAGGGCGTTTTTCTTCGCCAAATGACTGATGCCAAACAGCTCCAGCCAATGGGCCACTTTATCCTTAATGACTCCTTTGGGTAGTTTTCTTAAAGTCAACCCAATAGCGATATTATGAAAAACAGTTCCATCAAGAAGCAATGATTGCTGCAGGGCAATCGAGAACTTTCTTCTTAGCTCAAGCGGCACATTTCCCTTTGGGATACCCTTACCCCGGTAGAGGATTTCGCCACTCGATTGCTTCTCAAGAAAAGCTAACACCTTAAGCAGCGTGCTTTTTCCGGCACCATTAGGTCCCATAATCCCAAGAAATTCACCAGCACAAATCTGAAATTCAGGAATATCAAGAATCGTTTTATTCTGGGCTTTAAAGGTAATATTGTTCAGCTCAACCAACGGGTTCATGATATTCGCTTCCTTTGCTGTAAAAATGTTAACGCGGCCGTAATCAACAGGGCAACGGATAATAAAATAAACGACAGGGCTAAGGCAATATCAAAATTACCTTTGGAAACTTCCATCACAATCGTCGTCGTTAAGATTCTTGTATCACCACGAATATTCCCGCCGACCATCATCGCGGCACCAACCTCGGCGATGACGCGGCCAAAGCCGGCCATGATGGCCGCCAAAATCGCGATTTTCAGTTGCTTGATTAGGATGATTAATGTCTGCATTCTTGTTGCTCCAAGTGCTTTAATTTGCAGGAGCATCTTCTCGCTGATTTGCTGGAATGCCGTACATGTAAGGCTTGTAACAATCGGTAAACTCACTAAAATCTGCGCCATGACAATCGCTGTCGGTGAATAGAGGAGGGTTAGATCTCCTAATGGGCCGGAGCGCCATAACAGCATCGTAATCCACAACCCGGCAACAACAGGAGGCAGCCCCATCCCGATATTAATAAATAATAATAGAAACCTGCGGCCTTTGAATCTAGTTAAACCAAGGAAGATTCCAAACGGCAAACCAATGAGCGTACTAATCAGAATGGAAATAAGACAGACCTTTAGTGTCAGCCAGGTAATCGCAAAAACTTCCCTGTCCCCGGAAAGGATCATTTCTATCGCCTTTTTTATTCCATCTATTAGTAATTCCATAAACGTAATGCCTCCAGGATTTCCTTTAGAAGTAGGATAAGAAGGAGGTCCCTGGGGCCCCCCGTTCCGAGTTAAAAACTATTCAGTGTATTTAAAGAATAAAGATTGGCCGTATTCCTTCTTACCAAATTCTTCAATCACGTCTTGCGTTTTGCTGTCTATCATAAAGTTTACAAATTTTTCAGCGTCTTTACTATTCACTTTATCATGTTTTTCAGGATTTACTTGCATAACGTGATAGATATTCATTAAATCATTTCCGCCTTCAACCACAATCTTCAACGTATCCAAATTCTTTTCTTGTGCAAGCCATGTAGCGCGGTCTGTTAACACGTAACCTTTTTTCTCAGCAGCGACTTGTAATGTTTGACCCATGCCTTGTCCTGTTGATACATACCAATCACCAGCTGGTTTAATGTTTTCAGCCGTCCAGATTCCAAGTTCCTTTTTATGTGTACCGGAGTCATCGCCGCGGGAAACAAAGGTAGCTTTGCTATCTGCCAATTTTTTGAACGCTGCTTTAATATCATCACCGCTGACACCAGCAGGATTATCCTTCGGTCCAACCAATATGAAGTCGTTATACATAACACGCTTGTAGTTCATTGCATCACCTGCATCGACAACGGCCTTTTCAGCTGCTGGGGCATGAACAAGCAGGACATCTGCTTCACCCTTAGTCCCCATTTCTAACGCTTGCCCTGTTCCGACTGCAATCGTTTTAACTTTAACATTGTTATCTTTTTCAAACATTGGGACTAATACATCCAATAAACCGCTGTCCTGTGTACTTGTTGTCGTGGCGAGAATCATTTCCGTTGGTGCTGGTTTCGGTGTTGTTTTTTTCTCTTTTGCGGCTGTTGTATCTTTTGTGTCCGTGTTTCCGCAAGCAGATAAAACTAGAAGCATTAAAGCAAATAGGACGGCAAAATAGCGTTTTCTTAACATGTTGTTTCCTCCGTTTTACTAGTTTGATAAGTGATTTTTCCTAATTCTTGAATCGAATAGCCTTCTAAATCGGTTAAGCTATTTCTAAAGTTGTCCGACTGCAAGTAATCGATCAACTCGGTCAAGCATTGCTGGTTTTCAGCGGTAAAGCGGAATACAAGATCAAAATTTTCGATCGCCACTGGAATGAAATCAAGTCCTAAGTGGCTGGCGGCAGACTGAATTCCAAAGGTAACATCAGCCATGCCCCGGCTTATGTAGGATGCCGCAGACAAATGGTTCCATTCTTCGGTACCGTAGCCGTTAATTTGCCGAGGATCAATTCCATAGCTTGAAAGCTTGGAGTCTAGTAAAAACCTTGTCCCTGCCCCTTTTTGGCGGTTAATAAAATGAATATCTTTTCTAGTAAGGTCATGAAAGTCTTGAATCTTTTTCGGATTACCGTCCGCAACAATAAAGCCTTGTTCTCTTGCGGCCAATCTCAGCTTCAAAATTGATTCGTAAACAAACAGCTGATGGATAAAAGGCAGATTGTATTCCTGTGATGATGGATCTAGTAGATGAATGGCGGCAATATCGCACTGCCCTCGGTAAAGCATCATTAAACCTTCCAGACTGCCAATGTATGAAGGCTGAATCTGTATGTTTAGCGCGCTTGTGGCTTGTTTAGTGAAATGTTCGACAAGAAAATCATGGCTGCCGGAAAGTCGAATCAGTTGGCTTTTGAGAATTGGAGCGGGTTCAACCAACGTTTTCTTAACAGGTGCTTTTGCTTTTTCCTTATATCTTTCAAGTTCTGCATGCTCAATCCGCATTTTATTGCCTATTTTGAAGGCCTGCAGTTCACCTCTTTTTATCAGCTCATAAACCGTATGTTTTGAGATTTGAAAGATCTGGGCCACTTCATCGGGTGTATAAGCCTTTTCTTCCATATTAAAATGAACCTCCTTTTTTCCTAATTTTAAAAAAATCATATCATAACGGATGTGACTTTTGTTAAGTTTTGTTGTGTTTCGTTTAGTTTTGTTTAAGATTGTCATGAACTGTTCAAAATATCTTAAGAATGCAACCACAATAACGGGATATTTTTTTTCAAAAATTAAAGCCCAGAAAGCAAGAAATTCACAATTTCTTCATAAAATTCACGGATTGTTCAATGGTGAGCAAGTGAGTTTGTTGTAGTATAGTAATAGAAGAAAAAAATTTGTGGTAAAAGGGAAGGGATGTACATGTCAAAGCTTATTTATATTACGGCCAATCCAAAACCAGATAGTAAACTTTCAAAAGGAATGCAGATTGGTGAAGTATTTTTAGAAGAGTTCAAAAATGTCCAGCCCGATGTTGAAATTGAGCATATGCACTTATATGATATGGATATTCCGGAAATCGATATGGACCTATTATATGGGCGTGCGAAATTATCCTTTATGGGCTACACAAAAGAACAGCTTTCCGAAGCAGAGCGGACGAAGCTGGAAAAAATGCATGCGCTCGCTGATAGGTTTATTGCTGCGGATTATTATGTGTTTGTAACACCGATTTGGAATCTCGGTGCCCCGGCTATCTTAAAATCGTTTATGGATTGCTTATTTATTGCTGAAAAAACGTTTACGAACACTGCCGATGGCCCTAAAGGACTGCTAACCGGCAGGAAGGCGCTTCACATTCAAACGCGCGGCGGCATTTATTCCAGCGGCCCAATGGTTGAATTTGAAATGGGCGACCGCTATTTAATGAAAGCGTTGAAATTCCTTGGCTTCGACCTAATGGAAACGGTTGTTGCCGAGGGAATGGACCATTTTCCAAAAAAGGCACCAGAAATTATGGCCAAAGCAAAAGAACAAGCAGCAGAAGCCGCAAGAGTTATGGCAAAACAGACGGTTACACTATAAAAATGAGCGACTCGATGACTCGAGTCGCTTTTTAGTACCCAAATTGTTACTAACATTTCAATTACTCGCGAATTTAGCGGCGTTACTCGCGAATCCATTTTTCCCCCCGAATCTCTTCATGCTAGAATTTTCCGGTAAATTGGAAGACCAAGACGAGTAAACCTAACGCCCAAACATAGTACGCAAATGGCTTCAAAGAATGTTTTCTCAAATAGCCAATCATCCACTTAACCGCGATATACCCGAAGATGGCAGAAGAGACGATTCCAACGAGCAAGGCGGATAAAGAAATTTCTTCCCCAGCGCCGCCCAGTAAATCTTTCGTTTGCAAAACAATCGCCCCGGCAATTGCCGGTGTTGACAATAGGAAGGAAAAGTAGGCAGCCGTTTCACGGTCTAATTTACGCCAAAGTGCCGCAACAATCGTCATTCCGGAACGAGAAATGGCTGGCATAATTGCAACGGCCTGAAAGGTGCCGATGATAAACGCATCCTTGTAGCTGATATTGTCCATTTTTTTATGGCCGTTTTTCGCGGAATCAGCGAGCCACAAGAATAACCCAGTCAGCAAAAACTCCCAGCCAATCGTAGCCCCTGTCTTTGAAATTTCATCAATATAATCCTTAAAAGCGAGCCCGAAGATTACGGCGGGAATCGTCCCGACAACCAACAAAAACGTTAATTTACTAAACGGATTTTTGATCATTTTTATAAACTCAGCCTTATAAAAAACAAAGACAGCCAGTAATGTCCCAATATGCAGCATCGTATCGAGCAAAAGCCCCGCTTCCTGTAAACCAAATAAATTCCTGCCTAAATAAAGATGCCCCGTACTGCTAATCGGCAAAAATTCCGTTAACCCTTGGATAATTCCGAGAATAAGTGCTTCCAGTTTTGTTAACATAAAAAACCCCTCATTCTAAAATAATGATAAGCCTGTACATTTCATAGATATGCAAAAAGAATCGATTTAATGAGGCATAGATTTACCGATGAAATTAATAAAACAAAATTAGTGCAAATGAAACGCCTTCTCCCATAAAATAGAAATATAACCTGTCGAGAGGAGAAACGCATTTTGGCAAATTCTCATCTGCATTTTAATACGTCAATCGGTGTTAAAAAACCGGAAAATATTCGAAACAAGCAGCAGGCATGCCCTTTTTGCGCACGAGACCAGTTGACCGATCTCATCGCTGTCGATGGCCCGATTATTCTTTTGAAAAATAAATATCCTGTTTTGGAAAATGCTTTTCAAACCGTGTTAATTGAAACGGATGATTGCCATGCTGAATTATCGACCTACACAAAAGCGCATTTACATAGGTTGATCAAGTTCGGTATCAAGCATTGGCTGGAAATGGAGGAAACCGGCAGATATCGCTCGGTTATTTTTTTCAAAAATCATGGGCCATTGTCTGGAGGTACGCTTGCCCATCCACATATGCAGATTGTTGGCTTGCATGATATTGACTATAAAGAAAAGGTAACTCATGAAATGTTTGAAGGAATTGTGATTGCTGCAGTAGATGGGGGTCCCAGGTTTACGCTGTCGACAAAGCCGCGGGTTGGATTTTATGAGTTTAATATTGAGATGGAGGATTCCAGCTATCAGGAAAGCTTTTCGGAGTACTTGCAAATAGCTGTTCACTATATTTTGAATCATTTTCCATTCAAGGCAACGAGCTATAATGTCTTTTTCCATCATATTGATGATAAAATTTATGCGAAGGTTGTCTCCCGTTTTGTTACAACCCCGCTTTATATCGGATATGGAATTCCCCAAGTGCCAAATAATCTGGAGTGGATGGCTGAAGAGGTGAGGAGAATTTATTTTAATATGTAGGACATTGGTATGTAAATAAAACCATTCGCTGTTTAGAAGTTGTGATTTGCTGTTTTTAAAAATATAATGAAGGAATGTACAAGTTTTACTATCAAATTTATTTCCATGCATGGGATGGGAGTCGAAACTCATGCATGCTTTTAAGGTGGAGACTTAAAATTGACTTCAAATAAAAACACAACTTCTAAACTGGATTACAGTCTTGTTCTTATATTATTACTTTTGTTTTTGGCGAGCTGTGCCGCGATTTATAGTGCCCAATCAAGCGGGCAATACGATCGAAACTTTTTAATTTTTCAAATTGGCTGGTATGTTGTCGGTTGCATCATCATTGGGGTTGTAATGACCTTTGATTCTGACCAGCTGCGGAAGCTAACCTGGTATTTATATGGGTTTGGACTTTTGCTCCTTATTCTGTTAATCCTTGCACCGGAGTCGATTGCCCCAAGACTCAATGGCTCTAAAAACTGGTTTAAGCTTCCTGGAATTGGTACGATACAGCCCTCAGAGTTTGTCAAGGTATTCATCATCCTTGGCCTTGCATGGGTTATTGACAAGCATCATCTAAAAAACACGCTAAAGACGATTCAATCTGATTTATGGCTGTTAATCAAGATGGGTATCGTAACAATGGTACCGTTAGTGTTGATAATCAAGGAGGACTTGGGAACAGGGCTTGTCTTTCTGGCTATTTTAGTAGGGATGGTTTTTATCTCGGGAATCACCTGGAAGTTGCTGGTACCGATATTCTCAGTAGGTATTGTAGTTGTTGGAACGATTTTTTACTTTGTGTTATGGAATCCGGCTGTTCTAGAAAAATATCTTGGCGTGCAGGAATACCAATTTGGCCGGATTTATTCATGGCTTGATCCTTATAATTACCAAAGCTCGACAGGCTATCAGCTGACAAAATCGATGCTTGCAATCGGTTCAGGACAGACGAGCGGCAAAGGCCTAGGCAACCGTGAAGTCTATTTGCCAGAAAGCCAAACGGATTTTATTTTTAGTGTTGTGGGCGAGGAGTACGGCTTCATTGGAGCCAGTGTGTTAATCAGTTTGTTTTTCTTGCTGATTTACCATATTACCAAGGTCGGAATGGAAACAAAGAATAATTTCTACACCTATATATGTGTCGGAGTCATCAGCATGATAACCTTCCACGTTTTCCAAAATATCGGCATGACGATTGGCGTGCTGCCAATCACCGGTATTCCGCTTCCATTTATCAGTTACGGGGGGAGCGCGTTAATGGGGAATATGATGGGCCTAGGTTTGATCTTTTCAATCCGCTACCATTATAAAAAATACATGTTTTCGACAACAGCATAATTTCGAAGAAAGAGCGGCAGGGGTTCGCTCTTTTTTTGTGCCTTTGGAGAATATGTATGAGTTTGGCGGCGTTATCATCAAGTTTGGCGGAATCGCCGTAGGGCAGGATCCAGGCATGAAAAGAGTAGAGACTCCCGGCCGGGAATAAACAAAAAACAAGGACCGTCCAACGAGACGGTCCTCAACTTCAATCTTATTTTTTCAAAAAGATCTTTTCAATATCATCTAGCATTAAGTTGGCTGCCAGCACGCCTCCAGCTGTGTTCCAAATCGTATCGTTCACCTTGTGGACTTCACCTTTTTTCGCTACCTCAAGGTTCTTAAATAGAGGGTCGGCAATCCATTCCTTTTCCAATTTCGAGCCTTTGCCATCCCCCGTTTCGTAGGTAAAGTAGAAGAGGATATCTCCATCCATTGCCGGAATACGTTCTTTTGTGACATTTCTTTCGGCAAAATCGTCGACATTTTGACTTTCTGGGCGGGCGAAGCCAAGGTCATTTAGTATGACGCCTGAGAACGTATCTTTATGATAAATACGAACCTCTCCAGCCATGAAGCGGACCATTGAAACCTTCATGTTCTTTTTGTCGCCAAGCTTTTCTTTAATGTCCGCAATGCGGGAATCGTAATTTTGCAGGACTTCATTTCCTTTATCGATTTTATTTAATGCTTTAGCATACAATTTGAAGTTTTCCTTCCAGTCGCCGCGAAGCGTTTCCGCAAACACGGTCGGGGCAATCGCACTTAATTGCTCGTAAATTTTTTCCTGACGCATTTTATTGCCAATAATCAAGTCCGGCTTCAGTGCAGCGATTGCTTCCACATTTACTTCACTTTCAACGCCCACTACTTTTACGTCTTTCATTTTATCAGCAATATGGTCATACCATGGATCTCCGGTAAACGATTTAACGGCACCAACAGGGGTCACACCCAACGATAACAACGCTTCCGTTCCTTCGTTTGTTAAAATAACAACCCTTTTCGGTGTTCCTTTAATTGGAGTGGAGCCCATTGCATGGTCAACCGTGTATGTCTTATCTTCCGTTGACTTAGGTTCAGTGTTCTTTTCCGTTGTCTTCTCCTCAGCTCCGCCGCATGCAGCCAATAATAAAATCGCCATAACCGAGAAAAGGGATAGGATTGTTTTAATAGCCTTCATAAAAGTATGTATCCTCCTTATAGTTGTAAATGATAATCATTTTCAATAACACCCTTATCATAAAATGAAAGAAAGGAAGATGTCAACGGTTTAATTGAAAATGATTTTCATAGTCATTGACAATCATTATCAATTAGCGATAGACTAAACCTATTACAATAACTACAAACGAAGCTAGAAAGGTTTTAATATGATGCTGTTAAAAACTACGCAATTAAAATGGGCTGGACTCGTGACCGCCGTATTACTGATGCTTCTGTTAATGTGTGGCAGTGTCATTTATGGCTATACCGAAACAAGCTGGCGAACCGCAATCGATACTTTTACAAATTATAATGGTTCAAATGAACATATCATTATTAAAACCGTGAGACTTCCGCGTGCATTAATTGCTTCTGCTGTTGGGGCAAGCCTGGCAATTGCCGGTGCGCTCATGCAAACCTTAACAAAAAACCCGCTGGCATCGCCGGGGATTTTTGGAATTAATGCCGGAGCAGGTTTTGCCGTGGTTGTAGCAGTTACCTTATTTTCAGTGAATGATTTGCAAGCCTTCAATGGCCTGGCCTTCATCGGTGCAGCAGTTGCCGCAATCAGCGTTTATGCCATCGGCTCCTTTGGAAGAGAAGGGTTAACACCGATGAAACTGACATTAGCTGGTGCAGCGATTGCAGCAATGTTTTCTTCCTTTACACAGGGATTATTGGTTATAGATGAAGCGTCTCTGGAGCAGGTTTTGTTTTGGCTCGCCGGGTCTGTCCAGGGGCGAAAATTGGAGACACTGCAAAACGTTTTACCTTACATAGGTATAGGCTGGATCGGTGCCGTTCTTATCGCTGGAAAAATGAATATCCTGTCCATGGGGGAAGATGTCGCCAAAGGACTTGGTTTAAACACTGGTTTGCTAAAAATGACCGTCGGCGTACTTGTTATTCTATTGGCAGGCGGTGCTGTTGCAGTCGCTGGTCCGATTGGCTTTGTTGGCATCGTCGTTCCTCATATTACAAGAGCAATCATTGGGATTGACCATCGCTGGGTTATTCCGTTATCCGCTATTCTTGGGGCGATTCTACTGCTTGCAGCCGATATCGGTGCTAGATATATTTTGATGCCCTCCGAGGTACCGGTCGGGGTCATGACAGCGATCATTGGCACTCCATTCTTTATTTTCATTGCGAGAAGGGGGTTCAATGGCCGATGAATAACTATAAAAATTTCCGTCCTTTTAAGGGGAAAATCTCCTTTTTAATTGATCGAAAAGCTGCCTTTATCTTTACATTCCTTTTATTAATCACTTTTCTTGTTTTTGTCATTAGCACAGGTACAGGAGAGATGAAAATTAACCCGCTTACCGTGGTAAAAGTGTTGTTCGGGGGCGGTCCGGAAATGGAAGGACTGATCATCAAATCGTTCCGGCTGCCAAGAATTATTGTCGCGTTACTGGTTGGTATTTCATTAGCCGTTGCCGGCGGGATATTACAAGGGATGATTCGCAATCCGCTTGCCTCACCGGATGTCCTTGGGATTACAGGGGGAGCTGCAGTTGCAGTGGTCGCTTTTCTAGCTATCTTTAGCGATAAAAATAATGCCTTAACGATTAGTATCTCCTGGTTGCCGCTAGCCGCCTTTTTGGGCGCAGGGGTAGTGGCTTTCTTAGTTTACGTCCTTGCCTGGAAAAATGGTGTTTCCCCGATTCGACTCGTGTTAATCGGAATCGGTATATCAACTTTAATGCAGGCCTTAACGACGTTAATGATGATTATGGGGCCGATTTATCAGGCAAGTCAGGCGAATATTTGGATTACCGGGACGGTTTATGGTTCCAATTGGAAAAACGTCGTAACGCTCGTTCCATGGACCGTTATTTTTCTCATTATTGCCATGGTGGCAGCGAGGACAATTAATATTCAAGAGCTTGGCGATGAGATTGCCACCGGTTTAGGCGGCAAAGTGCAAAAACAACGATTTCTACTATTAATGATCAGCACCGCCTTGATTGGAAGCTCGGTCGCTTTTGCCGGGGGAATTGGTTTTGTCGGCTTAATGGCCCCGCATATGGCAAGAAGGTTAGTGGGCTCCTCGTTTGGTGCACTGCTGCCGACATCGGCCCTAATTGGCGGAATTCTTGTCATGATTGCGGATTTAATCGGCCGGACGCTGTTTTCACCATTAGAAGTACCTGCTGGAGTTTTTACGGCTGGAATTGGTGCGCCGTACTTTATTTACTTACTTTTTAAAACAAGAAACGCTTAAAAAGGAGCTGCTAAAAGATGATAAATGCGATTGAAACCAAAAAATTATCCCTTTCCTATGGAGAGACGCTCATAATAAATGAGTTGGATTTGATAATCCCTAAGGGTGAGATTACCGTTTTTATTGGCGGAAATGGCTGTGGAAAATCAACGCTTCTTCGTTCAATCGCCCGTCTTCTGAAGCCAAAGTCAGGGGGCGTGCTTCTTGAAGGGAAAGCAATCGCCAAGCTTTCGACAAAGGAAATTGCGAAAAAAATGGCAATTTTGCCCCAATCACCAACCGCGCCCGAAGGATTAACTGTCCTTCAGCTCGTCAAGCAAGGACGCTATCCGCATCAATCGTGGTTAAAGCAATGGTCTGAGGAAGATGAGAAAAAGGTCAATGATGCACTGAATGCCACCAGGCTGGAAGAGTTAAAGGATAGAACCGTTGATTCCCTTTCTGGCGGGCAAAGACAGCGTGCTTGGATTGCCATGACCCTGGCCCAGGATACGGATATAATCCTATTAGATGAACCAACAACTTACCTGGATATGACCCATCAAATCGAAATTCTTGACCTGCTGTTTGAATTAAATGAAATGAAAAAGCGGACAGTTGTCATGGTGCTCCACGATCTTAATCTTGCCTGCCGCTATGCCCATAATGTAGTGGCGATAAAGGACCAGCAAGTGTATACCCAAGGGCTGCCTGAGGAAGTCATCAATTGCAGTCTTGTCAAAAATGTGTTTGGCATGGACTGTGAGGTCACAATGGATCCATTATTTGGGACACCGCTATGCATTCCCTATGGAAAAGGAAGATGTATTTTAAACAAGGCGGTCGCGTCCAATGGCTGACATATTTCTTCAATTGAAAAAATACAGGTTTAATGAAAGCTTGGATCAGTCATTTAGTGCTGCGGATTTGCTGGAAGAGTCTTACCTTAAGGACTTTATGGAAAACTTGGCCAAGACAATCGGTGCTCCTTCGGAAAAAATAGCTGCATCCATTTTTATGAAAAGATATGCTTTTTTAGCGGTCATCTCCCTTTATGCGATGACTGTCTGGAATAAAAAAATGAATGTATCAGTAGATAATGTAAAAATGGAACCAGTCGAACCAGAAAAGGATTGGCTTCCTTCCATTTCACTAACGGATTTAACTCTTTTGGATTGGGATGGGAAGGATCGTTCTGACTGGCGGAAAAGTGTTATCAAGGCCCTTTTTGCCAACAATATTTATCCGATAATCACAATGCTGGAAAAAACAATCGGAATTTCAAGGCTGATTTTGTGGGAAAATATTGCTGTCTACTTATTCTGGCTATATGAAACCGAATTAAAAGATATCGAGAATGATAACGTTGCGAATGACTTCGATTATTTAATTTTTGAAGCAGAGGGACAATTATTTGGTCGATACAACGAGAATCCATTACAAAGATACTTTAGTGAAAAGACGTATATGGAGGAATGGAATCAGCAGATAAGAATAAGAAAAACTTGTTGCTTTACTTATCAGCTTCCAGCAGGCAAGCGCTGCAAAACCTGTCCATGTACCCATTTAGCCAAGGATGGAAGGTGCCAAGATGGAGAAAATGTTTGCGGATCAGTTCGAAGCTTTGCTTGAGAAATATAGTGAACTTTTGGTTGGGGAAGCTTCCGACGAGACGAATGAGAAGGTGAAGGCCTGGGCATTGTACTCTCACATCGCTAAGTCAATGCCGGCTTTAATTAACCATTGGAGTGCACTATACCCTGAAGCAAGGGAAGAAATGAAGCACATGATTCATGAAATTAAACAGCTGAATGAGCAGCATCGGAAATCAGCGCAGAAATAAAAAACCGGAGGATTCAAAATTCCCTCTGGTTTTTTTAAAAAGATAAAATGTATAAACATTTTGACTTTGAGAATTGTCCAGCGCAAGCGTCCCTAGCGGCTAATGTCCTTCGCTCTCCGCCCTACGATAAGTCAACATCGGGCAGCGAAGCTCACCGTGTTTCCTTTATCTCGGTTGGAGCGCTCCAGGCCATACGCCGCTGACCAGGGCGCTTCCGCTTTTCTTATTGCACTGTCCCGCCACTCGGAAACTGATTTGTATACCCTTGGAACTGCTGGTACGATTGCTGCAGCTTTTGTTGATCGGCTTGCTCAATTGCATACCAGCCTTTTCTAAACATCAAATCAAACAGATCACGCTGGCATTGCTGTGTTTCCGTGAAAATCTGCATAATGTCCTGGTACAATCCTTGATGGCTAGCTTCATGCATTGCCATGCTATAGGAGGTGGTCATATATTTTTCTGTTGTCAGTAAATCATTAATGAAATCTCGCTCATTCATTTGCGGTGTCTTCGGGACTTGTGTTTCTGGGTTTTGAATCTTTTGTTGATTTTGGTTCATAAAATAACTACCTCCCTAATTATTGCATATTATTCAAAGGCTGTTGTTGATTGGCGTGCTGTCCCAAGTGTTGAAGCAGCTGCTGGTAATGACGCTGGTGCATCTGGCCGCACTTTTCTGCCTCTGACTTCAGCTCAGGATCCTGGCACTGAGCCGCAAAAAAGTGCGCTTTCTTGGCTGAGAGTAAATTCCACGACATCATATCGGTTAAATAAAGCGAATCCTTTGTTGAAACGACTCCTGGCGGCTGCTGCATCGTCATTTGCTGATTTTGCATGTTCATGTTTGGCATATTCATATTTTGCTGCTGCATAATATCCCTCCTGATTAAGTGAACTATTTACGACTTTATGTTTTCTCAAATAGGAATTTTTATACAACCATAAAAAACAGGCTGAAGCACTCAGCCTGTTTCAACTATCGCTTGTATTGGTTATTCTGGCTGTTTTGTTTGTCTTTCCCAGCGGCTTCGTATCCCGGGCCGCCATTGCCCTTCACACTAGCGGCACTTACACCTGCTTTGGAAGGATCCTTTTTCACTCGCGCCATAGTTATCACCTCAGGAAATAGCTTGCCCAACAAAGACATTTATTTTACGAAAAATAAAAGTTCGAAAAAATTTCAATTTTCCGCATTTATCTGTTGCAGGAATTTTCAAAATCTTTTATAGTAAATAGTAGCAGAACTCATTCATTTGTGAATTTTTTTTGACAAAAAAATGAATGAGCATTCATTCAAAGCGTTGAAGGGGGAGACAATGTTGAACCAATTGATTAAAAAAGCAGCTGTACTAGGGTCCGGAGTAATGGGCGCAGGAATAGCCGCCCATCTAGCAAATATCGGCATTCATACATTATTATTGGATATCGTGCCGCGCGAATTAACGAAAGAAGAGGAAGCAAAGGGACTTACATTAGCAGATAAACAGGTGCGCAATCGTATCAGTGCTGCAAACATTGAAAAATTATTAATGCAAAAGCCGGCACCGCTGGCCGTTAAGAAGAACATTGCGCTTATTGAACCAGGAAACCTTGAAGACGATTTAGTCAAGCTGAAAGATGTTGATTGGGTGATCGAAGTGGTCGTTGAAAACCTCAACGTCAAAAAACAAGTTTTTGAAAAAGTCGACCAATATCGTAAGCCTGGCAGCATTATCAGCTCCAACACCTCTGGAATCTCAGTGGAAGCGATGGTCGAAGAACGGACTGACGATTTTAAAAAGCATTTTCTTGGAACCCACTTCTTTAACCCGCCGCGCTATCTGAAATTACTGGAAGTGATTCCGACTCAATATACGGCTCCAGAAGTCCTTTCGTTTATGAAAACCTTTGGTGAGGATGTGTTAGGAAAAGGCGTTGTTGAGGCAAAGGATACACCAAATTTTATTGCCAACCGAATTGGCACCTATGGCCTCCTTGTTACCGTTCAAGAAATGCTAAAGGGCGGTTACAGCGTTGGCGAGGTAGATTCAATCACTGGTCCGTTAATTGGCCGGGCGAAAAGTGCCACCTTCCGCACCCTTGATGTTGTCGGTTTGGATACCTTCTATCACGTTGCCAATAATGTTTATGAAAAAGTCGAAGGCAAAGAAAAAGAAGTTTTCACAGTACCGGAATTTATGAAGAAAATGCTTGATAATGGATGGCTTGGAAGCAAATCCGGACAAGGCTTCTTTTTGAAAAAAGGCAAAGAGATTCTTGAACTCGATCCATTCACATTAGAATACGGCCCACGCAAAAAGCTGTCTACGCCTTCTGTTGAGCTAAGCAAACAGGAAAAAGGCGCAGCGAACAAATTGAAAGCGCTTGTATACTCTGGTGACCGTGCCGGACTATTTTTATGGAATACTTTATCGGCTTCACTCGTATACTCTGCACAGCTTCTAGGTGAAATTGCTGAGACAATCGTCGACATTGACCGTGCAATGAAATGGGGCTTCGGCTGGGATATGGGTCCATTCGAAGCATGGGATGCCATTGGTGTTGAAAAATCCGTCAAAAAACTGGCAGAAGCCGGTGTGAAAGTTCCAGGATGGGTAACGGAAATGCTGGAAAAAGGAAATTCATCTTTCTATTTAGAAGAAAATGGCGAGCTGTTCTTCTATCATAACGGTCAATATCGACTGGTAGAATCCAATCCAAAGGCAATCGACCTTAAAAAAATCAAGAAACAAAAAGGTGTTATTAAAAAGAACAGCGGTGCGAGCTTAATTGATCTTGGCGACGGTGTTGCGCTGTTAGAATTCCATTCACCAAACAATGCAATTGGTCTCGATATCGTCCAAATGATAAATTTTGCTGTGGATGAAGTCGAGAAAAACTATAAAGGTCTTGTCATTGGCAACCAAGGAAAGAACTTCTGCGTCGGTGCGAACCTGGCGATGATGTTAATGGAAGTGCAGGATGACAATATTTATGAATTGGATATGATTGTCCGCCATCTTCATAGTGCCTTGTTGAAGGTAAAATACAGCTCGAAGCCGGTTGTCGCTGCCCCATTTGGGATGACACTTGGCGGCGGAGCAGAGGTTTGTCTGCCAACAGCACACATCCAAGCGTCAGCCGAAACGTATATGGGCCTTGTCGAAGTCGGTGTTGGCCTGCTCCCTGGCGGCGGCGGAAACAAAGAACTTTATATGAAGCACTTAGAAAACCTGCCAAACGGCGTTCCATTTTACTTGCAAAATGTGGCCAATAAAGTGTTTGAAACGATTGCGATGGCGAAAGTTTCCACATCTGCCGAAGAAGCGCGGGAAAGTAATTTCTTAGATTCTTCAGATGGCATCAGCGTTAATAGCGACCATTTGATCCATGATGCGAAGCATGCCGTCCTTTCGCTCCATGAACAAGGCTATAAGCCAAAAGTGCGCAGAAAGGTTCCGGTAGTCGGGGAAACTGGCTATGCGACCTTGCTGCTTGGTGCAGAAGCGATGCGCTTATCCGGCTATATTTCTGAGCATGATTTAAAAATTGCGAAAAAAATTGCTTATGTAATCGCCGGCGGTAAAGTGCCGTTTGGAACGGAGGTCGACGAGCAATATTTATTAGATTTAGAAAGAGAGGCTTTTCTAAGCCTGATTGCGGAGCCGAAATCACAGCAGCGCATGCAGCATATGCTTGTGAAGGGAAAACCATTAAGAAATTAATTTTTATATTTGGGGTTTGACCCCACTGTCAAAAAATGAAGAGCACGGGGACAGACCCCTCTGACAAAATTTCGTGATATAAAAAGTTAGAGCGAGAGGTCAGACCCCCAGACAAAAATAGATTCGTATTTTTCGAATATGAAAGAAAGTGAGGGAACTTGCATGAGAGAAGCGGTAATCGTTGCCGGAGCTCGGACCCCGGTTGGTAAGGCAAAAAAAGGTACGCTTGCCCATGTTCGTCCTGATGATTTGGGAGCATTGGTAGTAAAGGAAACATTAAGGCGTGCCGGAAATTATGAAGGAAATATTGATGATTTAATCATTGGCTGTGCAATGCCGGAAGCAGAGCAAGGCAATAACATGGCCCGCAATATTGGAGCATTAGCAGGGCTTCCATATACGGTTCCTGCCATTACCATTAATCGTTTCTGTTCTTCAGGATTACAGGCAATCGCCTATGCGGCACAGGGAATCATGCTTGGACACACTGACACAGCCATCGCAGGCGGCGCAGAATCGATGAGCCTGATCCCGATGATGGGGCATGTCGTCCGTCCAAATATCAAACTAGCAGAAACAGCTCCGCAATATTATATGGGTATGGGCCATACCGCTGAACAAGTAGCGCTGAAATATGGAATTTCCCGCGAAGATCAAGACGCTTTTGCGGTAAGAAGCCATCAGCGGGCAGCGAAAGCGATTGCGGAAGGCAAATTTGTTGATGAAATCGTACCAATAGATGTAACGATTCGTACGGTTGGCGATGACAATAAACTCGTTGAAAAAACCATTCAATTTTCGCAGGACGAAGGTGTTCGTCCAGATACAAATTTACAAACACTTGCAAAACTTCGACCTGCATTTTCGGTAATCGGTTCAGTAACTGCAGGAAATGCCTCGCAAACAAGTGACGGAGCTGCCGCACTGATGGTAATGGACCGTGAAAAAGCAGAATCGCTCGGTCTTAAGCCATTAGCAAAATTCAGATCGTTTGCGGTTGGCGGCGTTCCGCCGGAAATTATGGGCGTCGGTCCTGTTGTAGCGATTCCAAAAGCCGTCAAGTTGGCAGGTCTTGAGCTGTCAGACATTAACCTTTTCGAATTGAATGAAGCCTTTGCCTCGCAATCATTACAAGTTATTCGTGAGCTTGGACTAAACGATGAAATCGTCAACGTAAATGGCGGCGCGATTGCCCTCGGTCACCCGCTTGGCTGTACGGGAGCAAAGTTAACGCTGTCACTTATCCATGAATTAAAACGTAGAAACGAACAATTTGGTGTTGTAACGATGTGTATTGGCGGCGGCATGGGTGCAGCCGGGGTATTTGAGTTACTTTAAAAAGATTAGGAGGAAATTTCCATGACAAACGAAACAAAAAAATTCATTAAAGGCGGCAGCTTTTTAATTGAAGATATTTCGTATCAGGATATGTTAACACCGGAAGATTTTACGGAAGAGCATTTAATGATTGCCAAGACAGCTGAAGACTTCGTTGAAAAAGAAGTTCTTCCACAGCTAGAATATTTAGAAAAACATGAATTCGATCGGACTGTCAAGCTGCTTAAGAAAGCAGGTGAACTCGGTCTTTTAGCGGCAGATGTACCAGAAGAATATGAAGGCCTCGCCTTAGACAAAATTACTTCTTCCCTGCTTACGGAAAAAATGTCCAGGGCCGGCGGTTTCTCACTTTCCCACGGAGCTCACGTTGGAATTGGCTCCCTGCCAATCGTGTTATTCGGGAATGATGCGCAAAAGAAAAAGTATTTGCCTGCTCTTGCTTCAGGTGAACAGCTTGCCGCCTACGCATTAACCGAGCCAGGCTCAGGTTCCGATGCCCTAGGCGCAAGAACAACAGCAAAATTAAACGCCGAAGGTACGCACTACATCCTAAACGGTGAAAAGCAGTGGATCACCAATGCCGGCTTTGCCGATATCTTTGTTGTTTATGCAAAAATAGATGGCGAGCACTTCACCGCCTTTATCGTGGAAAGAGGGTTCCCGGGCGTTTCCACTGGAGCTGAAGAGAAGAAAATGGGAATTAAGAGCTCATCTACACGTACGCTTATTTTAGAAGATGTTCCTGTCCCTGTTGAAAATGTATTAGGTGAATTCGGCCGCGGCCATGTGATTGCTTTCAACATTTTAAACATTGGTCGTTATAAATTAGCGGTCGGCGCCGTCGGCGGGTCAAAAAGTGCATTTGAAATGACCGTAAAATATGCAAATGGCCGCCAACAATTTAAGACACCGATTTCACAGTTCAATTTAACAAAGGAAAAATTCGGCACGATTGGCTCAAAGATTTATGCCGCAGAAAGTTCGGTGTACCGTACGGTTGGACTATATGAAGATAACCAAGGCCAGCTTTCAACAGAAGATGCAAAAGATATTAAAAAGGTGGCGGATTCGATTGCTGAATATGCAATCGAGTGCTCGGTTAATAAATTCTTTGCCAGTGAAGTGTTAGATTATGTCGTCGACGAAGGCGTGCAAATTCATGGCGGATATGGATTCATGCAGGAGTATCCAATTGAAAGAGCCTACCGTGATTCCCGCATCAATCGTATTTTTGAAGGAACAAACGAAATCAACCGTCTATTGGTGCCAGGTACCTTCTTGAAAAAGGCATTCAAAGGCGAGCTGCCATTATTCCAAAAAGCAATGGCGCTTCAAGAGGAACTTATGATGTTAATGCCGGAAGAGCCAGGCGATGAGCCGCTTGCCCAGGAAAAACATCTTGTAAAAAATGCGAAAAAGATCGGCTTATTAGCTGCTGGATTGGCCGCGCAAAAATTTGGCAAAGCGCTTGAAAAAGAGCAAGAAATTCTTGCTAATATCGCGGATATTGCTTCAAATGTATACGCCATGGAATCTGTTGTGTTACGTACCGAAAAGGCGATTGCTAAAGACGGCTTAGAAAAAAGCAATCAAAAGCTTCTGTATACGCAAATCTTCTGTCAGGAAGCATTCAATAAAATTGAAGCAGATGCTAAAGAAACATTAATAGCAATTGAACAGGGAGATACACTTCGGATGATGTTGTCGTCACTTCGCAAATTTACCCGTCACACACCGAGCAACGTGATCGCGAAAAAACGTGAAGCGGCCGATGTGATAATTGAAGCTGAACGTTATATCGTATAATGAATTTGGGCCCCTTCATTTGGAGGGGCTTATTTTCAGCATATAGGTTTCCAATCAGGAATTAGTGCTCGTTTTCTTTATAAAATAATTTTTGTCTAAATGCAGGATTTTTACGAAATTAGTCGAATTTCATTTGTGAAGCGGCATTATTTTTTGCGTTAGAATAAAGTTATGGTAATATTCAAGTGACGTATAAAAAGTAATGGCAGGTTAGGCAGGAGGGCGGTGAAACGAATGTCTCTAACATTTTACTGGTATCCGAAATGCGGTACATGTCGAAATGCGAAGAAATGGCTGGATGCGCACCATCTGTCCTATGAAGAAGTACATATTGTTGAAAATCCTCCGTCGCGTACGGAATTGCAAGGATTACTTCAAAAAAGCGGTCTCGAATTAAAGAAATTTTTTAATACAAGCGGATTAAAATATCGCGAATTAGGGCTAAAAGATAAAATGAAGTCTGCTTCTGAGGATGAATTGCTTAATATCCTTGCATCTGACGGGATGTTAATCAAAAGGCCGATTTTAACCGACGGAGAACACGTCACAGTGGGCTTTAAAGAGGAAGAGTACGAAAAAATGTGGCTGTGAGCATTTACTTACGGAAATCGATTTATTTCGATGATAGATTTAAGAAAAAACAATGGAGGGATTTTTGCTAATGAGTACACCAAAAGAATTACGTTATTCTGAAGAACATGAATGGGTTAAGGTTGAAGGGGAAAGAGTGCGCGTCGGAATCACGGACTTTGCACAGCATGAATTAGGCGATATCGTATTTGTTGAGCTTCCTGATGTCGGCGATGAGATTTCGGCTGACGAACCATTTGGCAGTGTTGAATCTGTTAAGACCGTTTCCGAGCTTTACGCACCAGTAAGCGGCAAAGTCGTTGAAGTAAATGAAGATTTAAGCGACAGCCCAGAATTTGTTAATGAATCACCATATGAAAAAGCATGGATGGTTGTCATTGAACTTTCTGACTCAAGCGAGCTTGACAAGCTGATGACTGCTGAACAATATGAAGCAATGACTAAGGAAGACTAATCATAATTAGAAGAAGCACTTTTCGAAGGTGCTTTTTCTCTTATATTACCACCTTTTCTTCCGCTTTAAATGGGAAGAATATAATAAAATCGGACAAATTCCTATTTTTAAGATGACAATAGTGCTATAGTTAACATACTAAGAAGAAGAACACACGTAATTAATATTTTAGAATATGTTAACATAAACAACTTCTATTACAGGTGATGGATATGAATGATTCGTATGTTGACAAAGTTCTTATTGTTGAAGGAAAGTCAGATAAAAATAAGGTAAAGCGGATTGTAAAGGAACCAGTAGAAATCATTTGTACAAATGGAACCATCAGTTTTACGAAATTAGATGAATGGATCGAATTTCTTGAAGACAAGGATGTCTATATCCTTGTTGATGCGGATAAAGCTGGCGAAAAGCTTCGCAAGCAATTTAAACGGGAATTCCCCAAAGCTGAACATTTATATATCGACCGGATGTATCGCGAGGTTGCAACTGCTCCGGTGCACCACTTGGCGACTGTTTTAATGGGCGCGAATATTGATGTTCATACAGAGTTTTTAGAAATGGGTTAATGAGCATATGAACGAATGGAATCGAAATGATTTAGCTGCTTTTCTTGATGATCAAGGAAGCGGCCTGCTATATTTTTATACTCCTCTATGCGGCACCTGTCAGGTGGCTTCAAGGATGCTAGTCGTGCTTGAAGAACTTGTGAAGGTTCATATGGGAAAAATGAACTTGAATTTTTATCCCGATATTGCTGCGAATTTTGGCATCGAAAGTGTCCCATGCCTGCTAATTGTGCAAGAAGGCAAGGTCAAAGAAGCTATTTACGCTTTTCATTCCGTGCCATATTTACTTGAAAAAACAAAACAATATCTCACTTAAGCAGATGCAGATTGCATCTGTTTTTTGCGTGGTGAAATTTTGCCTCCTGAGTGCCCATGGAGCTCAAAAAAAGAGCAGCTCGGGGACTATAAGGGCTAAGAGTGCCTGTGGGAATGAAAAAAACATCGCCCGGGCACTGTGGAGAGCCGAGAGTGCCCGTCGAGCTCAAAAAAAAGGCTGCTAGGGCACTGTGGAGAGCCGAGAGTGCCCGTCGAGTCCAAAAAAATGTCTGCTCGGGCACTGTGAAGGGCCAAGAGTGCCCATCGAGCTCATTAAAATTGCCACTCGGGCACTGTGAAGGGCCAAGAGTGCCCATCGAGCTCATAAAAAAGGCTGCCCGGGCACTGTGGAGAGCCAAGAGTGCCCGTCGAGCTCAAAAAAAAGGCTGCTCGGGCACTGTGAAGGGCCAAGAGTGCCCATCGAGCTCATAAAAAAGGCTGCTCGGGCACTGTGGAGAGCCGAGAGTGCCCATCGAGCTCAAAAAAAAGGCTGCTCGGGCACTGTGGAGAGCCGAGAGTGCCCGTCGAGCTCAAAAAAAAGGCTGCTCGGGCACTGTGGAGAGCCGAGAGTGCCCGTGGGAATGAAAAAAAGCATCGCCCGGGCACTGTGAAGAGTCAAGAGTGCCCGTCGAGCTCATTAAAATTGCCACTCGGGCACTGTGAAGGGCCGAGAGCCCCCATCCTGTCCCGAAATATAGAGTAGATTTATTTCAATTAAATAAAAAGATATTCCTTCTTTCCAACAGTAGAATAATTCTGCACCAAAACCCTCCTAATCGTCTTCATCGAATCCACTACCTGGAACCAGTCATGAACCAAAACCGTGGTAATCTTTATATCCGGAAAAAGCAGCTTTAATTCCTCCACACCCCGCAAAATAGCGTGATCAAGCAGTTCCTCGTGTTCACAAATCGCGCATACAAGTTTCCTATCAACAACACTCGTCTTAAGTGAGTGGCAAACAGCGCAAAGGGGTCCCTTCTTAAGTTGTGCATAGGTATATGGCGGAAGCTTGTCATACGGAAGAACAATTTGATGCATAGAGACTAAGTGATCAGCCAGCTTTTTGTGAGACCCATTTAACCGTGATGGTCGCATATTCAACTTTTTCATAAAACGATTGAGCTGGTTAGGATAAATTATTGGTTTATTTAGAGGGGCCTGAAAACAATGGAATTCGGGGTTAACAAAAACAACATATGCCTCGATCGGAATTCGATACCCATAATGCTGTAGCATCTGACGGAGTAAGGACTCACCTCGTTCAAGCTGCTGCAGTGGATTCTTAATTTCCTTTTCTTTTTTGGAAAGTGTATAGAACCTGTTATTTTCAAAATAATAGTCACCTTCATAATTTTTAACCTCAAAATAAAATAAAGGTTCTTGTGTAAGCATTAATGAATCAATTTGAAATTTACTGCCGTTTGATTCAAGCAACAAGTCATTTAACATATAGTTTTGACATTGAAGTTTTTCTGTCAATGAGTCAAACATAATCTCACCCTCATAACCCTTTTCGAGATAATGAAAGCGCTGTTTGTACTTTTCATCCAAAGACATTCGGGCGATTAGGATTCCTAGAATAATTGCTTCAACTGGTTTAGAACGAGATTTATAACTCATATTCCACTTCCTTTCTAATTTCATTTTATAAAATATCCACACATAATCAGCAATCATATTTGAATACTTTTCAACACTTTACCTAAAAGTTGTATTAAAGCATTCTCATTAAAAAAAGAAACGGCAGCCCCCGTCCCAAAATTTAATAAGATACGACATATTTCTCGGGAAATTTCAAAAAAACTGCCAAATTGCACAGGAAATTGTCGAGTGATAATGAAAGGATTCCGCCATTTCTTGCTGAATAAGTAATGTAATAGTGACAAGACCGGAGTGGTGGAAATGATGAATGTGGTAGAAGCATTTCTAGCAAAAATCAAAGACCAGGGGCATGTCCTGCCCTTATTTCTTCATGCTGATTTACAAATTAACCTAAGATGTGTGGGACAGACGATTCAATTAATAATCAAAAATGGCAGCATCATGATCTTGCAAAACTCAGAAGCACAACAGTCAAAATATGAGATTAGCGGATCCCAAAACGCAATGAACCAGCTGCTTAAGGGAACACAAAGGCTGCGGGTTCTTGAACAGCAAGGGCAGCTAAAGGTTTCAGCACCACTGAGAACTACGCTCTTACTAGAATCGATCTTCTTTTTAACAAAAGCAAAGGACCCCGTAAACCTGCAAAAAATAATTTAAACAAACCTATTGACTCGGAATTAATCTTCCTGTAAAGTGTTATTTAAATATTCTATTAATAAAAACAATTTAATAAGCATTCTTATCAAGAGTGGCGGAGGGACTGGCCCTACGATGCCCGGCAACCGGTTATTAACACGGTGCTAAATCCAGCAGAGCAATTTAGCTCTGGAAGATAAGAAGAGAGGCCCCCTCTTCTTATGAAGCAGGGGGTTTTTGTTTATTCATTGTAAAAAAGGAGCGAGAGTAATGAGTGAAAATCAAAAAAAGTATCGTTTTGAAACATTGAGTGTTCATGGAGGATTGTCTCCGGATCCGGTGACTGGTGCTCGTGCTGTTCCGATTTATCAAAACAATGCGTATCAATTCAAAAGCACGGAACATGCTGCCAACTTATTTGCCTTAAAGGAGCCTGGTTACATCTATACCCGGATCCATAATCCGACAACTACCGTTTTTGAAGATAGAGTGGCATTATTAGAAGGCGGCGTTGGTGCACTAGCCGTTGCCAGCGGCATGGCGGCAATCACACTTGCGATTTTAAATATTGCCGAAGCAGGCGATGAAATTGTCTCTGCCTCGAATCTCTATGGCGGAACCTATAATTTATTTGCCGTTACCCTTCCTAAATACGGAATTAACGTGAAATTTGTCAACCCGGATAATCCTGAAAATTTCCGCACGGCGATTACTGAAAAGACAAAAGCGGTTTTCGCTGAAACGATTGGGAATCCGAGCTTACGCGTACTCGATATTGAAAAGGTAGCGGATATTGCTCATGAGGCGGGGGTACCATTAATTATTGACAATACCTTTGCGACACCATATCTTTGCCGGCCAATTGAGTATGGTGCAGACATTGTCGTTCACTCGGCAACAAAATGGCTGTTGGGAAATGGCACGTCAACTGGCGGTGTGATTGTCGATGGCGGGAAGTTTGACTGGAATTCGCCGAAATTCCCTGGTTTCACCACACCAGATGCGAGCTATCATGATCTCGTTTACGCTGAAGCCTTAGGTGCGGTCGCCTATATTATCAAAGCACGCGTCCAGCTATTACGTGACCTGGGACCGGCACTAAGCCCGCAAAATGCTTTCCAGTTCACACTTGGTCTTGAGACACTTCATGTACGGATGAAAGAGCATGTTGCCAATACGAAGGAAGTGGTGGATTACTTAGTTAATCACCCTGCAGTGGAATGGGTTTCATACCCAGGACATCCATCACATCCAGATCATGAATTAGCGCAAAAGTATTTGCCAAAAGGTGCCGGTTCCATGGTTGTCTTTGGGATTAAAGGTGGCAAAGAGGCAGGGGCTAAATTGATTGATGCGATTACGCTCTGGGCCCATGTTGCCAATGTTGGCGATGCGAAAAGCTTAATCATTCACCCGGCAAGCACCACTCATCAGCAATTAGATGCGGAAGGGCTTAAGTCTGCGGGGGTATCAGAGGATTTAATTCGGCTATCCATTGGGATTGAAAATGTCGAGGATTTAATCGAAGATCTCGAATCAGCGATTGAAACAGCAACCGGCTTAGCTTCCCTAAAAACAAATGCCTAAATTCAACTGATATCATTTTCCAAATAAATTCTCGTTGTATAGGAAACCATAGATTCATTTAGGAGTGGATAACTTTGACCAGGTTCTCTGAATCCAGCTCCAGCGCCCTAGCGGCTAATGTCCTTCGCGCTCCGCCCTACGATAAGTCAACATCGGGCAGCGAAGCTCTCCGTGTTTCCTTTATCTCAGTTGGAGCGCTCCAGGCCATACGCCGCTGAGCAGGGCGCTTCCGCTTTTTGTTCTTGACACTGCTTTTTATCCATGATACGATAGCACTCGTAATATCATAACTTAAATAATTTTACGTGTTAATTGAATATAGAATGCTGTAAGCTCTTATCAAGAGAGGTGGAGGGATGTGCCCGATGAAGCCCGGCAACCGTCAATATTTATTATTGAAATGGTGCCAATTCACACAAAGCGATTGCTTTGGGAGATGGGAGAAAGGATTGTTTTAATGATGCCTTTCTGCCTGTGCAGAGAGGCTTTTTATTTTTAAAAAAGGCTGTGTTAAAAGTGAATGTTGATTTCCGTTCCAGGCGCTTCGCTTTCCGCGGGGCGGGCGGTGAGCCTCCTCGGCGCTAAAGCGCCTGCGGGGTCTCACCTGTCCCGCTGCTCCCGCAGGAGTCTCGCGCCTTCCACTCCAATCAACATTGTGCTCAAAATCAACAATATTCTTTAACACAGCCTAAAAAAAGAATCTTTTCTTGATAACAGTCTAACTCTATAAACAAGAATCTGTAAATTGGATAAGAAGCAGGTGATTCAAGTGATATCGATAAAAAACGTCAGTAAAATTTTTCCTTCAAAACAGGGACATTTAAAGGCAGTTGATGATGTAAACCTGGAAATACAAGACGGCGAAATTTTCGGAGTGATTGGATATAGCGGTGCCGGGAAAAGTACGTTAATCCGGATGTTAAATGGACTCGAGCTGCCAACAGATGGAACCGTTACGGTAGCCGGCCGGGTGATTTCGAAGATAAAGGGTGCCGAGCTCCGAAAAGCACGTCAGGAAATCAGCATGATTTTCCAGCATTTTAACTTGCTGTGGTCAAGGACCGTAAGTGAAAATATTGCTTTTCCATTAGAAATTGCTGGGGTAAATAGCTCCCAAAGAAACAAACGAGTGCAGGAACTTATTACACTAGTTGGTCTCGAAGGCAGGGAAAACGCCTATCCTTCCCAGCTAAGCGGCGGTCAAAAGCAGCGCGTCGGAATTGCAAGGGCACTTGCCAACAATCCAAAGGTATTGCTTTGTGATGAAGCAACCTCCGCGCTCGATCCGCAAACGACCGATTCGATTTTGGATTTGTTAGTCGATATTAATAAGCGGCTCGGGTTAACCATTGTCTTGATTACGCATGAAATGCATGTCATCCGAAAGATTTGCCACCGGGTAGCGGTCATGGAAAGCGGGAGCGTCGTTGAGCTTGGTCCGGTGCTAGATGTGTTTAAACACCCGGAGCAGCCGATTACGAAACGATTTGTCCAGCAGGTAACCGAACCGGAAGAAACGAAGGAAACAACCCAACATCTACTCGAACTTTATCCGCATGGTCGTGTGGTTCAGCTCTCGTTCGTTGGGGAGACAACAGAACAGCCATTAATCACAAATGTAATTAGGAATTTTGATGTGGTTGTCAATATTCTTCAAGGGAAAATTTCACACACGCAAAACGGATCATACGGTACATTATTTATTCACTTGGATGGGCAAGTAAGCGAAATAGAGAAGGCCATCGATTATATTCACTCACAGCAAGTTGGCGTGGAGGTGATCAGTAATGGCTGATTTTATGGAAATGGTAAAGTGGGACAAATTATTTGAAGCAACACGTGAAACGATCTATATGACTTCCATTTCCGTGTTTGCGACATTTGTTTTAGGATTGTTACTTGGTCTGCTGCTGTTTTTAACAGATAAAGGGAATATTTGGGCCAATCGGACCGTTAATGTCGTTGTTGCCGGCTTTGTCAATATTTTCAGATCGATTCCCTTTATTATCTTAGTAGTTTTATTAATTCCCTTTACAAAATTATTGCTTGGGACGATACTTGGGGCAAATGCGGCGCTTCCAGCCCTCATTATTGGTGCAGCCCCTTTTTATGCGCGAATGGTAGAAATTGCGCTTAGGGAAATCGATAAAGGTGTGATTGAGGCATCGCAATCGATGGGGGCAACCCATGGCCATATTATTTTTAAAGTATTAATACCGGAATCTTTACCGGCATTAATTTCTGGGATCACCGTTACAGCCATTTCACTCGTCGGCTTTACGGCAATGGCTGGAATTATTGGAGCTGGCGGACTTGGGAACTTTGCCTACCTCTACGGTTTTCAGGGCAATAAACCGATTGTCACGTTAGTAGCCACGATTGCGATATTAATTTTAGTTTTTATTGTCCAATTTATTGGCGATTATTTTACAAAGAAAACAGATAAACGATAACAGGAGGAGTTCAATCATGAAAAAGGTATTTAGTTTTATTGGAATTGCGTTACTAGCATTTGCCCTTACAGCTTGCGGTGGTGCCAAAAAAGATACGGCAGGAAAAGATGGTAACAAGAAATTAGTCGTTGGTGCATCTGCTGTACCACATGCGGAAGTGTTAGAAGCGGCAAAACCATTATTAAAGGAAAAAGGCATTGATCTAGAAATCAAAGTTTTTCAAGATTATATCCTGCCAAACGTAGCGTTAAAAGATAAAGACCTCGATGCCAACTATTTCCAAACACCAGGGTATTTAGACCTGCAAATGAAAGATAATAAGGATTTTGATTTTGTAAGTGTTGGCGAAATTCATAAGGAACCAATCGGAATTTATTCTAAAAAATATAAGAGCTTAAAAGACCTTCCAAAAGGTGCAAAAATAATCATGAGTAATTCATTCAGTGACCATGGACGTATTTTACCTATTTTTGAAAAAGCAGGAATAATTAAGCTTAAAGAAGGCGTAGGCGCCAATGCAAGAGTTGAGGATATTATTGAAAATCCAAAGAATCTTGATTTCTCAACGCTAGTGGAAGCGAAATTATTAGCTACTTCTTTCGAAAGCGGTGAAGGTGATGCGGTCGTTATTAATACGAATTACGCATTAGAAGGCGGAGTTGACATCGGAAAGTATGGAATTGCCTTTGAAGGCGATGACGTTGTTCCGGCAAACCTTGTGGTTGTTCGTTCAGAGGACAAAGACAAAGAAACCATCAAAACACTTGTAGAAGTACTCAAATCAAAAGAAATCCAAGACTTCATCAAAGAAAAATACAAAGGGGCCGTTGTAACGGTTTCTAAATAAAACACATTTTAATAGGAAGAAAAGTAGAAAGTCAGTGACAGCTTCACTGGCTTTTTCTGTATTTTTGCCCCAATAAATAGAACATGTATTACCATTGGCAAAATAATATAAAATAAGGTATCATTTATACCGAATGTGATTTACATAAAGAGTTTCTGTCTGAATTTTCACAAAATTATTCTTTCCATTCTCATTTAGGATCAGCTTATTGAAAATAGCGCTTTGTTTTTACTGTTTAGGAGTTGCTAATACATTTCATTTGTTATAAGATTGGAATGAGAATAAAATGAGAATAGAGTCACAGACCATTGTAGTTACAAGATACAAATCATTCTTTTCGGAGGTATAAATATGGCTGGATCAACTTTAACAATTAAGGACCTTCATGTAGAAATTGAGGGTAAAGAGATTTTAAAAGGTGTAAACCTTGAAATAAAGGGTGGAGAAATCCATGCAATCATGGGTCCAAACGGTACTGGTAAATCCACTTTATCTTCTGCTATCATGGGTCACCCAAAATATGAAGTGACAAGCGGAAACATCACATTAGATGGACAAAATGTTCTTGAAATGGAAGTAGATGAGCGCGCACGTGCCGGTCTATTTTTAGCAATGCAATATCCAAGTGAAATTAACGGCGTTACAAATGCAGACTTCCTACGTTCTGCAATCAATAGCCGTCTTGGTGAAGGAAACGAAATTTCATTGATGAAATTCATCCGTAAAATGGATAAGCAAATGGAATTCCTTGAAATGGATCTTGATATGGCGCAGCGTTATTTAAATGAAGGCTTCTCCGGCGGTGAGAAAAAACGCAATGAAATTTTGCAATTGACGATGTTAGAACCGAAAATTGCCATCTTAGATGAAATTGACTCCGGACTAGATATCGATGCCCTAAAGGTTGTTTCCAAGGGAATCAATGAAATGCGCGGTGAAGATTTCGGCTGCTTAATTATTACACACTATCAACGTCTGTTAAACTATATCACTCCTGACCATGTGCATGTAATGATGCAAGGCCGCATTGTGAAATCCGGCGGACCAGAGCTAGCACAACGCTTAGAAGCAGAAGGATATGACTGGATCAAACAAGAACTTGGCATTGAAGATGAAACAGTTGGGCAAGAAGCGTAAGAGAGCGTTAGGAGGATTACAATGACAACAGAAATAAAATTACCATTTGATAATGGCAAAGTAAGCTCGTTTTCAAAAGAAATGAGCGAACCTGCTTGGTTTGAAGAATTCCGTCTTAAGGCATTAACAGATTTCGAACAGCTGCCAATGCCAAGACCTGATAAAACGAAAATCGATAAATGGAATTTCACGCAATTCAATCAGCATTCCGTCAAAAGTGATGTCTATTCTTCCCTTGCTGAATTGCCGGAAGAAGTAAAAGCATTAGTTAATATGGATGCAGAACATAAGAATTTATATATCCAACGAAATCAAACACCTGCCTTTTTATCTTTATCAGAAGAGCTGAAAAACAAGGGTGTCATTTTTACCGATATTTTCACTGCGGCTAGAGAACATAGTGATCTGTTGAAAAAGTATTACATGACGCAGGCCATCAATGCTGATGAACATCGCCTTACTGCGCTTCACGCAGCACTTGTAAATGGCGGGGTTTTCTTATATGTTCCGAAGAATGTAGAAGTTGCCGAGCCAATTCACGCCGTATTTGTCCACGACGATGCTGAGGCCAATCTGTTTAACCATGTGATAGTTGTTGCTGAGGACAATAGTGCCGTAACATATGTTGAAAACTACATTTCAACAATGGAAACATCCAATACTGTTGCCAATATTTTGGCAGAAGTAATTGCTAACGCCAATGCGAAGGTGACATATGGAGCAGTGGATTACCTTGCAAAAGGAATCACTACGTATGTGAACCGCCGCGGCGTTGCCGGCAGAGATGCACGAATTGAATGGGCCTTAGGGTTAATGAATGAAGGCAACACGATTTCAGAAAACACCACTAATTTAATTGGCGATGGCTCTTATGGAGATACTAAAACAGTTGTTGTCGGACGCGGCGAGCAAACACAAAACTTCACAACCAAGGTTGTTCACTTCGGGAAAAACAGCGAAGGCTATATCTTAAAGCACGGTGTGATGAAAGACAGCGCCACATCTATTTTTAACGGAATCGGTAAAATTGAGCATGGTGCTTCTAAATCAAATGCTGAACAAGAATCCCGTGTTCTCATGCTGAGTGAAAAAGCACGCGGCGATGCCAATCCAATTCTTTTGATTGATGAAGATGATGTAACGGCAGGTCATGCTGCTTCCGTAGGACGAGTTGATAACTTACAGCTTTACTATTTAATGAGCCGCGGAATCCCGAAAACGGAAGCAGAACGCTTGATTATTCATGGCTTCCTAGCGCCAGTCGTTAACCAACTTCCGATTGAAGGAGTAAAGAAACAGTTAACTGACGTGATTGAAAGGAAAGTACGCTAATGAATATCCAGGATATTCGTAAACAGTTTCCAATATTAGATCAAGAGGTTAACGGTAAACCATTAGTATACTTGGATAGCTCTGCTACATCACAAAAGCCGCTCCAAGTAATTGAGGCAATTGAAAAATATTATCGCGAAATCAATTCCAATGTCCACCGCGGTGTGCATACACTAGGAACAAGAGCGACAGATGCGTACGAGGGTGCACGGGAAAAGGTTCGTAAGTTTATCAATGCTAAATCAATTCAGGAAGTTATTTTTACAAGAGGAACGACAACATCCCTTAATACAGTGGCAGCAAGTTATGCGGCTGCGAATGTAAAAGAAGGCGACGAAATCGTTATTACTTATATGGAGCACCATAGTAATATTATTCCCTGGCAGCAAGTGGCCAGACGGACTGGTGCGCAGCTAAAGTACATTCCGCTTCAAGCGGATGGCACGATTTCACTAGATGATGCGCGTGCGACCATCACTGCTAACACAAAGGTCGTGTCTGTTATGCAGGTATCAAACGTCCTTGGCGTGATTAATCCTGTGAAGGAAATTGCTGAAATTGCTCATCAAAATGGTGCAATTATGGTTGTTGATGCGGCCCAAAGTGCGCCCCATATGAAAATTGATGTTCAAGATTTAGACTGTGATTTCCTTGCTTTTTCAGGACACAAAATGTGCGGTCCTACCGGCATTGGTGTCCTTTATGGAAAAAAACAGCTGCTTGAAAAAATGGAGCCGATTGAATTCGGCGGCGAGATGATTGATTTTGTCGAATTGTACGAGTCAACCTGGAAAGAACTGCCGTGGAAATTCGAAGGCGGCACACCGATTATTGCCGGTGCAATCGGTCTTGGCGCAGCAATCGACTTTTTAACTGAAATAGGCTTAGACAATATTGCTGAGCATGAACATCGCCTTGCCGCTTACGCATTAGAAAAAATGGCGGCAGTGGAAGGCATGACGATTTACGGCCCGCTGGATGCGGCCAAACGTGCAGGTCTTGTTACCTTCAATTTAACAGATGTTCATCCGCACGATGTGGCAACTGTTTTGGATGCGGAAGGAATTGCAGTCCGTGCCGGACATCATTGCGCCCAGCCGCTGATGAGATGGCTTAAAGCTACAGCCACTGCTCGTGCCAGCTTTTACCTATACAACTCAGAAGATGATATTGATAAACTAGTTGAAGGACTTGTCAAAACGAAGGAGTATTTCAGCGATGTCTTCTAATTTAGATGCACTTTACCGAAGAGTAATTATGGACCATTACAAAAAACCGCGTAATCGCGGAGTTTTAGAAGATGGCAGCCATACGATTAATATGAATAACCCAACTTGCGGCGACCGGATTCAATTGAGTCTGAAAGTGGAAGATGGAATCGTGGTTGACGCCAAGCAAGAAGGCGAAGGCTGTTCGATTTCGATGTCCTCTGCATCGATGATGACACAAGCCATTAAGGGGAAGAAAGTAGAAGATGCTTTGGTGTTATCAAAGGTCTTTTCAGATATGATGCAAGGAAAAGAGATTGATGAAGATCTCGATTTAGGCGATATCGAAGCACTTCAGGGTGTTTCAAAATTTCCAGCGCGCATCAAATGTGCCACATTAGCGTGGAAGGCGATGGAAAAGGGATTGAAGGAAGAGGAGCAAGAATAGGATGAAATAGGGCATTTTTAGCCCCTTTCGTTTAAGAAATGGAGGAAAAGGACGATGGCGAAGAAAATGCCGGAAATCGGTGATTATAAATATGGTTTTGCCGATAAAGACGTTTCCATATTCCGATCTAAGCGTGGGTTGACAGCTGATATTGTTAAAGAAATTTCCAAGTTAAAGAACGAACCACAATGGATGTTAGACTTCCGTCTTAAATCACTCGAAATTTTTTATAGCAAACCAATGCCGCAATGGGGCGGCGATATGTCTTCTTTAAACTTTGATGAAATTACCTATTATGTAAAACCATCAGAGAAATCTGAGAAGTCATGGGATGAAGTACCTGAGGAAATCAAAGCAACATTTGATAAGCTTGGGATTCCAGAAGCTGAGCAAAAGTACCTTGCCGGTGTATCTGCACAGTATGAATCAGAAGTTGTATACCACAACATGAAGGAAGACCTTGAAGCATTAGGAATCGTTTTTAAAGATACGGATTCTGCTTTAAGAGAAAATGAAGATATTTTCCGCGAACACTTTGGAAAAACAATTCCGCCAACAGACAACAAGTTTGCCGCGTTGAATTCTGCTGTTTGGTCGGGCGGCTCGTTCATTTATGTACCGCCAGGCATTAAAGTAGATACGCCATTACAAGCGTATTTCCGGATTAACTCCGAAAATATGGGTCAATTTGAGCGGACATTAATCGTTGTCGATGAAGGCGCGCACGTGCATTATGTTGAGGGCTGTACAGCACCGGTTTATACAACGAATTCTCTGCACAGTGCTGTTGTTGAGATTGTGATTAAAAAAGATGCTTACTGCCGTTATACAACGATTCAAAACTGGGCAAACAACGTGTTTAACCTTGTTACGAAGCGTGCGGTATGTGAAGCAAATGCAACAATGGAATGGATCGATGGCAACATCGGTTCGAAGCTGACGATGAAGTATCCAGCGGTTATTTTAAAAGGCGAAGGTGCTCGCGGAATGACACTATCAATCGCGATTGCCGGTAAAGGCCAGCACCAGGATGCCGGCGCCAAAATGATTCATTTAGCGCCAAACACTTCGTCAACAATTGTTTCTAAGTCGATTTCAAAGCATGGCGGAAAGGTAACCTATCGCGGAATGGTTCAATTCGGACGTAAAGCTGACGGTGCCCGTGCTAATATCGAGTGCGATACGTTGATCATGGATAACCAATCAACATCCGATACGATTCCTTACAACGAAATCTTAAATGACAATATCTCACTTGAGCACGAAGCAAAGGTGTCAAAAGTATCTGAAGAACAGCTCTTCTACTTGATGAGCCGCGGGATTTCGCAGCAAGAAGCGACCGAAATGATCGTCATGGGCTTCATCGAGCCGTTTACGAAAGAACTGCCAATGGAATATGCCGTTGAGATGAACCGTCTCATTAAATTCGAAATGGAAGGTTCTATCGGTTAATATTTTTGGAAAATTTACCCCGCTTGCCGCGTTGGCAGGCGGGTTTTTTAGTGGAAATGGAGTTTACTGTCGCAAAACGTGTGCCAACTGTCGCGAAGCAAGCGTCAACTGTCGCGAAGCGTGCGTCAACTGTCGCCAAGCGTGCGTCAACTGTCGAGAAACGTGTGCCAACTGTCGCGAAGCGTGCGTCAACTGTCGCCAAGCGTGCGTCAACTGTCGCAAAGCGTCGTCAACTGTCGCAAAACGTGTGCCAACTGTCGCCAAGCGTGTGCCTCTGTCGCAAAGCATCCGATGGTTATGCTATTATTAATAAATGGAGGTGAGTTTCTTGATTTATATCGGTGTGACAGGCTGGGGTGACCATGACAGCTTATACCCAGGACAAATTTCCTCAAGAGATAAATTAAAGGAATATGCGGGGCATTTTCCGATTGTTGAAGTGGATACAGCTTTTTATGCGATTCAACCTACACGTAATGCCGAAAAGTGGGTCAATGAAACACCTGCAAGCTTCCAATTTGTCGTTAAAGCCTACCAAGGGATGACAGGGCACATAAGGGGCGAGATCCCTTTTGAATCCAAACAAGCAATGTTCAACGCCTTTAAAGAGTCACTGGTTCCATACATAGAAGCCAATAAATTAGCCATGACCCTTTTTCAATTCCCGCCATGGTTTGCCTGTAAACGGGAAAATGTTGAGTACTTAAGATGGTGCAAGCGTGAGATGGGTGATATTCCTTGTGCACTTGAATTCAGGCACCAATCGTGGTTCGCACCTCAATACCGTCAAAAAACGCTTGAATTCATGCAAACAGAAAAATGGATTCATAGCATTTGCGATGAACCCCAATCCGGTGAGGGTTCGATTCCAACGATCCTGAAGACTACTGATCCTGATAAGGTCTTGGTAAGGTTTCATGGACGTAATGTTCATGGCTGGCAAAAGCGGAATGCCGAGAACTGGCGCGAGGTTCGTTATCTCTATCGCTATAATCAGCAAGAGCTAAAAGAATGGGCAGATTCCATCCAAACATTAGCCAAAGAATCCACAAATGTGTATCTCCTCTTTAACAACAATTCAGGTGGGGATGCTGCAGACAATGCGAAGGAAATGATGAATCTTTTACATATAGAATATGACGATCTTGCCCCAAGGCAGCTAGGGTTATTTTGACAATTCCTTCAACCTCAAGGCAAATTAAAACATACACTAGAAGGTGAAAACAAAATGGAATGGATTGTATTAGTTTTAGTAGGCCTAGTCGCAAGCTCGCTAGGTTCGTTGATTGGCATGGGGGGAGGAATCATAGTTGTTCCTGCCTTGCTGTACTTAGCCACATTATCAACATTCAGTCATCTAACACCGCAGGTAGTAGTAGGGACCTCACTGTTTACGATGATATTTACAGGTCTATCCTCAACATTATCCTATATGAAGCATAAGACCGTTGATTATAAAAGCGGCTTTATCTTTCTTATTGGAAGCGGCCCCGGAAGTATTCTTGGTGCCTGGGTAACAGATAAATTAGATTTGCATTCATTTAATATTTATTTCGGTCTTTTTATTCTTTTTGTCTCGATTGTATTGGTCGTAAAGGATAAATTAAAACCGATTCCCTATCGAAAGGACAAGGGGGTTGTTCGCAGCTTTACCGATAATGGCGGCAAAACCTTCGAATACGGTTTTAGTCCAGCTATCGCCATTCTTATTTCCTTTGTTGTTGGATTTTTATCAGGAATCTTTGGGATTGGCGGCGGTTCGCTAATGGTACCAACGATGATTTTGTTATTCTTTTTTCCACCACATGTGGCAACTGCAACCTCCATGTTCATGATATTACCAACTTCCATTCTAAGTTCGATCACCCATATTTCCCTAGGAAATGTGAACTGGCTTTATGCACTAGCCCTTATACCTGGAGCATGGATTGGCGCAAAAGTAGGAGTGTTTCTAAATACAAAGCTAAAGAGCAAAACGATTGTCTTAATTATCAGAACCATCCTTGTGATTGTTGGGATTCGTTTAATATATCAAGGTATAGTAGGGTAAGGGAGAAAAATGGAAACGATTCATATCTATCATACAAATGATGTTCACAGTCACCTAGAAAATTGGCCGCGAATTGCGCAGTTCCTGCATAAAGAAAAAAAGCGGCACCTCCAAACAGAGGAGGAAGTCTTTCTGTTTGATATTGGTGATTTTATTGACCGCTGGCACCCGTATACTGAGGCAACCAAAGGAAAAGGAAACATTCCCCTATTAAATGAGTGTCAATATACGGCCGTCACGATTGGCAACAATGAGGGGGTAAATCTTCCCTTTGAAGATTTGAATCACCTCTATGACGAAGCACAATTTGATGTTCTAGCAGCAAACTTTTATCAAAAAAATGAAAAATACCCTGATTGGGTGAAACCCTATAAGATTTATCATACGAAAAAGGGAACAAGGGTTGGAGTGATTGGTCTCACCGTCCAATTTGCTCACCTTTATGAATTGCTTGGCTGGGAATTGACGGAGCCAATTTCCGAGTTAAAAAAATGGCTGCATGTATTGAAGGAAGAGGCCGACTTCATTATCTTGCTGTCCCATCTTGGCATCCATGATGATGAACGAATCGCAGCAGAATTCCCGGAAATAGACGTCATCTTAGGCGCCCATACCCATCATGTTCTTGAACAGGGAAAGCAGGTAGGCAGCACGCTCCTTGGGGCGGCAGGGAAGTATGGTTATTTTGTCGGCCAAGTTACTGTCACCATAGATGACAAAAAATCAATTATCAACAAAAATGCGCTTCTTTATGCCACAAACGAGCTTCCCTCCGTTCAAAATGAACAGGAACAAGTTGATGCCTTTTTAGAGAAAGGGAAGCAGCTGCTAGATCAGAAAGTCTCAACGCTGACCAAACCAATGCCAAATAATCTTTTTCAGGAAACAGAGCTCTCCCTTTTTCTGTGCAAGGCATTACGGGAATGGTGCAATGCTGATTGTGCAATGATAAATGCTGGTTTGCTTTTAGGCCCGTTAGCAGGCGATGTGACCGAATATGACCTGCTGACAATTTGCCCCCATCCAATCAATCCTTGTACTATCGAACTGACAGGCAGAGAGTTACAGGAGGTTTTACTTGAGACGATGGATGAAAGCTTACACCATAAGCATATAAAAGGTCTAGGGTTTAGAGGAACGCTCTTGGGGATATTCGTCTATGATCGCCTTAGCCTTAAAGGAAACACGGTATATGTGAATGGCAAAGAATTAAATTATGAACAAACCTACACATTAGCCCTGCCGGATATGTTTACTTTTGGTCATTTTTTCAAAGAAGTGCTTCCAAGCAAACAGAAAAGATATTTTCTGCCGGAATTTTTGCGCGATTTATTAAAATGGAAGTTACAGTTGGACACCTAGCCCATCACGGATTTTCCTCTACTGTCATAATGTGATAGTGAGGAAAGGAGTGTGGGAACCTTTGATTGATCTTTCACCAATTGAAATTAATGGCCATACGTTTTTGGTTGTTTCTGTGTTACTTCCTAAAACCACCTTGCTCGCGGTGACAAGCGACAAGGGATATATTATGTGCGGTGCCCTGGACGTGGGATTATTAAATGAAAAATTAAAGGACCGCAAAATTATTGCAGGCCGAGCTGTCGGTGTAAGAACGATTGATCAGCTGCTAAATGCCCCGTTAGAGTCAGTGACCTTGGAGGCAGAGGAACTAGGGATTCACGAAGGAATGCTTGGCAAAGAAGCCTTATTGAAGATGGTGTAAAAGCTTGCATTGATGGCAGGCTTTTTTTATCCCCTTTTTAGGCTAGTTCCCCTTTTCTAAGCATACATATAGCAAGAAGGGGTGATTTCTTTGGCAAAGTTTCGCCGTCGGCTCAGGAAGCGGGGACCGCTGCCTTTCCGCTATGTTATGCTGTTATCTTTTGTCTTTTTCCTTTTCTCAACCGCTACTGGTTTGTGGCTCGTCAATAAAGGTATCGAGCCAGCGCTCATGGGATACGCTGAATCACAAACCCGAAAAATAGCTTCAATGGTTATAAATAAAGCAATCAGTAAAAAGGCAGTTGACTTTGGTGATGTGAAAAATGTAATAGAACTAACTCCAGGACCTAATGGAAGTGCACCAAGTGCAAATTTAAAAACAGAGGTCGTCAATCAGAAGTTATCTGAAATTACGAGTCAGATACAGAAGAACTTAACAGCAGTTGAAAAAGGGGATCTTTCCTCGTTAGAGTATGTAACAGATGTGGAAATTGAAACAAACGCTACCAAAAGCTCAGATGGGATTGTTTGGTATGTCCCAATTGGTCGAGCAACCAATATTGCCTTGTTCGGTACTTTAGGTCCTAAGATTCCAGTGAAATTTAATGCAATTGGCGATGTGCGTCCAGATGTAAAAATAGATCCTAAACCAATCGGGATTAATAATACATGGATTGATGTTTCTATTCATTTAGAAGTGTCTATTCAAATCATTACGCCTTTTGCTACAAAAATAACCAAACTGGATCAAAGCATTTTTGTTGGTGGAACCTTAGTACAGGGAGTTGTTCCACAATATTATAATGGAGGAAACGGTTCTCCACCTTCTATTCTACTTCCAAAAGATAAGTCAGGAAATTAACAAGGACTATCCATCAAGGACAGTCCTATTTCTTCTTACCAGTATTCGCCCGTTCAAGCCGCTTCCATTTTGCTAAATGCGGGTAAGGGTCAAACGACCATTCGGTAATCCCATTGTCTTTATACATTCCGTAATGTAAATGGGGCGGGAATTTTCCGGAGGTTCCCGGCGGACCATAGCCAGAACTTCCGACACCGCCAATGACCATCCCCGGTTCTACAATTTGCCCGACCTTCAAATCCTTCGCAAACCCGCTGAGATGGGCGAAATAATGATAGGTGTTATTAATATCACGGATGCCGATTCTCCAGCCGCCGAACTTGTTCCAGCCCTTCATTTCGATAATCCCATAGTTTGTAGCACGTACAGGAACCCCGTAATCGGCAAAAATATCGGTCCCTTCATGGATCCTTCTTCCGCCCCAGCCCCGGGCATCCCCCCAAGTACTGCGGTAGCTGTGATTGCTTCGAATCGGAACAGGAAACACTTGCTTATCTAAATCAAGCCGTCCGAAATGACGGTAAACTTTTGCCTTTCCCATAATGATTCCGACGGTTTTAGCGCGGTGATAGTAATTCCATAACCCAATTTTAAGATTTTCAGGATCGACCCCGTATGAAAGAAGATAATGAGCAATTGCATATAGTACATCCTCATCACTCTTTAAGCTCGCTTTACCATCCCCATCCCCGTCAACACCCAATCCATTAAAAAATTGAAGAACTGCCGGGTTTACTGCAGAAGGGTTAGGATTGGTCAGGCCGGCCCATTGTTCAGGTCGGAAATAAATAGCAATGGTGCTTTCCGGTTTGGGCAAGTCGCGGCGGACAAGGCGGATGCTTCTTTCGTATTGATCAATGGCAGCTAAATAATACCAAGGAATCTGTGTAACGGTTTCGACCTTCTTGTAAAGCATCATTCTCTCCTGGTAGGGATCAAGTTCTTTAGCATGAGCATCCCTGACAGCCACTGTAGAGGTAAAGAATAAAAGGATAGTTCCAATTATCAGAAAAGCCCGCACAGGAATCCTCCTTCCGATTAATGTACATGATTAGTTTATGACTTCTTCGCTATTTCATTAAGGTTAATAATTGGTAATCGCAACTCAAAAGGTAGTCTGCTTGTCGTTCTATATGCAGTATGTTAAAGTGATTCAGAAGAACTCATTTATTTATACATATTAGGGGTGTAACAATGAGCAAGAATGAAGAAATTTTACGGAAGCCTGAATGGTTAAAAATAAAACTAAATACAAATGCTTCTTATACCGGTTTGAAAAAAATGATGCGGGAAAAGAATCTTCATACCGTTTGTGAGGAAGCACGCTGTCCGAATATTCATGAATGCTGGGCGGAAAGAAGAACAGCAACCTTTATGATTCTTGGGGATACATGTACTCGAGCCTGCCGCTTTTGTGCGGTAAAAACAGGGCTGCCAACAGAATTAGACTTACAAGAGCCGGAAAGAGTCGCTGACTCCGTTCAATTAATGAACCTAAAGCATGTGGTGATAACCGCCGTAGCGCGTGATGATTTAAAGGACGGCGGGGCAGCTGTTTTTGCGGAAACGGTTCGGGCGATACGCCGCAAAAATCCATTTACAAGTATTGAAGTTCTTCCCTCCGATATGGGCGGGAAAGAAGAAAATTTACAGCTGTTGATGGATGCTAAACCCGATATCTTAAATCATAATATCGAGACGGTAAGAAGCTTGACGCCAAGAGTAAGGGCGCGTGCTACATACGATCGGTCTCTTGAGTTTCTCCGCCGGGCGAAAGAAATGCAGCCAAGCATCCCAACAAAATCTAGTTTAATGATTGGGCTTGGAGAAACAAAAGAGGAAATTATCGAAGTGATGGACGATCTACGCGCGAATCATGTCAATATTATGACGATTGGTCAATACCTGCAGCCGACAAAGAGTCATCTTAAGGTTGTAAAGTATTATAGTCCTGATGAATTTAAGGAATTACAGCAAATTGCCATGAGTAAAGGCTTTAGTCATTGTGAGGCAGGACCATTGGTTCGTTCCTCTTATCATGCTGATGAACAAGTAAATGCCGCTGCCAAACATAAGCAATTATTAGGTGAACAAGACGCAAAGGAAGCATAAGAAATGCGAAAGAGCCGTTTAGCAGGGTGCTTCCTTATTTATAAAAGAGTTCAGTCGGATAAGGGACTGAACTCTTTTAATGAGGTATATTAACGATTTGGTCTAATTTTATTATAATCATCCGGTGTCTGGCCATTTTCGTCTTCACTTGGGCTCATTCGTTGTCCTTGTGGTGATTTTTTCATTTGTGCCACAAGGCCGGTGACCAAATTACGTGAATTTCGGCTTGTTGAATCTAGATTGGCGAGATTTTCCACATCACGCATTAACACCTTATTGTCTGAGACATATACATGGTAAAACCGTGGCACCACCGACATCGCTGTCTTCTTTACCTGGTCAGCAGTCAGATTGCGGTCTTTTGAATCGGTATTATATGCAATTAAAACCTCTTGATCCGTAACAAGTGTTGCGACATCATTGACATTTGGAATATCGGTACTGTACTTGCTGATAATATTGGCAACCTGTTCACGATCGAGCGCTGCATAGTGGTCGTTCGTTTTATTATCATTCATCAGCGGACTCTTTTGGTGACGGACAAAGCCATAATTGTTGCTGACATTCCGGACTCCACGGCTTGCGCCTTCATTGTAGAGTTCATGCCTTTTATTATTAACGTTAATGGTATTGCCGCTTTCCTCATACACATCACGATTGGACATATCCTTTGAGCATCCAGTTAAAGCTGTCATCGTACATAATCCCATGATGATGACTAATTTTTTCAACTTAAACACCTCCTTTTATTAGAATAGCCAAAGTAAGGATTTTTTTTCTTAGTAAAAGATGGGGAATCGGTTATAATGGGTATTAAGAATTCGCTGGCAAAATGAGGTGGAAAAAGCATGATTATTATTAACAACACAATGTATGAATTAGTGCAGGAATATCGAAATGGGTTTAATGAGGAAGCACTAAAGGCTAGGTTTAGTGATATTTTATCGAGATATGATTATATCGTCGGGGATTGGGGTTATGGTCAGCTCCGGTTAAAGGGCTTTTTTGATGACCAAAACCAAAAGGCCACATTTGATTCGAAAATTAGCACCCTAAATGAGTATTTTTATGAATACTGTAATTTCGGTTGTGCTAACTTTGTTTTGAAAAAAGTAAAGAAATAAAACGAAGGGAATCGGACCCTTCGTTTTTTTATTCCCATTTAATTATCGTATGGTACCTGTTCATCCCTTATCAGGGTCATCATGTGTTGGATGTGCCCCATCCATCTGGCGCGGTAAATCTTGGTGCAATGATTTAAATTCGTAATTGTAAGCACTATAGCGGCGCTGCCCTTCCTTCCAGGGAGTGCTTTTATTTTGTACAGTATCGTTAACTCTAAAGGTTGAACCATAAGGGCCTTCGGGAAACTCTTGCGCCGTTAAGAAATTTTGCTGCTTCTCAACATTAGATAATTCAGTATATTTACTCGAATCCTTATCCTCCATGTTTTTCACACTCCTTATACTGTTAGTATGTCGTTAAGAGTTGAAAAACATAAGCGGATCATTAAACGATTTCCGTTAAGAAAGAGCGCAGTTCCGCTGCATCTGCTTCATTTAGCTGAAAAGCAAACTCTAAATATCCCTCTTCTTCCAGGTCATCCGGACCGATAATCGCAAACCGGCTTCCTTGCATATCAAGAACAAGCTGCTTTCCATAGTGGCGATTACTTTGAACAATTGCTAAATCAAAGCGCTGGTTTTCACCAACAAAGCTGATAAATCTTGTTTTTGTATCTTCTGTATCATCGTATAAGAAAAAGCGTTCATTCATCAAAAAGATCTCCTTTGTTAAATTGACATCTTCTCTATAGTAACAAATAAAACCGTACGATGGGACTTTTAACAATTTTTCTTACGGAAAAACACGAAAGATGTCAAATTATGTTACAATATATCTAAGCATTTAAGTTGACTTCTGAGAGGGATGAAAACAATGGTCCGTCGTTCCATCGAAAAAATCAAAACCATCATCAAATGGGGAAAAATTATCTTACCTCTTTCGTCAATACGCTTTTATCCTCCCCAATTTATTTTGCGAAACCCTGTTATCCAAGGAGTAACGGCTGCCATTAACGATGGACATGAAGTAGCTGTTATTGTCTTTAATTTAAAGAATATGAATGAATTGTCAGAACAGCTAAGCCAATCTCAGTACGCACTTTTAATCAAACAGATAAAAAAATATTTCCGCATTGCTGTCGAGACAGAAATCGCTATGCAGGATGTCATTACCTTGCATGATTTTTACGGGGACGGTTTGACACTTTACATAAAGGTTGATGAGTCACGGCTTTGCTTATCAGAAATCGATACGATTATGAAAAAAATAATCAATCATGTTGAGCGGAATTTGCAAAAATATAATCCCACAATCCAGACCATATTTGTAACGGGATATATGTTCGTTGAAAAAAAGTATTATTCGATTCAGGATTCCGTTGTAAGAGCCCATCGGCAGGCGCTTGCTATGGCAGAAAAACGCATCAAATCAGAATTTAATGAAATGGTGTTCGCTATCAAAAGAATTATTTCAAAGAAGAATATCAAATTATTAGCCCAGCCGATTATCAATGTGGCCACAAAAGAAGTGTATGCCTTAGAAATGCTTACCCGCGGTCCAGCAGGAACTGTTTTAGAAAGTCCATTATCACTTTTTTCAGTTGCAAGGCAGACAGGTGTCCTCTATGAACTTGAAATGATTGTAATTGAAAGGGTTTTCAGCCAGATAAAGGCAACAAAATGCCGGCAGGACATCTTTGTCAATTGTACACCGCTGACGCTTGGAAATATTCGCTTTACCCGCGATTTAAAAACAATCATGCAGCAATATAAAGGGATTTCACCCAAGCAAATTACCTTTGAAGTGACCGAAAATGATTCGATTGAGGGCTTAAAGAATTTCATTTATAATCTTAAAATGTTAAGATTAATGGGGTTCCGGATTGCCATGGATGATACGGGTGCCGGTTATTCTAGTTTAAGTATTATTAGTGAAATCATGCCTGATATCATAAAAATTGACCGGTCTGTGATTCAGAATATTGATAAGAATTCAATCAAAGAATCCATGTTAAAAGGATTAATGTTAATCGCCAGGGAGGCTGGGTCCTTAGTAGTTGCCGAAGGGATAGAAAATGAGGACGAGGCGTCAGTATTAACACGAAATAATGTGGATCTAGCACAAGGTTATTTCTATGCACGGCCATCCGCGCTAATAAATAGTATTGCAACTTAGAATGGAGGAAGCGGTACAATGTATTTTGTTGACAGAGAAAAGATTGAAGCAGCTCTAATTTATTTAGAAAGGCAAATCACTCTCTTCAGAAGCCAGGCAGATTGGTCAACACCAATCGAACAAGCAGCGTTAGAACGCTTGAGCCAAATGATGATTGAGTCTGTTTTAGATGTTGGAAATGCGATGATAGACGGTTTTATCATGCGCGATCCTGGGAGCTATGAGGACATTATTGACATCTTGATTGATGAAAAGGTTGTTTCAGCGAAAACAGGGGAAAGTTTAAAGTTTATCATCCAATATCGGAAAAAACTTGTTCACGATTACATACATATCGACCATGGCGAGCTGCAGGAGCATTTTTCAAGATATCTTCATGAGTTAGTGACTTTTCCTGATAACGTACGCAATTACCTTGCTAATGAATTAGGACCCGTTTCTGCGTTTAAAAACTAATTTTCTACTGTTTTTTAAGTGATAGGCTGTGTTAAAGCACATTGTTGATTTTGAGCACAATGTTGATTGGAGTGGAAGGCGCGAGACTCCTGCGGGAGCAGTGGGACAGGTGAGACCCCGCAGGCGCTTTAGCGCCGAGGAGGCTCACCGCCCGCCCCGCGGAAAGCGAAGCGCCTGGAACGGAAATCAACATTCACTTTTAACAGATGCAAGTGATAAGGAGTGATTTTTTTTTGAAAAAATATAAGGGTTATTTGATTGATTTAGATGGTACGATGTATAAAGGAACAGATCGGATTGAGGCTGCTTCTGATTTTGTTAAACAGCTTCGCGATAAGGGGATTCCTTACTTATTTGTTACAAATAATTCGTCGCGGACCCCGGCACAGGTTGCTGAAAAGTTAGTCCGCTTTGATATTCCAGCAGAAGAAAAGCTTGTGTTTACGACAAGCCAGGCAACCGCTAATTATATTTATGAACGTAAAAATGACGCATCTGTCTATTGTATTGGTGAAGAGGGGATACGAACGGCTCTAGCGGAAAAAGGATTGCAATTTGCCGGTGAGCATGCCGACTACGTTGTTACAGGGATTGACCGCTCGATCAGCTACGAAAAATTAGCCGTTGCCTGCTTGGCGGTCCGCAACGGGGCGACCTTTATTTCCACAAATGGTGACATTGCCATCCCGACGGAAAGAGGACTGCTGCCGGGAAATGGATCACTAACATCGGTTATTACCGTATCTACACAGACCAACCCGATTTTTATCGGCAAGCCGGAGTCCATTATTATGGAACAGGCCTTAAAGGTTTTAGGTACAGCAAAAGAAGAGACACTGATGGTTGGCGATTATTATGATACCGACATATTAGCGGGGATGAATGCGGGAATGGACACATTACTCGTTCATACAGGTGTAACAACAAAAGAATTGCTTGCCGGCTATGACCGCATGCCGACCTATTCAATTGATACATTAGACCAGTGGGAAATATAAGAAAAGGATGGGTGCAAAGTTACCCATCCTTTTTGCTGCTTACTTTTTCTCCTCCTCAGCTCTTGCTGCCCTGTGTGCCAGTCTGCTGGAGGCCGCTGCGGCGATGGCGCCGACAATATCATCTAAAAAGGTATGGCACTCGCCAGTGGATTTATCATTTAAATGTGCTAGAATCCCAGGCTTTAGTTTATCGATGTAACCGTAATTGGTAAAGCCGATCGAGCCGTAAACATTTACAATCGAAAAGGCCAGTATTTCATCCACCCCATAAAGACTTTCATCGCTGCCGATTATTGATTGGAGCGGTTCTTCTAACATCCCTTTTTCAGCAAGCATATCAAGCTGGATTCCGGTGATGATCGCGTTTTGTACCTCCCGCTTGGAAAGGACCCGTTCCACGTTCGCCAAACAGTCCTCCATCTTTAAGTTTTCGTGATACTTTTCCTGCAAAAAGAAAACTAAATCGGCTATATCCTGAACTTCAACGCCTCTTTCTTTCAGCCATCTGCGTGCAGTTTCTTCGGTTAGATCCACTTTTTTGTCTTCTGCCATTTATTCGATCACCTTTTCCTTTTATTTACACTATATATATACGCTATTTCAATCTCATATGCAATTTCTTCATGGTTAATCTTTTTCTAAAAAAGACGCCAAGAAACAAGTTTTTAAAAGCCCATACATATACTTGAGATAGAAAAGGAATGAAGAAGAGGTGGGACCCGGATGCTTCAGAAAATGCTTGAAAATCAATACGGAATCACGGTAGAGGAATATGTAAAATTAGATCGTTTTGATGCACTAAGGGGAAATGGCTGGCTCTATTTGATTGCTAATCCGTCGGGAAGGGAAGAAGAGGAAATCGCGGAGCTAGGGAAATTGGCCGAGCATTTAAGAAATTATGGGGATCAAAATGTCCCAATCTTATTGCCAACCAAGGAGGGTAATTTAATTGCGGAGTGGGAAAAAAATAAATATTGCGTGTTAGCGAATCGACAGACCGAAGAACAGCGAAAAATAAAATTAGGGCGGAAGCTCGCCAAATTCCATGAGCGCGGCAGGAGGGTGCCTTTTCAGATAGAAAGGTCAAGCAGGATTGGCCAATGGAAGGCCTTGTGGGAAAAACGGCTGGAGCAAATGGAAAAGGTTTGGAGCGGTCTCCTTTTTCAAACACCTGAAGATGAGTTTGAACGGATGTTTATCGATTCCTTTCCGTATTATCTGGGATTAACAGAAAATGCGATTCAATATCTAGTTGATACAGAGCTGGATGAAGAACCGTTAGAAACGGATGGCGGTACCGTTTGTCATGAGCGTTTTACGAAAAAAATATGGGGACCGTATAGTCATTATCTGATTAAAAACCCGTTTGATTGGGTATTTGATCACCGCAGCCGTGATTTAGCGGAATGGACGAGGGAGAGGTATTTTCGCAATATCCAGACCTACGATGTTGAATTAAAGCAATTCTTTGCGGAGTATCAAAGTATTGCCCCCTTGTCCCCCTTTTCATGGCGTTTATTATACTCACGATTAATCTTTCCGCTGCATTACTTCGATTGTATAGAAAGTTATTATATTACGCGTTCGGAACAGGAAAAGAAGGTATTAGAAGAGCGCTTAAGTAAAATCTTACGACAATCAAGCGACTATGAAGGGTTTTTGACGGGATTCTTTCAAATGTCCGGGGCACCGGTAAAACGGCTCCATATCCCGCAGCTAGAATGGCTTTTTCGATAAAATGAAACGATTCAAGCTTATTCGCAGGAGTCAATAATAAACTTATGGTAAAATTAATAAGACAAAGATGAAGAAGAAGGAAGTGTATGCAGCATGAAGCCTTACGTTTATATTACACGGAAGCTTCCAGATGAAGTAATAAAACCACTACTGCAAAACTTTAATGTTAATATGTGGGATCATGACGATATTCCAGTCCCGAGAGACCTCTTACTTTCTGAAGCGAAAAAAGCAGATGCTCTGTTGACAATGTTGTCTGATTCCATTGATGAAGCAAGTTTAACCGCGGGGAAAAATTTAAAGGTTGTTGCAAACCTTGCTGTTGGTTTTGATAATATCGATGTAAAAGCCGCGAGCAGGGAAGGGATTGCAGTTTGTAATACACCTGATGTATTAACCGATACTACCGCCGATTTAACGTTCGGCTTATTGATGGCGACGGCCCGAAGGATTGTTGAAGCGGCGGAATTCGTGAAAGAAGACAAGTGGAAGAGCTGGAGCCCGCTATTATTGGCAGGCCATGATATACACCATAAAACCATTGGCATTGTGGGCATGGGGAAAATCGGCGAAACGGTGGCGAAGCGGGCCACAGGTTTTGAGATGGACATCCTCTACCATAACCGGACGAGAAAACCAGCGGCCGAGCAAGAGCTTGGGGCAGTTTACATGTCATTTGAAGAGCTTGTGGAAAAGTCGGACTTTGTTGTCTGTCTGACGCCGCTTACGCCGGAAACGAAAAACATGTTTACTCGTGATGTATTTCAAAAAATGAAACAATCGGCTATATTCATCAATGCTTCAAGAGGTCCAGTTGTTGATGAACAGGCCTTATATGAGGCATTAGTAGCAGGCGAAATTGCCGGGGCAGGGCTTGATGTTTTTGACAAAGAACCAATTGATGCCAGTCATCCATTATTAAAGCTTTCTAATGTCGTCGCCCTGCCGCATATCGGCAGCGCTAGTGTCGAAACGAGAACCGTAATGATGGGGCTTTGTATCGATAATATCGCGGCGGTCTTAGAAGGAAGAGAGCCGAAGACACTTGTGAATAAAGATTGGATGCCCTTAGTTAGAGCTTGAAAATAATAAAAGCGATTGCCGCCATGGCAATCGCTTTTCGAATTCATTAGAAAACTTGTTCAACTTCAACGACACCAGGAACTTCTTCTAGAAGAGCTCTCTCGATACCTGCTTTTAATGTAATCGTTGAACTTGGGCAGGTTCCGCACGCACCCAATAAGCGGAGCTTAACAATGCCATCCTCTACATCTACTAATTCGCAATCCCCGCCATCGCGAAGAAGAAATGGACGCAATTTATCTAATACTTCTTGAACTTGCTCAAACATTTCTTGTTCTACCATGTTAATCGACTCCTTTCCTATCTATATTATAATGTCAACGGCCGTAAAAATCCATTCTCAGAAATTAGGAAGCCGTCCAATTTAATCATTTTCTTAGTTTTTACGTTTGAAATAAGATAAAATAAAAGAAAAACGTTAGGAATGGTCTTATGAATGTTCATGAAGTGGAAATTGTTCTTTACGGGGCAGAAACGCTCTGCCCGAGCTGCGTGAATTTACCTTCATCCAAAGAAACATATGAATGGCTGGAGGCGGCAATTGCTAGAAAGTTTCCGAGCCAGCCCTTTAAAATGACCTATGTTGATATTCATCAGCCGACCGGCGAGAGTGATAAGGCAGATTTTGCAAAAAAGGTAATTGAAGAGGACATGTTTTATCCTGTTGTCGTCATTAAAGAAAAAGTCGTCGGCGAAGGCAACCCGCGTCTTAAAACCATCTTTGCGGAACTTGAGAAATATGGATATAAAGCAATATAAAACAAAAAGCATTCCATTATTAGTTGGAATGCTTTTTGCTTTTCTAAAATTAACCTTTATGAAATTTGTACATCCATAAGATACCGGATTTTAGTAAGCGGGCGACCCGTCCTGTAATCGGACGCTCTGCCATCATCCCAAATCCATGCTTTTTCCCAAGGGAACCTAGGATTCCCTTTAATTTGATTTGCGGGAAGGAAGCAGGAGGCGCTTCGCCTTTCCAGCGCCTCTTGAGGACTTCCACAATTTGCTCAGCCTGTCCCTCAGCCAATTGCGCACTTGGCGCATGTGGAAGGCTTGCGCAGTCCCCAAGAATAAAAATATGTTCGTCATTAGGCAAATGATGGAGAGGGGAGATAACCATCCGTCCTGAGCGATCCTTTTCCCCTTCCATATCGCGGACAATTTTACTGGCTTGAATCCCTGCTGTCCAAACAATCACATCACAATCTATCGGTTGATCGTGATTATATAGTTTATTTACTTCCACTTTGGTGATATTAGAATTGTTAATAATCTCGACATTATTTCTTACAAACCAATTTTCAACATATTTACTCAAACGTTCCGGGAAGGAAGAGAGGATATGGTTTCCTCGATCGAACAATTTGATATTTAGGTCTTCACGGCTTTCACTTAATTCACTCGCTAACTCGACACCGCTTAAACCAGCACCGACAATACCCACAACTGATCCAGGTCCAAGATTGTTTAAGACTGAATAGGTGAGCCGGGATTTTTCAATACTTTGGATACTGTAAGTGAATTGTTCGGCACCAGGAACATCATGATAATTGTCCTCACAGCCAAGACCAATGATCAGGTCATCAAAGGCAACCGGCTTAGCATCTTTTAGGATAACCTTTCTTTCCTTTGTATCGATGCCGGTTACCTCTCCATATATCACATCTAATCGAGAATGTTCCGGAAAAGCAACGCGTATTTCTTTGTCAGAGATTGTCCCGGCGGCTAAGGCATAGTATTCGGTTTTTAAGCAATGATATGGAACGCGGTCAATAAGTGTAATGGTTACGTCCTCTGGTAAGTGGTTGGGAAGAAGTTCGTTCAATATCTTCATCCCGCCGTATCCTCCACCAAGAATGACAAGATTTTTCATTTTTAAATTCCCCTTTGTTTATCCGGTTTTCAATAAGTCTAAATATTAGTAGTATAATACCCCATTTGTTTACCACATAAGAGTATATCTAAAGTGTGTCTAAATAACAACATTTTCCCATTAATCTTGACAAAGCCGACCTAAACATGGTATTTGACGAAGCTGGATAATTGGGGTAGGATATTTAGTTGTGGAGAGGTGAAAGCAATGTTTAAGCCCATCATTGAATTTTGTATCAGCAACCTGGCAAATGGTGCACAAAGGGCACTTGAAAAGTTACAAAAAGATCCTAACTTGGATATTATTGAATATGGATGTCTCGGATATTGCGGAAAATGTGCCGTCACACTCTACGCTCTTGTGAATGGTGAAGTAGTTATCGGGAAAACACCAGATGAACTCGTAGACAACATTTATGAATATCTTGAAGAGAATCCGATGTTTTAATAATAGCTGAAGCCCCAGGGGGCTGAAGCTAGATAAGTAAGAAAAGGGAGCATCGCCGCTCCCTTTTTATATAGAGTTATCATATGCTAATAATAAGAATCTAATCAGTTGAGTCGAGGATATCAAGTGTATATACTATATTTATAGGCCTTGAAAGGGGGAGTCATGATGAGTAAAGATGTTGTTATTTTAACGGAAGCCGCGTCACTCCAAATAAAAGATATGATGAAGCATAATGAGGAAGAGGGGGCTCTTTTACGTGTCAGTGTAAAAGGCGGCGGATGCAGCGGATTATCCTATGGAATGGGCTTTGATCATGAGGTAAACGAAGATGACCTTCATTTTGAACAGTTTGGGATTCAAGTTCTTGTCGATAAAGAGAGTGCTTCGATTCTCCAAGGCACGAAAATAGATTTTAAAGAATCGATGATGGGCGGAGGCTTCACCATCGAAAATCCTAATGCTATTGCATCCTGCGGCTGCGGTTCTTCGTTCCGAACAGCCACTGCAACCGGTACACCAGAGGAATGCTAATCAGAAAAGCGCAAGCGCCCTGGTCAGCGGCGTATGGCCTGGAGCGCTCCAACTGAGATAAAGGAAACACGGAGAGCGGAGCGATCCGATGTTGACTTATCGTAGGGCGGAGAGCGAAGGACACTAGCCGCTAGGGCGCTGGAGCTGGACAGTTCTCAAAGTCGAAATTTATACTTTAAATAAAGGCACCCAAATTGGGCGCCTTTATTTTTATTTGTCAAACATAGAGGAACTGTGCAACGGTTGAACTTTTGCTTTTGGATCGATAAAGGATTTCGCATTATTGACAGCTGTTGGCGCTTCACCAAAGCCGCAGGCAATTAATTTCACTTTACCATCATACGTGCAAATATCACCTGCTGCATAAATTCCTGGAGTATTCGTTTCCATCTTAGAATTGACAACAATCGAGTTCTTTTCGATTTCTAGACCCCATTCCTTGATTGGTCCAAGCGACGAAACAAAGCCGTAGTTACAAATAACAGCGTCGACATCAATCGTTTCTTGGCTTTCTCCGTTAACACTTCCAAGCACGACTTGTTTAATGCTGCCATTTCCATCACCAATCAATTCAGCAGGAACAAATGGAGTTTTTACATCCACTTTTGAATTATACAGGTTCTCAACACTATGTTCATGTGCACGGAATTTATCTCTGCGGTGAACAATCGTTACCTTTTCGGCAATTGGCTCAAGCATTAAGGCCCAGTCAACGGCAGAATCCCCGCCGCCAAAAACAACCACTTTTTGGCCGGCAAACTGATTTAAATCTTCAATAAAGTAGTAAAGATTTTTCTTCTCATATTGAAGGGCGCTTTCAAGCTCTAAGCGGCGCGGTTGGAAAGCTCCATTCCCAGCTGTAATAATAATCGTTTTTGAATAATGGACTTCTGAATTTGTCGTTAATTTAAACGTTCCATCCTCTTGTTTTTCTAACTTTTCAACAGACTGCTCAAGAGCAACAGCTGGTTCAAACTTAGCCATTTGTTCTTTTAAATTATTTATCAATTCTTGTGCGCGGATTTTTGGAAAGCCGGCAACATCATAAATGTATTTTTCCGGATAAAGCGCTGACAATTGACCGCCTAGCTGTGGCAAGCTTTCAATGATTTTCACTGATGCTTGTCTCATTCCCCCGTAAAAGGCAGTAAATAGACCGGTAGGGCCGCCACCGATGATGGTAATGTCATAAACTTTTTGATTCTCTTGCACTCCGTATCCCCCCAATAGTAGTAACAAACTCCACTCACTATAATATCACAAAATAAAAAAATCCTCACATCTTAATAGGCAAATATTCATATTGGAAAAATATTTAACATAATCCCCCGGAACGTTACAAAATGTCAATGTTGGCAATATTCTTAAGTTAAATAATTTATATATATCACTTGAAAATAGCGGCAAAGTAGCATATGATGTAATGTGGATATATTGTTAACATTCTGTGACAAAAAAAGAACATTTTCTTGAACGATATACATATAAAGCAACGACATCTCAGTCGTTCTCTGTATGTTTTACTATTTAGTAATTTTCTCTGAATCCATTCGTGAATTATCTCACATACAATTTTTTGAAGTGCAAAATAAAAATGGTCGTAGCAGTGGATGATAAGAAAAAGAGAATTTACTAAAAATATTAAAAAAGGTGGAAGTGATCACTTTGAGAAAGCCAAAAATTGTTATTATCGGTGCTGGTTACGGCGGGCTTATGACCACAGTGCGATTGCAAAAGTTAATCGGAGTAAATGAAGCAGATATTGTGTTAATTAATAAAAATGACTACCATTACGAAACTACTTGGTTACATGAGGCTTCAGCTGGTACACTCCATCACGACAAGGTTCGCTATGATATTCGTGATGTGATTGATCGCAGTAAGGTTGATTTTGTTCAAGATACCGTGGTCGAGATTAATAAAGAAGCAAAAAAAGTCATTCTAGAAAAAGGCGAAGTCGAGTATGACTACCTTGTGATTGCCCTTGGCGGTGAACCGGAAACATTCGGTATCAAAGGGTTAAAGGAATATGCATTTGGAATCACCAACGTGAATTCTTCCCGTCAATTGCGTGAGCATATTGAATATCAATTTGCAACCTATAATATGGAAGAAGAGAAGAACGATAATCGTTTGGTCCTTGTTGTCGGCGGCGCCGGCTTTACAGGTATTGAATTCCTTGGCGAATTAACAAATAGAATCCCTGAATTATGTCATGAGTATGATGTCGATTATCATAAAGTGAAAATTATCTGTGTTGAAGCAGCACCAACTGTCCTTCCTGGTTTCGATCCGGAATTAGTGAATTATGCGGTTTCCCAGCTTGAGCGTAAAGGCGTGGAATTCTTAATCGGAACAGCGATTAAAGAGGCTACTCCAGACAGTATCATTGTTGGAAAAGGTGAGGAAGAACCACGTGAAATTAAAGCCGGCACAGTTGTTTGGGCAGCAGGGGTACGTGGTAACTCGATTATTGAAAAATCAGGATTTGAAGCAATGAGAGGCCGTGTTAAAGTACAGCCAGACCTCCGCGTTCCGGGATTTGATGATGTTTTCATTATTGGTGACAGTTCGCTTGTTATTAATGAAGAAATCAATCGCCCATATCCTCCGACCGCTCAAATTGCGATGCAGCAAGGCGAGGTTGTTGCCCGCAATATCGCTGCGTTAATTCGTAATAAAACAGAGTTAGAGACGTTTACGTTTGATAATAAAGGAACGGTTTGCTCCTTAGGTGAAGACGATGCTATCGGTGTTGTTTTTGGTAAAAAAATTACTGGAACAAAAGCTGCATTCATGAAAAAGGTAGTCGATAATCGCTCACTATTCATGATTGGCGGCGCAGGTTTGGTATTGAAAAAAGGGAAATTTAAGATTTTTTAAGCTAGACTAAACAAAAAGGACAGGAGATTCCTAGTCCTTTTTGTTTATCTTAAAATGTTTTTTAAATTTTTCGAAAATTAAAGTAACACTTCGATATTGCAAGAAAACTTAACATGTATCCGCTTTCCTCCGAGAATTTGCGGATATTTAGCTCTTTTCTTTTTTCAAAATCCTTGGTATATTATCAGAATATTAAGTTAATAAAACGAGGGGATGATGGAAATGAAAGGGAAGGGTCTGGATACAAAAAGTTGTGTTTATTGTTCGGGAACGGGCTATTTTCAATTGGTGCTTGGAGGATCGGAAACTTGTACCTGCTGCGGGGGGACAGGAAAGAAAAAGGAATAATAAAACAGCTATTACGGCTTCTTCGAATCGAATTCGAGGGGCTATTTTTTTGCAGTCAATATTGACTACCCTTTCGACATTAAGTACACTATTTGTTGATGGATAAAGGGGGAATCTCAATGCAAATGAGCATTGTTGTCTTAATTATATCGATTGTCTTATTTTTTGTACTGTTTTTTGGAATTGGCTTTATCTTGAATATGCTGCTAAGAATGTCATGGGTTATGGCGATAGTTTATCCTATTGTTGCAATATTAATCGTAGATAAAGTAAGTTTTAGTGAATATTTTACAAATAGTAAAGTATCCTTTATAGAACTCGGGCAGCGGTTCAGCTCTTTAGGGACAGCCGATGTTCTCATTTTAGCAAGCGGATTTGCTGGGGCGATCGCCGCAGGCTTAACGATCAAGCTGTTACGAAAAAACGGCTATCAAATGTTTTAAGACTTTTTACCTTATGGGTAAGGAGTCTTTTTTTTACCCTGGGAAAAATTTCTTTCCTCCTTTTTTGAATAATTCCCTGCAGCTTGGGAATGAATATTTTGGGAGGAGTGAAAATTTCAATGAATCATTTTAAAAATTGGACAAAGCGGTTTGCGATGGCCTGCCTTTTCATGATGGCATTATTCGCAACCTTCCAATCCATTTCTGGTGTCAATGCACAATTGCTCATTAGCCAAATAACAGTTCTTGTCTCGTCGACCAAAACGGTTTCCGGAACACAACCCTCATTGGAGGATTCGATTGATTGGTCTAAGTATCCTAAACATACGGTTACAGCTACGGGCTATACGGCGGGAATTGAATCTACTGGAAAAACCAAAGATCATCCGGAATACGGGATCACCTACTCGGGTGTAAAAGTGAAGCGTGATTTATTTTCGACAGTAGCTGCAGATTTAACTGTTTTTCCGATAGGTACGATCCTCTTTATCCCAGGATACGGCTATGGAGTGGTTGCCGATAAAGGGGGAGCAATTAAGGGTGACAGACTGGACCTTTATTATGAAACCGTTGCAGATGTATATAATAAATGGGGTAAAAAACAGCTTGCTGTTTATGTTGTCGAAAAAGGTAACGGAAAACTATCAGAAGAAACTCTTAAAGCGTTAAATGAAGATAAAGCGATGCAGGTATTTCGTCAACAGTATATTAGCTCGGAAAAAAGATAAAAAACAGGTCGCGGGCCTGTTTTTTATTTGCCGATAGGAGCAATGAGGTCCAGTTTCCCTTAAAATAGAATGGAATCAGTGTGAGGGGAGGGGATGATCATGGATGAACAGTACCCAATCGAATACTATGAGTTTTTTGTCAGCTTTAATGAAGGGGACTACTATACTTGCCACGATTTATTGGAAGAAATGTGGATGACCGATAAAGATAATTTATTTTTAAAGGGACTTCTGCAAATGAGTGTGGCAATTTACCATTATGAGTATGGAAATGTCAAAGGCGCGAGATTGATGATGCAAACTGCCCATGACTATCTGCAGGCTTACCGCCCGAAGTTTTGGGGATTAGATTTAGAAAAGATCTATCCTTTCATTGAACATTGCCTAAGCCATTTTCCAAAACATATTGATCGTGTTGCATTTGAAAATGTGGGAGACTTGCCAACGCTCCCTCATTTGCTGTTGTACTTGGAAAATGATTAGATAGTCGAAATAAATGGAACTTTTCGATATAATAAAACTTGAATACCACGGAGGTGAAGGGAAATGTTTGTTGTTAAAAAAGAATTTGAATTAGCAAATGTTCATGAGGGATTGATTATCGGTCTATTAGATAAACCGGAGAAATTTGCCGGAAACTTGACAAAACTGGATGCCGAGTTTAACGGGCAGCTTACAGAGCTGGTGAAATCAGGGGATATTTCGGCAAAATTAAAAAGTATTAGCAAGGTACATAGCTTTGGCAATATCGGTTCAAAACGCGTTTGGTTTGTCGGTCTCGGAAAAGAAAAGGAATTAACCTTTGAGAAGCTGAAAGAAGCGTTTGGCAAGCTGTTTAAGAACGTTACAGCAAGTAAGCTTGAGGAAACAGCCATTTATTTAGACTCCTTTATAACGGAAGAACTCGATGGTTTGGATGCCGCCCATGCCCTAAGTGAGGCGTTTGCGCTTGCGACCTATCAATTTGAAGGCTATAAGCAGAAATCGAATGAACCGGAGAAAAGGCTTGAGCAGCTCAACGTTTATAGTGAATTGTTTGCCGAAGAGGATGTACAAGTGTCTCTTTCGGTTGGATATGCCTTTGGAAAGGCAGCGAATTCAGCTAGAACGCTTGTTAACACCCCAGGAAATTTGCTGACAGCAACAGATATGGCCAACTATGCAATGGAGCTGGGTGCTAAATATGATTTTGAGGTTGAAATTTTGGAGAAAGCTGAAATTGAAAAGCTTGGAATGGGTGCGTTCCTTGCGGTAAACCAAGGTTCCGTCGAGCCCCCTAAGATGATTGTCCTGAAATATCAGGGGAAAGATGAATGGAAGGATGTCATCGGCTTAGTCGGAAAAGGAATCACCTTTGATACGGGCGGTTATTCGATTAAGACAAAAGCAGGAATCGTAGGGATGAAAACGGACATGGGCGGGGCTGCAGCCGTTCTTGGAGCGATGGAAATTATCGGCGAGACTCGGCCAGAGCAAAATGTCGTTGCCGTAATTCCGTCTACGGACAATATGATCAGCGGGGGAGCATTTAAGCCGGATGATGTTATCACATCGATGAGCGGTAAAACGATTGAAGTTTTAAATACCGATGCCGAAGGGCGGCTTGTGTTAGCGGATGCGGTTACCTATGCAAAGCATCACGGGGCGGAATATTTAGTCGATGTGGCAACCTTAACAGGCGGCGTCATTACCGCGCTCGGTCTGCATACAACCGGTGCGATGACCAATCATGAATCATTGTATGAACAGGTTTTGGAGGCTTCGATGGAAGCAGGCGAGCAAATGTGGCTACTTCCATTATTTGAAAGTGAAAAGGAACGGGTTAGAAACAGCAAGGTTGCCGATTTAAATAACTCTCCTGGAAGCGAAGGCCATGCGATTGTCGCTGGCGCGTTCATTGGTGAATTTGCCGAGGGTACTCCGTGGGTTCATTTAGATATCGCCGGGACAGCTGTCACTTCAAAGGCCTATGATCTAGGTCCGGCGGGTGCAACAGGAGTCATGACCCGTACACTTGCCTTATTTGTAGAACGGTTTGAACCAATTGAAAAATAAATCAAGGCCCTCGGACGATTCCGGGGGTTTTTCATGATTCTTTCTATATGAATGCCCACTCAAACCACCTCGCTCTCGCATATGAAATAGTGTAGGCAAGTTTCTTAGTTAAAGGAGGTAGGCTGCATGTATTATTATCGAAGCCCTTACCCGATGCAGGACCAGAGATTGTGGGCTTGGCCGCTGGCAGTAGGTGGACTTGGCTTTTTAGGCGGATTAATTGGCGGCGGGTTAGCAGGCGGATTTGTAGCGAGCCGTCCATTTTATGGAGGCTATGGCTATCCCGGAATGGGGTATCCTGGTATGGGCTATCCGGGAATGGGATATCCAGGATATTATTAATAACAAGGTTAAAAACAGCTCTTGTGGCTGTTTTTTTCTAATTAAGGGGAGTTAAAGGGAAAATCCAGTAAAAAGGAGAATAGATTATAAGTGAAAACAAACTACATAGTGGAGGGATGGAAATGATCGAAAACACATTAATTGAGGCTCTAGGTATTGAAATAACCCATGTAGAAGAGGGAAAAGTGGTTGCGACGATGCCGGTGGATGGAAGAACGCGCCAGCCATTCGGTTTACTGCATGGCGGGGCATCTGTTGCCCTTGCTGAGACGGTTGCAAGCGTTGGCGCCTATGAATTGGTTAATAAAGAAACCGAAGCAGTTGCCGGGCTTGAGATCAACGCTAATCATGTCCGCCCAAAAACAGACGGGATTGTTACCGCAGTTGGTACTGTACTTCATCAAGGAAAATCGACAATGGTATGGGATATCAAAATTACCGATGAGACGGACCGCCTCATCTGTGTTTCACGCTGTACGATGGCCGTTATTCAATTGAGAAAATAACTGTTAGCTCATAACGGGGTGGGGGAAAGATCCACCTCTTTTTTTTACTATTATTGAAAAATTTAAAAAATTCCTTTTAAATTCATGTTATAATTTAAGAAATAAAAAAATAGCTAAATAGCACAATTTTTTGTACAGGTTTCTTTATATAATGGTATAAAGAGGGAAAAAGTGAAGGTGGTGAAATGATGAAGGCAAGAAAGCAATATTTATTTATTGATTTTGAGTTTACGATGCCTGAACGAAATATTCGAATGAAGAATTTCTTCGCGGAAATAATCGAGGTCGGAATTGTTGCGGTTGTCGACGATCAGGTTACCGAGCAATTTTCATCCTTTGTTACTCCACGTAAATTTCCGAAACTATCAGAACGCTGTAAATCATTCTTACATATTTCACAGCAGCAGGTTGACAAAGGGCTGTCGATTTATGAATTAATTAAAAAGTTGGAGGAATTCAATAAAGATCATTATGAGACGTCCATTGTTACTTGGGGAAATATGGATATGAAGGTACTAAGGCATAATTGCTTAGAAGCGGGTATTGCTTTTCCATTTAGCAACGCTAAAGAAATAGATTTATCAATGGAGTATAAACGGTTCTTTGGTGACCAAAATCAAACAGGCTTATGGAAGGCTGTGCAGGAATATGGAAAAGAGGGGACAGGCAGACACCACCGGGCACTCGATGATGCCTTAACTACCCATAATATATTCAAACTCGTTGAAAAGGATAAACGCTATTTAGAAAAACCAGAACCAACAACGATTGGTGATCGTATTGATTTTTCCAAGCTATTAAATGAGTTCGCATAAAAGGCCAAATCACTATACTTGATTTGGCCTTTTATGTTAATTAAATTTATAATCTTTCTCCAGTGTTTCGATTGCTTTTATGCTCAATTCGGCCCATTGTGACGCTGTCTCTGCTAGTTCAGCTTTCATTTTCTCCAAAGCCAGCTTTAAGGATTCCTGATAATCAGGGATTTCATCCTCAAAGTGTTTGACCATTTGTTTCGGAATATTGGCCTGTTCCCGAAAGCTGAGGGCACGTCTTTCGTGAAAAATAAGCACGTCCGCATCTTTAGGGCTGTGTAAATCGCCCTGCATTGGATGTTTTACGACCGCTAGGACTCTCACTAAATAATGCTGCGGGCGTTCCTCCGTTATTTCTCCGATATATTTTCCTGTCTTATAGATTGCTGTGACCCTGTCACCAACCGCAAATTCCGCCATTCAAACCACTCCTGCCAATTTTTTTTCTTCTATCTTCCATTTTATAATGAAATAGTCTAAATTAAAAACAAAGTGCAAAAAAATAAAACTTCGGTTAAAGTTTAAAGATGGAGGGATTATATATGAGAAAGAAATGGCAAATACTATTTGCATTATTGACAATTGTTCTTGTCTTGGCAGCATGTGGGACAAGCTCGAAGAAAGAAGAGGCAAAACCGAAAACTGCCGCGCCAAAAACAGAACAGAAGGAAGGGGACAATAAAGTGACCAATGAAGTCTATCCTCAGCTTTCCACAGAGGTAGCAGAAAATGAGAAACTCGTTGAAATGGAAACATCAATGGGTAACATTAAAATCAAATTATTCCCTGAATATGCACCAAAGGCTGTTGAGAACTTTGTGAAGCACAGTGAAGATGGCTACTATGATGGACTTATCTTTCACCGAGTCATTAAAGATTTCATGATTCAAGGCGGGGACCCGAATGGCAACGGCACTGGCGGTGAAAGCATTTGGGGAAAACCATTTGAAGACGAATTTTCGAGAAACCTTTATAATCTGCACGGCGCCTTGTCAATGGCCAATTCTGGTTCAAATACGAACGGAAGCCAGTTTTTCATCGTACAAAGCACGAGCCTTGATCCTTCGATGAAGTCACAAATGGAGCAGGCGGGATTTCCTAAGGAAATTATTGAAGCCTATGATAAGAATGGCGGAACTCCATGGCTTGACCACAAGCATACTGTTTTTGGCCAAGTAATTGAGGGAATGGATATCGTTGATAAGATTGCTGACACACCAGTAGGTGCCCAAGATAAACCGGAAAAAGATGTCATCATTAAAAAAATTAAAGTGTTAAAATAAGGGATGATCTCGGATTGATTCATTGGTAGGAAACGCTTTTTGTTGCTATAATTACTTGAGCAGTTCTCTTAAAGAAAGGGAGAAGAAAAATGTTGCTACCAACCGTACTTTCCTTGTTTCTATACTTTCCGGAAGATAAATCAGAATACATTCCAGCTCTCATTAGCTTTAGTATCTTTATGATTGCAGCCGTTTTTACAATGCGCTTCATCGTAAAATATTCAAAACGTGAGGCAGAAAAAGCTAAGGAATTTGAAGAACAATTAAAAAATCAAGAACATCCGCAAAAGAACAGTTAAGCGGCTGTTCTTTTTTTTTCCTCAATCTCAATGAGGATAGGTAAAGTGGCGTTGGTCCATACTAAGGGCAAATTGTCTTTAGTGGGGGATTACAGATGAAGAAAAGCTGGATGATTATTCCGCTGCTTCTGCTAACTGGTTGCATGGAAAAGAATGTGAAAAAGATTGATGTAGAAATGTTTAATGCCGTTGGTGATTCACTCGGGACGGTAGAACTGGCCGAACAGTCCAGCGGTATTAAGATGACGGTAAATTTGAAGGGGCTGCCGCCAGGCGAGCATGCGATACATATTCATGAAAAGGGAAAATGCCTGGCACCAGATTTCAAGTCTGCCGGCAACCATTTTAATCCTGAGAAAAAGGAGCATGGACTCTTGCATCCTAAAGGTGCCCATGCTGGTGACTTGCCAAATTTAATTGTTGACGATGACGGCTCCGTTAAGGCGGATTTAATGGCACCCAATGTCACCTTGAAAGACGGAAAAAAATCCGTTTTAACAAAAGAGGGTACTTCAATTGTCGTAGACGAATCAAAGGATGACGGCATGACCCAGCCTGCTGGGGATTCAGGCAAGCGAATTGCCTGTGGTGAAATTTCCAAGGATAAAAATAAAGCAGGCAAACAACGGAAAGCTCAGGATGAAAATAAATAGGAATGAATAGGCTGTCTCCAATGAGATAGTCTACTTTTTTATGAGATTAGAAAAAATGTCTAGAATGATATCGGTTGCTGCCTATTTTTGTGAAAAATGAAAATATCTCTAAATACATGGGTAAAAATCTAAGCTTATCCCGCTAGGTGGACATACACTATCTTGAGACTTTTAGGAGGCGATATCATGACAGAAAGACAATTTCCAGGCGGATTCCAAGGACAATTTGGCCAACAAATGGGCTATCCCCAAATGACTGGCGGCTATCCACAAATGGGTGGGTTCCCACAAACTGGTTATCCACACACAGGTTATCCTCATATGGGCGGTTACCCACAGTATGGGCAATATCAACATGGCGGCTATCCATATGGAATGGGCGGTTATCCACATACAGGTTTTCCTCAAGGAATGGGCGGTTTTCCACAAAGCGGTCAAGGGCAAATGACAATGCCATACGGTCAGAGAAAAGAAAAGAAATAAATTGTATTTGTCAAACGAGCCTGGTTCTTCAATTGGAGAAGCAGGTTTTAATTTTTTCCAACAGTTTTCTTGATTTATCTTACATTTTTCTTGAAAATAGACCTTAAGACTAATGGAGACAAATAGGAGTGCACAACCAATGGAAAACAAACTATATTATCAGGATGCATACTTAACAAAATTCACAGCAAAGGTGGAAAAACAAGAAAAGGATCCGTCAGGAAAATGGTATGTCGTGTTAAATCAAACCGCTTTTTATCCGACAGGAGGCGGACAGCCCCACGATAAAGGTACACTCGAAAATACAAAGGTTGTAAATGTCGAAGAAATCGAAGGGGAAATTCGCCATTATCTTGAAGGGCCATTACCAGACACCAATAAAGAAATAAACGGTATGCTAAATTGGCAAAGGCGTTTTGATCATATGCAGCAGCATGCCGGTCAGCATATCCTTTCGGCGGCGTTTGAACAAGTACTCGATTATAAGACAGTCAGTTTTCACTTAGGAGAAGAAATCGTAACGATTGATTTAGCGACTGAAGCATTATCTGAACAGGAAGTAAAGCAGGTAGAGGAACTCGCGAATCAAATCATTTTGGAAAACCGTCCGATTGAAACAAAATGGGTGACAGAAGAGGAGTTATCCGACTATTCATTACGAAAAGAAACAAAGGTGAAAGACAATATCAGGCTAGTAATAATTCCTGACTTCGATCATAACGGGTGCGGCGGGACACACCCGAAGGCGACGGGCGAGGTTAGGGCCATTAAAATATTGGATTGGGAAAGGCAAAGGAAAAACATCCGTGTCCATTTTGTCTGCGGCGAACGGGTCTTGACTCAGTTTGGCCAAAAACAAACAGTGCTGCTTGAGTTAATTAAGCAGTTAAATGCCCCGGAATCTGGATTGATTCATGCTGTCAGCCGGATGGTTGAACAGGGTAAGGAAATGGAGAAGGAACTGGATCATGACCAACAACAATTGCTTACATTTGAAGCTAGAGATTTACTAGCTAAACAAGAGAACAAGCTTGTGAGTGAAGTGTTTCAAAATCGGACAATTCAAGCACTTCAAAAGCTAGCTCGAGCCATCGTCGCCGAAAATGAACAAACATTGGTGTTCTTTGTTTCTGAAAATGAGAATCGTCTCCAGCTCGTTTGCGCGCGGGGACAAGCCCGCACGGAAAATATGAAATCAGTGCTTGAAGCGGCCCTCCCACTAATAAATGGTAAGGGCGGCGGGAATGACGCTTTTGCTCAAGGCGGCGGTGAGGCATTAATGACAGGTCGGGAAATGATTAAGCAATTGCTGGAACTAGAAATGAAGATAACGCCGGACAAATAACAGTCATTTTCACCGAACTGTAACTATTTTTAACAAGGAAAAGGTTCAACAAAGTGGAGTTTAATAAATTTTCATATATAATATAGCTAATTGAATTTTTTAAACACCTTGAAGGGATGAGTTAGTGTGGAAAAACAACAAGTAGGAGTCGTTGGTGTCGGAGTAATGGGAAGAAGTTTGGCGTTAAATTTTGAAAGCAAAGGCTTCCCGGTCTCGGTATACGACCTATCATCAGAGAAGGTAAATGAAGTTTTAGAAAATAATAAAGGGAAGAAGTTAGTTGGAACGACAAATATTGTAGATTTTGTCCAATCGTTAGAAAGTCCGCGAAAAATTTTATTAATGGTGAATGCCGGCGTCATTACCGATAAAGCGATTGAATCTTTGCTGCCTCATTTGGATAAGGGCGATATCCTTATTGATGGCGGAAACAGCTTCTATCAAGACACGATCCGAAGAAATAAGGAACTTGCTGAAAAGGGAATTCTATTTATCGGCGCCGGAGTTTCGGGTGGAGAAGAAGGTGCGCTGACAGGCCCGGCCATCATGCCAAGCGGACAAAAGGAAGCGTACGACGCAGTCGGTCCGCTGCTAACGGCTATCTCTGCCAAGGTAAATGGAGATCCATGCTGTACATATATTGGTCCAAATGGGGCCGGTCACTATGTGAAAATGGTGCATAATGGCATTGAATATAGTGATATGCAGTTAATTTGTGAGTCCTATCATTTAATGAAAGATCTGCTTGGTTTGTCTGTTGGAGAACTTCATGAAGTGTTTAAGGAATGGAATCAAGGGGAGCTTGACAGCTATTTAATTGAAATAACGGCCGATATTTTTACAAAAATAGATCCGGAAACAGGGAAGCCGTTGGTGGATGTCATTCTTGATACTGCCGGGCAAAAAGGGACTGGGAAATGGACAAGTCAAAGTTCACTTGATTTAGGTGTTCCGCTTTCGATCATTACAGAATCCGTTTTCTCCCGCTTTTTATCAGCAATGAAGGATGAGCGCGTCCGTGCAAGTAAGGTATTAAGGGGCCCGGCTGCGAATGAATTTGCCGGCAATAAGCAGGAGTTTATTGAGCTGATTCGGAAAACCTTGTACTTAAGTAAGATTATTTCTTATGCACAAGGCTTTGCCCAATTGAAAAAGGCTTCGGAAGAATATGATTGGAACCTAAATCCGGGAGAAATTTCAATGATTTTCCGCGGCGGCTGTATTATTCGGGCAGCCTTCCTGCAAAATATTAAGGAAGCCTATGACCGTAATCCAGACTTAGACAATTTATTAATGGATTCCTATTTTCAAGCGATTGTTGCGGATTATCAGGATGCCGCAAGAGAAGTAGTAACCATTGCGATTAAAGCAGGCATACCTGTGCCTGGCCTCTCGAGCGCACTTGCTTATTATGACAGCTACCGCTCAGAGGTTCTCCCTGCCAACTTACTCCAAGCCCAAAGAGACTATTTCGGGGCCCATACGTACCAAAGGGTGGACCGCGAAGGAGCTTTCCATACGGAATGGCTGGAAAAATAATCGAAAAAAGACGAGCTGGACAATAGCTCGTCTTTTTGCCTTATTTAAAAGCCTTTTTCAATCGTTCCTTATCTTTATGATAGAATATTTACATTCAATGTAACAATAATAGGAGCTAAAAAATATGCGAAAAGAAATTCAAACAAATTTCCAATATGTCGATGTATTAAATGAATGGGACCCCTTTCAACTGAAAAATGGCAGCTATGAAACGGAAATTGCTGATGTGATTCAAGCACTTCATGAACTGAATGATTGTGCAATGCTGGCCAAGAGAATCCAAACCATTTATGAATTTTCATTTGAAAAACTGATTCCTATCGAAAATTGTGTGAAAATTGCGGCTGAACTATTAGCTATCAAAATAAATGAAACTTGTTCTTTTTAATGCAAAAAAAGTGGACATACCCATTCGGGATGTCCACTTCAAAAAGGGGGGAATACTAGAAAGCATTATGTCATAAGCATTTCCAAATTTTTATCGTTCTATTCAAGAAAAAATAAAAAAAGCGGTACATTTTACCGCTTTTAAGCCATAGTGCCTTTTTTTATACGTGGTCCGTAGAAGTGGAGGGTGTATGAACCTGATTGAACTTCAATAACTCAGATGCAGGGATATCTAGAACAGTAGACAATTTCAGGATTGTCTGAGTGCTTGGAATTTGTTCCCCAGATTCATATTTCTCGATGGTATGTGTTCCCACTCTAACCTTTTGAGCCAGCTCCTGCTGGGTCATTTTTAGCATTTCACGGGAAGTTTTAATCGTGTGGCCGATTGAATTCATACTGGTCACCTCTCTTAGAAAGGATAATTACTCACTATTAGTATATCATTGGATAGTTGGCTTTTTTTATTCCATTTGTGAATAATTTGTTAAGAAGCTCTGACAATTTTTGGTATCCAAAAGAAGAGAACTTGTTTTGGATATGATAAGCTTTTTTGCTTTAAGCTATAGATTGTGATATAATCTTTTAATGCGTATATAAGGGATTAATAATTCATTTACTTAGGAGTGTTTACATGACAGAAAAGATCGAAACAGGAAGTATATTAGCCGGTAAAGTTACAGGAATTCAACCATATGGTGCATTTGTTGCCTTAGATGAAAATACACAGGGTCTTGTCCATATTTCAGAAATCACGCACGGTTATGTGAAGGATATTAATGAACATCTTAAAGTGGGCGATGAAGTAAAGGTTAAAGTATTATCAGTTGATGAAGGTGCAGGAAAAATTGGTCTTTCAATCCGGGCCACAGAAGAATCTCCTGTTCAACAAATAACAAAAGCAAAGAAGTCGCGCAAGCGCCAAGCAGCAGCGATTATTCCTGAGGCGGAAGGCCAGCAAGGATTTAATACATTAAAAGATAAGCTTCAAGAGTGGATTGACCAGTCACAGCGTGAAGATTTAATTAAGAAATAATTTTTATAAAAGCCTCGGCCATGTAATTTGGTCCAGGCTTTTTTTTATTTATAAATAATAAAAGGGTTCATTCTTTTTTCAGGCTCGGCTACAATAGAATTGTACATATAATTAAAAGGTGTGAAAGGGAGGTAAATCTAGTATGAGGGCAAAAGTAAACTCAAATGAATTGATTGAACAAACAGAGAAATATGGCGCAAATAATTATCATCCGCTGCCAATTATAATCTCCCATGCAGAGGGTGTCTGGGTGGAAGACCCAGAAGGAAACAAATACATGGACATGCTTAGTGCCTACTCTGCCGTAAACCAAGGCCACCGACATCCAAAAATCATACAAGCCTTAAAGGATCAGGCAGATAAGGTAACGTTAACCTCACGTGCTTTCCACAATGACCAGCTCGGTCCATGGTATGAAAAGATTTGTCAATTAACGAAAAAAGAAATGGTCCTGCCAATGAACACAGGTGCGGAAGCGGTTGAGACGGCTGTTAAAGCTGCCCGGCGCTGGAGCTATGATGTAAAGGGTGTCGCCGAAGACCAAGCAGAGATTATAGCTTGTGTTGGAAATTTTCACGGCAGAACAATGACGGCGGTTTCGCTATCCTCTGATGATGAATATAAACGCGGCTTTGGACCGATGCTTCCTGGGATTAAGCTGATCCCTTATGGTGATTTAGAGGCATTAAAAGCAGCGATTACGCCAAACACGGCTGCGTTTTTAATTGAACCGATTCAGGGAGAGGCAGGAATTGTGATTCCACCGGAAGGCTTTATCAAAGCAGCCTTGGATGTTTGTCAGGAAAATAATGTCCTCTTTATTGCTGATGAAATTCAAGCAGGCTTGGCACGGACGGGTAAAATGTTTGCCTGCGAGTGGGAAGGGATTGAGCCTGACATGTATATCCTCGGTAAAGCACTCGGCGGCGGCGTATTCCCCATCTCTTGTGTCGTGGCCAATAAGGATATATTAGGCGTCTTTAATCCGGGATCACATGGTTCGACCTTCGGCGGAAACCCGATGGCTTGTGCTGTTTCGATTGCGTCTCTTGATGTGCTGGTGGATGAGAAACTCGCTGAAAAATCCTTAGAGCTTGGAGAGTATTTTATTAGTAAATTAAAAGAGATTAACAATCCACGGATTAAGGATGTTCGCGGACGGGGATTGTTTATTGGTGTGGAACTGACAGAACCAGCGCGTAAATATTGTGAACAATTAAAAGACAATGGACTACTGTGTAAGGAAACACATGATACGGTCATTCGCTTTGCGCCGCCGCTTGTCATTAGTAAAGAAGAGTTGGATTGGGCGATTGAGCGGATTCACAAAGTATTAGGATGAAAAATAACTAGGGGTGCCAAAATGGGGACTACTGATGGAGATGGCAAGAAACAGGAGATGTTAGACCTTCTTACATCAACACAGATTGTTATTCATGATGCATTAAAAAAACTCGGCTACAACGAGGAGATGTATCATTTATTAGCAGAACCTATCCGGACAGTCAGTGTCAGGATTCCTGTCCGGATGGATGACGGCTCTACAAAAATCTTCAGCGGATTCAGGGCCCAGCATAATGATGCAGTTGGACCGACAATGGGCGGTGTCCGCTTTCATCCGCGGATAACTATTGATGAGGTAAAGGCGTTGTCGATGTGGATGAGCCTAAAATGCGGCATCGCCGATTTACCCTTCGGGGGAGGAAAGGGCGGAATTATCTGTAACCCGCGCACCATGTCATTTGGTGAGCTTGAACGTTTAAGCCGCGGTTATGTCCGGTCTATCAGTCAAATTGTCGGCCAAGTTAAGGATATACCGGCACCGGATATGTATACAAACTCGCAGATTATGGCCTGGATGCTGGATGAATACAGCTCTCTCCGACAATACGACTCCCCCGGCTTTATCACAGGGAAACCGCTCGTGCTTGGCGGCTCTGAGGGGCGTGAAAAAGCAGGTGCTAAGGGTGTAACCATATGTATCGAAGAAGCAGCAAAAAAGCGCGGCATTTCGTTAAAAGGTGCTCGCATCATTATCCAAGGGTTTGGAAATGCCGGCGGCTACATCGCTAAGTTTCTCCATGATTCAGGAGGGATTATCGTCGGGATATCCGATGTTTATGGGGCGATTTATCATCCAGATGGGTTGAATATCAATTATTTGCTCGACCGCCGTGACAGCTTTGGTACTGTGACCACACTGTTTGAGGGTGCGATTACGAACCAAGAATTGCTCGAGCACGACTGTGATATTTTAGTGCCTGCTGCTGTTTCAAACCAAATTACCGCCAAAAATGCATCCAGCATCAGAGCTGGTATTGTAGTAGAAGCAGCGAATGGCCCGACGACGCTGGAAGCAACCAAGATTCTTACCGAACGCGGGATTTTGGTGGTACCAGATGTGCTGGCCGGTGCGGGCGGCGTCACCGTTTCTTATTTTGAGTGGGTTCAAAATAACCTGGGATATTATTGGACGGAAGAGGAAATAGCCGTGAAATTACGGGAAAGGCTCGTCAAATCATTCAATGATGTTTATGACCTAGCCGAAACCCGTAATATCAGTATGCGGTTAGCTGCATATATGGTTGGTGTTAGAAAAATGGCAGAGGCCTCCCGTTTTCGAGGCTGGCTTTAATTGAAATCCTTGCATCATTGATGCGGGGAATTTTTTTCGGAATAAATAGGAAATCATGATTTTTGCAAAACAACTTTGAATACATAATAATTAATAGTGAAAAGGATGGTGTTTATTTTGCAAAATTTCACTTTTTGGAATCCCACTAAATTGATTTTTGGAAAAGGCCAGCTCGAGCAATTGAAAAAAGAAGTTCCTCTTTATGGGAAAAAGGTGTTGCTTGTTTATGGCGGCGGCAGTATTAAACGGAGCGGTCTTTATGATCAGGTTATCGCACTTTTGGAGGAAATAGGAGCCGAAGTGTTTGAACTAGCCGGGGTCGAGCCCAATCCGCGCATTTCGACAGCCCGTAAAGGGGTAGAAATCTGTAAACAAGAAGGAATTGAATTCCTCCTAGCCGTTGGTGGCGGCAGTGTCATCGATTGTACTAAATTAATTGCAGCAGGTGCCAAATATGACGGCGATTCATGGGATTTAGTCGTCAAAAAAGCGTTCGCTCATGAGGCGCTGCCGTTTGGTACCGTGTTGACACTTGCGGCAACTGGTTCAGAAATGAATGCCGGCTCGGTCATTACGAATTGGGAAACAAATGAAAAATACGGCTGGGGTAGTCCTGTGACATTCCCGAAATTCTCTATTTTAGATCCAGTTAATACGTTCACCGTTCCAAGAAACCAAACGATTTATGGAATCGTCGATATGATGTCGCATGTGCTCGAACACTATTTTCACCTTGAAGAGAATACTGATTATCAGGACCGTATGTGTGAATCATTGCTCACCACTGTGATGGAAACGGCGCCTAAATTACTGGCAGATCTTGAAAACTATCAACATCGTGCCACGATTCTTTACAGCGGCACGATGGCGTTAAACGGGATTTTAAATATGGGTTATCGCGGCGATTGGGCGACCCATAACTTAGAGCATGCGGTATCCGCAGTCTATGACATTCCGCATGGCGGCGGGCTTGCGATTCTTTTTCCACACTGGATGGAACATAACTTAAGCGTCAAACCGGAGCGCTTTCAGCAGCTTGCGGTTAGAGTGTTTGGCGTTGACCCTAAAGGGAAAAGTGCGGAAGAGGCGGGGCGTGAAGGGATTAGCAAATTACGAGAATTCTGGAACAGCATTGAGGCCCCAGCACGGTTAGCGGATTATGATATTGATGACCAGAAGCTTGCGTTGATGGCGGATCGCGCAATGGCAAATGGCGAATTTGGTAATTTTGCGAAATTAAATCGTGAGGATGTTTTAGCGATTTACCGTGCTTCATTATAAGTGAGGACGGGCTCGGACGTTTTGTCCGAGTCTTTTTATGTGTTTTGGTTTCCAATAAATGTTTAAATAGCCAAAACCCCTTGAAAAATAGCCAAAACCCCTTGAAAAATAGCCAAAACCCCTCAAAAAGTAGCCAAAACTTTATTTTATAAGGAAATCGAGGCCATTGTGAAAAATTTGTCTAAAATGGGTTCGCTTACATAAGTGGACCTTTCTTGATATTCCGCCCGTCTTTCGATAAAGTGGTAGTGAAAATAAATTTATGGAGGATCATACATGACACACGTTCGTTTTGATTACTCGAAAGCCCTCACTTTCTTTGGGGAACATGAACTTACATATTTACGAGACGCTGTTAAGGTTGCCCATCATTCTTTGCATGAGCAAACAGGTGCAGGCAGCGACTTTTTAGGCTGGATTGACCTGCCAACGAACTATGACAAGGTAGAATTCTCACGTATTCAAAAGTCGGCTGAAAAAATCAAAGCTGATTCCGATGTTCTCCTTGTGATTGGGATTGGCGGTTCCTATCTAGGGGCAAGAGCGGCGATTGAAATGCTGCAGCATAGCTTCTATAACGCCCTTCCGAAAGAAAAACGGAAAACGCCGCAAATCATTTTTGTCGGCAACAATATTAGCTCATCATATATGAGTGATGTAATCGACCTTCTTGATGGCAAGGATTTCTCCATCAACGTCATCTCAAAATCAGGGACGACAACAGAACCAGCGATTGCCTTCCGAATTTTCCGCAAGCTGCTAGAGGAAAAATACGGCGTAGAGGAAGCGCGTAAACGAATTTATGCGACAACTGACAAAGCAAGAGGTGCTTTAAAAACATTATCCAACGAAGAAGGCTATGAAACCTTTGTGATTGCCGATGATATCGGCGGACGTTACTCCGTTTTAACAGCAGTTGGATTACTGCCAATTGCTGTTAGCGGTGCAGACATTGAAAAAATGATGGCGGGTGCTGCCAAGGCTCAAGAAGACTTCGGTCATTCAGAACTTGAAGATAACCTCGCCTACCAATATGCGGCTGTAAGAAATGCGCTATATAATAAAGGCAAAACCATCGAAATGCTGATTAACTATGAGCCTGGTCTGCAGTATTTTTCAGAATGGTGGAAGCAGTTGTTTGGAGAAAGTGAAGGCAAAGACCAGAAAGGTATTTTCCCAGCTTCAGCAAACTTTTCGACAGACCTTCATTCGCTGGGCCAATATGTTCAAGAAGGACGGCGCGATTTGTTTGAAACGATTATCAAGGTTGAAAAGCCTCGCCGTGAGCTGACGATTGAAGCAGTTGAATCAGACTTGGATGGTCTTAATTATCTAGCCGGAAAATCGCTTGACTTTGTAAACAATAAAGCATTTGAAGGAACCATGCTTGCCCATACTGATGGCGGCGTGCCAAACCTCATTGTTACGATTCCAGCGATGGATGAATATACATTTGGCTACCTTGCCTACTTCTTCGAAAAAGCCTGTGCGATGAGCGGCTACCTGCTTGGTGTCAACCCATTCGATCAGCCAGGCGTTGAGGCCTATAAGGTCAATATGTTTGCATTATTAGGAAAACCTGGGTTTGAAGAAAAGAAAGCAGAATTGGAAAAACGCTTGAAATAACTAAAAAGAGTGCTGATTTGGAAACAATCAGCACTCTTTTATTTAAATAATAATAATTGATCGTTTTCTTCAATTTTAAACGAGTGGATAGGATTAAGAATGGTTTCCTCGCCTCTATTGATGCCAATTAGGAGGAAGCCCCGATTTAACAATTCCTGGCATACTTCCCCAAAACTTTTTCCAATGTCCTGCTCCTTCACCAGAAAGGACGACAATCTTCTTTCCTGTAACTGATGGACAACGTTTGATAACAGCCCGTCACCGTTGGAATGCAAACTGTTGACCATAAAGACACTGGTCAATTTATTCGATTGAATCACTTCATCCGCCCCGGCCCTTAATGCATTGACCACCTGCTCCGCCGTTAAAATTTCAACAATGCATTTAACTTGAGTGCATAAGCCTTTAATCGTCAGCAATGTTATTATACTATTCATGTCCGCCTGGAGTTCATCATTTCCCCGGTCAGCGGTAATCAGCACCTTCTCGGCATGCTGTATATCACTTTTGAGAATCGTTTCATCCACATGCCCTTTTCCCTGGATAAAATGAACAAATCTTGATTTAACCGGGTTTGCTTCAAGCGTTTCGTCAATCAAGACAATCATTTGTGGAATACTAACGCTTGTCAGCTTATGAATTAACTCTCTCGATCGCTCGTTCCAGCCGATGATGATGATATGACCCGTTCCTTTAAAGGGAATTCTGCCTTCGGAAAAGGCATCTTGTTTTGTAACAGCCGCCGCTGCTAAGGTCCCAAAATAGGAGGAGACAAAGCCGACTCCAAGTAGGATTAATACGAGCGCCGTTAGTCTCCCTAAGAAAGAGTGGGGGACATAATCGCCATAGCCCACTGTTGAAGCTGTAATAATCGCCCACCAAATGCCATCGAAAATCGACGGAAAGGTCTCAGGCTCTAAAAAATGAATGGAAATGCCAAATGTTAGAAATACTAGAAGGGCAATGGCTAGAATGCGGACTAGGAGCGGCAATCTTAAAAAGCTAATATAAACTCTGTTTGGCACGACCGACACCTCTTTCTACTACCACCTATTATGGACGAAAAAGCTCCATTTGATAATTAGGAATTGGTATTTTTACTAGTTCTATATTCACAAAAAGTTCTAAAGTTTTTCTATTAACTACTTGCTTTCCAGTGTGAAAACTTATAAATTATGGTTAATAACATGTTTATATTTATAACTAGGAAAGAGGGTTGGAGACATGGGGATTGGTATGAACGCACTTCTATCAACGATTGAAAAAACAAGGCTGGAAATGATTCATTTAGCCCATCTTTACGGTTATTCTAATCCAAATGTTGTCCAATGCAGCCAAAAACTCGATTCCCTGTTAAATGTTTATGATAAAAAATATGAAAAACATTAATCATAAAAAAACCTTCCAACTATTTGGAAGGTTTTTTGATTATAATATAAGAATTTATAAATTTTGACTTCGAGAATTGTCCAGCTCCAGCGCCCTAGCGGCTAGTGTCCTTCGCTCTCCGCCCTACGATAAGTCAAGCACGAATGCGCTAACGCTCTTCGTGTTTCCTTTATCTCAGTTGGAGCGCTCCAGGCCATACGCCGCTGACCAGGGCGCTTGCGCTTTTCTTACTCCGTGTCATCGACCCGATAGCTCAACATTATATAGGCGTATTTAGATTTTTGATTTAGCTGCTCCTCGGTGAGTTTGGGCAGGCTTGAATCCTCAATGGTTTCCACCTGATTCGCTTGATCATCGTGAATCGAGCGCATCATTCGCTCGTGTGATGTTTCCCATTCTCTTCCAGTCAAGGTCGGCAGACTAATCATTAAATTCACTTGCTTATCAAAGTCGGGCTTTCCTTTTTTTAATTCTGATTGAAGAAGCTTCAGGCCAGGCTGGAGCAGATTCATGATTTCCTCCATTACGGTGTCATGATGTTCCTTTAACAATGTTTCATCAAGCTCAAAACGATGGCCTGCAGCATGTGTCCGCTTATAGTATTTTTCAATTAAATTTCCTTGCTGGCGGGTTTCAACCAGCTCTAGCAGGCCTGCTTCCTCGAGCTTTTTAACATGGTAGTATAACCGCGACGGCTTCTCATTCAATTCCTCCGCAATTTGGCCCACGGTAACAGCTTCTTTGGCAATGTCCAAGATTCCTCTTTTTCTAACATCTAACATCATTTTGGCAATTTCAATATCATCAATTTTTTTCACAAAAACTTACCCCCAAACCATATGGCGTTTTAAGCCACCCTGCAAATTGGATAAAATAATACATTTTTGCGGCGCTCTGCCATTCTCCACTAAGATTAATTAACGGTTGCTGCCTCTGAGGTTTCAGCAACAGATTCGGTTTGCTGATTATCAGACAGGCTTTTATAGCCTTTCAGGAAGGGCATGAATCCAGCAACGATAACAAGCAGTGCCCCCGATATCGCTGTTCCATACAATACGCCGATTTCTTTCGATAGCCATCCGCCAAACAAAATACCAATGATCGACGAGGTACTAGCTGTGATCCCCAGTAATGAGGAGCCCCGGCCTCTAAAAGCGGTCGGAGTTATTTTTAAAAAGATACTGCTTAACGGAACATTTAAAAAGGCATTCATTACTCCTGTCATTATACTCCAAATATAGACAGGAAGGATGCCATAAAGTAATTGAAGTGTATCAAGCGGAATGATTACTACCATCAATACCCCAATTGCGGCTGTACCCAGTAAAAAAATGGTACTCGGATTCAATTTCTTAAGGGCATAGGGAGCGGCAAAACCAGCGCCGAAAATAACACCAACCGCCGATGCCGCTTCAATAAAACCAAAATGAAAGGCGGAAACATGAAACTCATTGGTGAGTACGGCGATAAGATTGGTATTCAATATTCCGCAGACAAGGGTAATTGGCATCAGCAGAATGAGCAGGAATCGTAAGGCCGGCATCCCGACGACCTCTTTCACACCCGAGCCAATCGAGCTGAAGTATGATTCAGAAGAAGGAGCGGCTGCCAATTTATTTTTACCAAGATTTCGTAACGAGAGAATGAACAAAGCTGAAACGGCAAAGGTAACAGAATCAATCGCAAAAATAAAATTGTAATTGTTTGTCATCATTAACAGCGCGCCAGCAGAAGGACCGATGATATCCATTGCCGCCCTTGTCGATTGTGACAGAGAAATCGCCTGCTGGATATTTTCTTCCCCAACAAGGTCAGGAATCGATGAAGAACGGGCCGGATCGAACAGGGCAGAACCAAGACCTTGGAAAGCAATTAAGATAATCAGCGCTGCGGCTGAGTGGTGAAAGGGAATCATTAAGCAGACAATCAACATCCGGTAGAAATCGGCTCCGACCATGAGCCATTTTCGGTTGTATTTATCCGCTAACGGACCTAGGAAGATACCAAAGAAAGCCGTTAGGAGAAGCTGAGCGAAAATGACCAGACCAATGGCTAGCGGGTCCTTCGTTAAAGTCGCGACTAAGTAGACAATCGCAATTCTCGTGAATCCATCCCCTAATTGTGAAATGATTTGCCCGAGCCAGAACCGCAGGTAGTTCCGGTTTTTTAGAATCCTAAACATATTTATCATCCTCTCGATAAAATTAACTTTACCGTTAAAATTTATTTTAATGATTAAATTTATTTTAACAGGAGATTTCATAAAAGTAAATAATGGAAATCCCTCTTTTTTTTAAAATACCAGATACCAGATCGTGTTAAAGGAATAATTTCCATCCAAGTAGCAGACTTTATTACGGACATACACTTTTGAATAGGGGTGTAGAGAATTGATTGGAGAGATTAAAAAAGAGCGGCGATACATTCTCTTCGCTTTCATTGTTCTAGCGGTCTATCTTTCTCCGCTTTTTATTCTGCAAGAAAATGCCCATATCCGGGTTCATGATAATTTGGATTCAAACTTGGCGTGGTATAAGGTGCTGGCGCGAAGCGGGGAAATGTTTGGCGGCGTCAACGGGGTGATCCCGCAAATCATTAATGGACAGCTATCGAGGAACGCCTTTGGGACGGAATACAGCGTGATTGTCTGGTTATATGCGCTATTTCCGACGATGTTTGCCTATGCATTAAGTCAGACATTAACAAGAGTTGCCGCCTTTTTCGGCATGTATTTATTGTTAAAAAAACATCTGCTTCCAGGTGAGCGGTGGCTGCCCTTGCAAATAGGGAGTGCGCTTGCGTTTGCCTTAACACCATTTTGGCCTTCGGGAATGCTGAGTACATTAGGGATACCTCTCGCCCTTTGGGCATTTCTTAACATTCGGAATGACGGGGGAACCTGGAAGGATTATCTGGTATTAACCTTGCTGCCTCTATATGCAAGTATTGTTTTAGGCTTTTTCTTCTTTTTAAGTGCGATGGGGATTTTTTGGATGACGGATTATCTCCGGGGAAAGGGCTGGAATCTTCGCTTTTTGTTTTCGATTGCTTATATGTCATTTATTTTTATGATTGTGGAATATCGCTTAGTTTTTTCCTTTCTTTATAAGGGAGAGCCCAATAGCCGCGATGAGTATTTTCACGCGCAGCTCCCTTTTTGGCGTGCTGTTCGGCTTTTTTTCAAAAATTATCTGTTAGGTCACACCCATGTAATGACTGTTCATAGCTTAATTATCTTGCCTGCCACCTTCATCGCCATCTATTTGGTTTATTCGAAAAGGCTATGGAAGCAGGAAACGTGGTTTGTGTTTTTATTTGGCTTAAATCTTGTCTTGTCGCTTTGGTATGCCTTTTGGTTTTATGAGGGCTGGCTACCGTTAACGAAAAAGTTTCATTTCATGGATACCTTTAATTTTGCCCGCTATCACTTCTTACGGCCGCTAGTAATCTATGCAAGCTTCGCTCTGGCGTTAAAAATTATTGCACTTCAAGGTATAAGCTGGGCGAAAATGGCAAAATGGGTTATGGTCATGCAGATTCTTTTTTTAGGGTTGTTTAATGACGAAATTATTTATCGGAAAAAACCAACTGTCAAAGAGTTTTTCGCTGAGGAAATGTTCCATGAAATAAAGGAGCATATTGGCCTGAAGCAGGAAGAATATCGAATTGCCAGTATCGGCATTCACCCGGCGATCTCCCAGTATAACGGCTTTTACACACTGGATACCTATAATAATTTTTATCCATTAAGCTATAAACATCAATTTAGGAAAATAATTGAAAAGGAATTAGCAGAAAATAAAACCATTCGCAACTATTTCGATCAATGGGGCGGCCGCTGTTATATTTTCACGGCGCAGCTTGGAAAGAGGTATATGATCAAAAAGGATTCCAAACGCCATTTAAAAAATTTGCAATTGAATACAGATGTTTTTAAAGAAATGGGAGGACGCTATATTTTTTCAGCGATCCCAATCGATAATGCCGCGGAAATTAGCATCAAGCTCGATAAGATATTCGAATCAAAAACGTCTGCCTGGAAAATTTACTTATATAAGACTTTGTAGACATCGGGGGTTTTTAACAAATGATGGAACCAGTCCTAACCATTGTTGTGCCATGCTATAACGAGGAAGAGGTATTACCGGAGACGATAAGCCAGCTTACGCAGCTGCTGAAGGAACTGATTAATGATACGCTGGTGTCAAAACATAGCAAGATTCTGTTTGTTGACGATGGGAGTAAAGACCGCACATGGGAATTAATTTATAAAGAGGGGTTACGTAATGACTATGTCCGCGGATTAAAATTAGCGGGTAATGTCGGTCACCAGAACGCCTTACTAGCCGGACTGTTTGCAGCCAAGGAGCTTTCCGATTGTGTTGTTTCCATCGATGCTGATTTGCAGGATGATATTCGGGTTATCCGCGAATTTATATTGAAGTTCCGTGATGGCAGTGAAATTGTTTACGGTGTCCGGAAAGGCCGGGCGACGGATACGTTCTTTAAACGGAGTACTGCACAGGCCTTTTACAAAATGATGAAAAGTCTTGGTGTTAATCTTGTCTATAATCATGCTGATTTCAGGCTAATAAGCAAAAGGGCTGTCCAAGAGCTGGCAAGGTTTAATGAGGTTAACCTGTTCTTAAGAGGGATTGTTCCACTGCTTGGCTTTCAATCAGATGTGGTTTATTATGACCGCTTAGAAAGACAAGCTGGTCAAACGAAATATCCCTTTAAAAAAATGCTCGCCTTTGCCTTTGATGGAATTACGTCCTTTTCTGTTTCCCCCATACGCTTTGTCTTAGTCATTGGACTTTTTTCTTTTATTATGAGCCTTGTCTTTGGCGGCTACTTTTTAACGCTAAAATTTTTAGGAAACACCGAGACAGGCTGGACGTCGCTGATTACATCTATTTGGCTTATCGGCGGTCTCCAATTAATTGCGATTGGCTTGATTGGAGAATACGTCGGAAAAATTTATAAAGAGACAAAGCAGCGTCCAAAATACATTGTTGATATTGATTCCTTTAATTTGGCCGTGCCAAGGCGCCATCTGCTTCAGCAAACAGGGGATAATGAGATCTTGGACACAGGAATTTTGTCATCGAAAAGATAAATATGTGGAAAGAGTTTCTTTTTTAAAAAGGGAAGCTCTTTTTTATTGTCGTAAACTCCCTATTACCGAATAAATATGAGGAGACAGGCTATTCTTTGGGGGGATTTGATTGAACGTTTTTTTAAGCTATATATTGTTAGGATTGTCACTGGCCGCACCGATTGGACCGATTAATGCGGCACAGATTGATCGGGGAATCAGACATGGATTTATGCACTCATGGTTAATTGGGGTAGGTGCTGTTGTAGCGGATGGCGTCTATATGCTTGTTGTATACATTGGGGTTGTCCAGTTTCTGGAAACTTCATTCATGCAAACCTTTCTCTGGTTTTTTGGCTGTTTTGTTTTGATGTACACTGGGATTGAAACATTTATGAATGCAGGAAAAATCCATTTAGAGTATGCAAGAAGCAAGGAACCGCTGATAAAATCGTTTTTTTCCGGCTTCTTGATGTCCATCTCCAATCCATTAACGATTTTATTTTGGTTAGGAATTTACGGCTCCGTGCTCGCGAAGACTGCTGCAACCTATGAAAGCAGCCAATTAATCCTCTATAGCAGTGCTATTTTTATTGGGCTTTTGTTATGGGATATTGCCATGGCCAGTGTGGCCAGCAGTTTTCGAAACTATTTAACCTCCCAATTACTCGTTGTCATTTCCTTCTTGTCCAGTCTTTCGTTGATTGGCTTTGGGATTTATTTCGGGTTCCAGGCCTTTAATAACTTATTTGGGAAATAAGAAAGCCAGCATGAAATGCTGGCTTCTTAGAAATTCTCCATTCACACAAAGTTCGTTGTCATTCGCGTCCAGTGGCTCCTGGAGACTTATCGGTATTTTCCTGATTATTGTATTCGGGGTCATTTAGTCCCGGCTTTTGATTATTTCTGCCGCCTAAATATTTGGTCTGATGTGCTTGCTGTGCTTTAGTAAATTTTTCAAAGTCTAGATTTACCACGTAATCTCCCCTTTTCTTATTTCTTCTCTTAAGATACGCGCCCTAGCAAATCTTATTCAGTCTGTTGAGAAAATTATCAGATAGGTTTTTGGTGGAATTAGTTTTTTGGTACATAATCAAAGGCAAAACAAATGAAAATAGAAAGGTACACTTAAATAATGAAAAATAAAGGACGATATAGATTTTGGGGTTAAATGAACATTTTGATGAAAGGGGAGTAACACATGCTATCGACACAGCAGCTTGCTGAGTTACGGTTACAATTATTGCAGGAAAAGAATGAAGTAGAAGAATATCTCAAACAAAATGATCACTTTGGATTAGAGCGAGGGCATGCGCATGAATCGGTGGGAGAGTTATCGAGCTATGATAACCACCCTGCAGATGAGGGGACCGAACTATATGAGCGTGAAAAAGATATTGCTTTAAATGAGCATTATCAAGCACAGCTGACCAATATCAAGCGGGCCTTAGAGGCGATGGAAGAAGGCAGGTACGGTATATGTGAGGTATGTGGAAAGGAGATTCCGGCAGAACGATTAGAAGCACTGCCAAATACCACCTTTTGTCTTGAGCATAGCCAGGATCAGACCACTTCACACCAGCGCCCGGTTGAGGAAGAAGTGCTGGCACCGCCATTTGGCAAATTTGATATGGACGATAGAAAAGAAAATGTTAGCTTTGATTCCGAAGATTCCTGGCAAACTGTTGCTGCATGGGGTACATCTGATACACCATCAGATTTAGCTTTTCCACAGGATGATTACAATGATATTTATTCTGAAGCGGATGAAAATATTGGCTACGTCGAGGACTATGAAAACTTTGTGGGCAATGACATGTATGGCAATGATATCAAGGTTTATCCCAATCCCCAGCATGAACATTATGAGGATGCCCTTGATGAAGAAGGAATTATGACTACTTTCGGCGATTTACCGGCCTATGAGCACGACCCGTATGTTGACCACGACGATAAATGAATTTGGAAAAAAGAAAACAGCTTTCGAATTGAGAGCTGTTTTCGCTAATTTCCTACCCTTCAGAAGAATCATTGTCAGAACTAATATCGCCTTCCATGTAAGAATCACTAACTTGTTCATGTGTGGTCGCTAGTCCAGAGGAAAGAGGATCACTCTTTTGATAATCGCTTGCTTGGTAGGTACGTCCGGCGATTTCAGCAGTTGCTGTCGAATTCTTTTTTTCCAAAATAAACACTCCTTTTTATTGTTGGTACATCGGTATTTTCTTCTTTTTTTAAAAATTTTACTCAAAAAACTAACATAAGTTTCAACTCCCAACCCTTGCATGGAAATGTATTTTATTTGAGTAGTAGACCAACATAATAAAGGCGGTGTGAGCAGAGCTCGGCTTCACCTATTCAAAGTACGAAATGTATATTTTCACTTCAACTGATTATACCGAATCGTTTATGCGGCGCTCCGCCCCTTTTCCACAAAAAATGAAAGAGGTTAAATAAATGAAACAGAAAGATAACTTTCCATCCCGCGAAGAATTAGATCAAGCCTTTCACTTTCTGCACGACCAAATTAATAAGATTTCCGTTGTCGAAGAAGTGGAAATGATTAAACAGGACATGGATGGACTTGAAGAATCATGACTCATTGGTTAAGGTTGCCTGAGGCTAACTAATCTTCAACCGGGCAAGACTTTTTCTCTAGACCCATTTAGGTCAGGTTTGTTATGATTTCTAGGTGGATTCAGGAGGGGTGGATAATGGTGGAAATGAGAGAAACGATAGCCAAAAAAGTAGCCTGGATAAGCGTAATTAGCAATATTATTCTTACTTTAGGGAAAATAATCATTGGCAGGTATGGAAATAGTGACGCTGTGTTTGCAGACGGAATCCATTCGGCAGCAGATGTGTTTGCCTCCGTTATCGTTTTGTTGGTGATAAAAATTTCTGATAAGCCAGCAGATAAAGAACATCCATATGGGCATGGAAAGGCAGAGGTCATCGTTTCCGAAATTATTGGCATCCTGCTGCTGCTGGTGTCCATTTATGTCGCATACGAAGGGATCAGCGGTTTCTTTCAAAAAGTGGAATCACCAAGCTTTTTGGCCATGTGGGTCGCGCTCTTTTCATTTATTACTAAAATTGTGTTATATCGGAGTTCATTACGAGTTGCTAAACAGAATCATAGCAAGGCAATCGAAGCGATTGCCTTTGATCATAAGGCAGATATCGTGGCCTCGATTGCAGCTGCAATTGGCGTACTCATTTCGATTGTGGGCGAGCGTCTCGATATCCATTTTCTGCTTTACGGGGATAAGGCTGCGAGTATTTTTGTCGCCTATTTAATTTTTAAAATCGCGAAGGAAATGTTAACAGAGGCATTTGATATCCTGCTCGAGCGTAATATAGACGGAGTGATTATTCAGGAATACATGGCCATCATTTCAGAATTTCCCGAGGTAAAGCGGATTGACCGAATTCGGGCACGCGAACTTGGCCATTATGTATTAGTGGATTTACGAATAGCCATCGACCACTTCAAAACAATCAAGCAGGGGCATGATTTGGCCAAATCAATTAAAAGGAAGTTGATGGAAAATAATGATAACATTAGAGAGGTATTAATTCATTTAAATCCCTATTTTCCTGAGGATAAACAAAATTCCTAAAAAACTTCCTTTGAACTTTCAAGCATTACGGTTTATGATAGGGAAGGATAATTAAGAAAAGCGCAAGCGCCCTGGTCAGCGGCGTATGGCCTGGAGCGCTCCAACTGAGATAAAGGAAACACGAAGAGCCGGAGGCGATTCGATGTTGACTTATCGTAGGGCGGAGAGCGAAGGACACTAGCCGCTAGGGCGCTGGAGCTGGACAATTCTCAAAGTCCAATGATATAAAATCTGATAGTATTAAAAGTTAAAAGGAGTTGATATTTTTGAGTTATTCCTTAGACCCGGACCCCAAGAGGCGAGGGGAAGTCAATGTCTTTGAATGGATTGAATTGAATATCTTGAATATCAACTCTGGAAAAGGTTGTTGGCTTCCTCAAACAAAGTGAGTGAGGAGGTTTTCGTATGCTGGAAATTTACAAAAGTACGGAAGAAAAGGTTTTAGAAAAAGTTGATGTGATTACAAAAGGCTGCTGGGTCAATATCTACGCTCCGACAGCAGAAGAAATTGCAAGGGTTTCAAATGATGCCCAGGTTGATATCGATATTATTAAAGATGCCCTCGATGATGAGGAACGTCCGAGAATTGAACGGGATGACGGCCGGGTCTATATCATCGTCGACTTCCCATATATCATCCATGATGAAACAGGTTTTGCTGGTTATGAGACGATTCCAATTGGCATCATCCTAACTGATGAATGTATCATTACCGTTTCCTTAAAAGATTCACCGATATTAGAAGAATTCAGGAAAAACAGAGTGAAGGAGTTCTTTACCTTTAAAAAGACACGCTTTGCCCTGCAGATTCTTTTTGTCATTTCTTCTTATTATCTTCGTTACTTAAAACAAATTAACAAGAAAACAAATGAAATCGAACGGGTTGTTCACCAATCGTTAAAAAATAAAGAACTATTTGCGTTTCTAGCTTTAGAAAAGAGTTTGGTTTACTTCACCACCTCCTTAAAATCAAATAAGGTCGTCCTCGATAAAATTTTGCGCTTTAGTTATTTAAAAATGTATGAAGAAGACAAGGACTTATTAGAAGACGTGATTATTGAAAAAACACAGGCAATTGAAATGGCAGAAACGTACCGCTCCATCTTAACGGGGATGATGAATGCCTTCGCATCGATCATTTCAAATAATCTAAACATTGTGATGAAATTTTTAACTTCGATTACCATCATTTTGTCATTCCCAACGATGGTGTTCAGTCTTTACGGAATGAACGTGGATTTACCGTTTCAAAATAATCCACATGCCTTTATTATTACGTTATTAATTTGTAGTCTGTTATCGACGGTAACCGCCTTTATTTTTTGGAAAAAGAAATATTTCTAGACTGCCAGCCAAAAAACCCGCCTTTTTTATAAAGAGGCGGGTTTCATATTATTGCAGCGGCAGTGCTTTATATAATTTTTTTAAAAGAAAATCCATCGTATTTTAATAAACTTAAAAATTTTCCCAAGTTTTTTATGCTATTAAATGTATTAGTATCTACTATTGTCGTCTAGAAAAGTATTAAAATATGGAAAAATATTCTGAATAAATTGTAAATATTGTATCTAATATAGTAAAATGGTAAGAAACGAGAGGGGCTGGGTGGCATTATGGAATTCGGTGCCCTGATTAAATTCTATCGAACGCAAAGAGGAATGACACAGACGGAGCTGGCAAAAGGAATATGCTCTGTCCCGCATTTAAGTAAGATTGAAAACAACTCAAAAGAAGCCAATGAGGCCACGGTTTCCCTTTTACTCAAGAGACTGGAAATTAGCCTGGAAGAGATGGAAGAAAAGGAAGGAACCATTCAACTGTTGTTAAAACAGCTTAGTGAACAGATCAATTATTACTTAAAAGACAAAGTAGACGAAGTTTATCAAGAGCTGCAGGAAATGGAGCATATCATTCCATTTTCAAAATTTATTTATACGTACGAATTAACCAAATATAGGTATCTATTATTTAAGGGATTACGAGCGGAAGCAGAATTGCAAAGAGACTTATTATTCAAACAAAAGAAAAATTTTTCCCAACATGAAGAGTATTTATTTTTATACGCAAATGCTGTACTTTTAATAGTGAAGGGACAATACAAAGCCGCCGACGAAATACTTGATGCATTGTACAATGACCCAAGTAATGAAACGGCCAAGGCAGAATTTTTTTATTTTCGTGCCTTTGTAAAAAGTGCCCTTGAGCAATCAGGACATGCGATTCATTTTGGCAAGCTGGCATTGCAGATGTACATGAATGAGCACAACTTTTTTCGCATTCTTCATTCTCTTATCCTCTTAGGAATTAACTACACCTACGCCAATATTTATGAAGAAGCAGAAGAATGCTTCGGGCATTTGATCCGCAACGCAGATATCCTGAAACAAGAGAAGCTATTGCCGCAGATTTATCATAATATGGGTTATTTGAAAAATAAAAAGAAAAATCCAAAAGAAGCCTTACACTATTATGAAAAAAGCTTGGCATTAAATCTTCAAAAGGATACGCATTATCTTGTAACTCTGTATTCAATTGCAGAAATCAAATATGCTCTCCAGGATAAAGCTAAAGCGAAAGAGTATTTTCAAATTGTCGTTTCTTTAGCTAAGGATCTTAATAATAAGAAATATCGCCTATTAGCTGAATTTTATTTACTGCATATGGTTGCGGCTGAAAAGGCATTTAAATACCTTGAAACAAAAGTTATACCATATCTGGAAGCGACCAATGAGCACCATAACGATCTTAACCGTTTTTACAAAATGATTTCTGATTTCTATTCGCAGCAGGAAAGGTATCTGGAATCAGTTAATTATTTAAATAAAATACATGAGGAGGAAACGCAATGAAAAAAGCGGTAATTCTATTATTTTCACTTTCCTTACTAGTCTTTTTATCTTCGTCAAATGGTGCTGATAGTTCAAAAGCATCAGGTGATGTTGCACAAACTTCCACAACAGCAGACCATCCAATTCTTCCGCCAATTTGACCTGGTCCCCCTGATTTATCAGGGGGATTTTTTTTGCTTTAAAGAATGAAATCCACGTGAAAAAGGGTATCCTACCAATATGTGTTTTAAAATTTCGTAATAGGACTGAGGAGGATACCATGAAATCATTCGTTGTTGGTTTTCATCAAGAAGATAATGTTGATAGCATGCAGATTCAAAAACTAAATCAAGAGGAATTTGAAAAGGCAACAGAAGGCGGTACAAGGCATTTATTTGAACTTGACACAAACATTGGCTTTTTTGTTTTTTTCGATGCGGCAGACATTGATGGGGATCTCTCATATATGGTACTGCAATATGAAGAGGAAAGTGAAGAACCGGTTGCCTGCTACTCGTTCCAGCTGAAGGACTTTTACGAATTCATGGCACTTTTCTTAAATGATCTGGAATTTAATGAAGAAACGGACGAAGAGGAAGAGGAATACGGCCCAGTTCATCACCTGGCGCATCTATTGTTCCATATTGTTGAAGAGGGGAAGGATCTTGAGGTCTAGGAAGTAGGAAAAACAGATAATTTTCCGTAGAAATGGGAAAGGACACCGAATATGGGCGTCCTTTTTTCGTTTTTCAAGCTAATTTCATGTTCTGGTTTGGTAAATACATTTTCTATCAGCGAATATTTGGTGTCTATCAGCGAATATGCAAGTTCAATCAGCGAATTTCGATGTCCAATCAGCGAATATTGCCATTCTATCGGCGAATTTAATTTTCACCCATATTAAAGAAGTTCACCACGGGAGGTTCTTAGGTGCATAGTACCGGTATCTGTTCTTCCCGAAGCATTGAAGGTTACAAGATTGCAGTAATCTTTTTGCTGTATCATGTGATTTCAAATGCGCAAATTCCCGAAACTGCTGATTGGTTATTGTCGAACCAAACAGCAGAAAGTAATCCTTCAATGCATCCAAATGCGCATCTTTTGAAAAAGTATCGCATGAAGGGCAGTACCAATTTTGATTTTTCCGAATAAGGAAATGATTAGAGTTTGTAGGACAGTGAACACCCGTTAAAAGGTCCGGTCTCTGAATACCGTATTTTTTCAAAATGTAACTTGTCGGCACGGTATTCATTTTCACTAGGAGGCGGCAAAGCTTACGGAGGTCTTTGGCAGTAAGAAGCGGATTCGAATATTGTTTTTCCAAAAGCTCCATCTTGTTTAAGAAGACATCTGCCTTACATACTCGCGGTTTCACTTTGTAGGCTTTGTTCCCAGTTACAACATAGGAAGCATACCCATTACTGATAACCACTAAATATTCAACAGGAACTGGAGGGAAATGATGTTTTGCAAGAAGTTTCTTTATGTATTTCTGATGTCTTTCTCCCTGTGCAATAGGATAGGGGAATCCTTTTTCTTTCCCATTATGAATTTGAATAAGCTGTTCATTTTCAGTATCAAAAATTAACTTACCAGCAAAATGTTTTACATCGATCGCTAGGGCGAATTCTGAAGTTAGAAGAAGGGTATCAATTTGGCAGTTATAGTCTCCATCTTGAAGGTTTAAATCATGGAGTATCATGTATTTCTCGTTCGGCAGCTCCCGGTAATAGTAATCAAGCGATTTCTCTCCCTGGTATCCGGCTTGCCGCCTGCCAAGCTCCTCCCATATTAACTGGTATTTTTGGTGACTCAACGGGAGACGCCGTACTAAGGCTTCCAAAATAAGCATAACAAACGGTTTTGTTCTTTCCTTTATAATCAAAATCATCACTCCTTTCATTTTACGAATAAATTCTAATGAGAAGCCCGTATTTCCTGCCGAATTTTATCGAAATTTGTTACGAAATTTCTAACATATTCTTCAATGGGCGAATTTTAGCACTCAATGGGCGAATATCTAGTTTCAATGGGCGGATTTTAGCCTCCAATGGGCGGATTCCGCTGTTCTATGGGCGAATCGATAAACCACCGCGATTTTAGCCATACTAAAAAACAAGCACCTCATTCAAGGTGCTTGTTTCATCAGTTCTTTGCTGGCTGCTTATTCACTTCTACCCGGGATTTCCCCATGAAAAAGATGGTCACTCCTGCAAGCGCAATCGGTATCAACGCTAGTAAGAATGTATGAGTAATCGAATCGGACATCGCATGAACAAATTTAGATAAAATAAAGTCAGGAATCTCGGCACGCTTATCGGCTTGAAAAATTTCACGCGGATCACCCATTTTAAAATTACCTGCACCCTGCATACCTGCAAATGCTGCTTTCAATTTATCCTGAAATATATTACCCTGAATCGTACCAAATATCGTAACGCCAAGTGTCATCCCAAACGAACGCAGGAATGAGTTGGTAGAGTTTGCGGTGCCGCGATATTGCGGCTCCAAATTATGAATCGATGCAGTCGGCAATAATGAAAAGGAAAAACCTACTCCGAATCCGACTAGAATCATATAAATCGTCAATAGATAGCGGGCAGTATCAACCGTCATACTGCCAAGGAAAAACATCCCGACAACGTAAGATATAATAGAAATAACCATCAGATTTCGGTACGACGTCTTGGTTAAGAAAATCCCGCCAACAGAACTTCCCGCGACAGAGCCCAGCATCATGGGCGTCAAAATTAAGCCGGCATTTTTGGCGGTGCCGCCATATACTCCTTGAACGAAAATCGGAATAAACACGGTTAAAATAATAAATGTACCACCATAAAGAAAAGCTAGAATTTGCGAGGTCGCAAACAGCCTTCTCTTAAAAAGCCAAAGCGGTAGAATAGGTTCTTCCGCCTTTAACTCAGCAATGAAAAAGGCAACGAAAAAGACAAGAAAGCTTGAAAATAAGCTGACAATTTGAATCGATTTCCAAGCATATTCTTTACCGCCAAGCTCAAGGGCAAACATTAAGCTAACAACAGAAATAACAAGTGTAATGGCCCCAATCCAGTCAATTTTTTGCTTGGAGTGGCTAAGAGATTCATGATAAAAACGACTGATTAAAATAAGTGAAATAATTCCAAGTGGAACATTTACATAGAAAATCCAATGCCAGCTAATATAATCCGTAATGTAGGCTCCAAGTAACGGTCCTAAAACGCTTGATGCACCGAATACGGCTCCCAGCAGGCCGGTCATCTTTCCGCGCTTTTCCGGCGGGAAAATATCAAACACAATCGTGAAGGCGATTGGCATAAGTGCACCGCCGCCAATCCCCTGAATCGCCCGATAAATACTTAACTGAATAATACTTTGGGCAATCCCACATAAAGCGGAGCCAACAAGGAAAACGATTAATCCAAAGATAAAAAAGCGTTTTCGGCCGTACATATCTGAGAGTTTCCCGAAAATCGGCATCCCCGCCATAACGGCTACCATATAGGCTGAAGTTACCCAGATAAATTTGTCAAAGCCGCCAAGATCGGAAACGATGGTTCCCATCGCCGTCGCGACAATCGTATTATCCATGGCCGACATTAAAATCGCCAAGAGGATACCGGCAACAACGGGCTTAAGATTACTGTCTTTTTTGATCATAAATTGTCTCCTTAGTTGATCATGTAATGTTAGTACTGGAAAAAAATAAGTCCACTTTTCTTGGCTTACATTTTCAAAAAATGGTAGTAAAGATAATGCAATTTTAAAAGGAAGGAGTAACCTTGTCAACGAATAAAAAAAGAGACCCTTTTTGAGTCTCCTTCATTGTTATTCAAGTATTATTTTTTCAAAATATCGTGGTCAACATATCGTTCGCCGTTTAGCTCGCTAATTAGGTTAATGGCAACCTTTGCACCATCTCCGGCTGTAATTATCGTGTGCATGCTAACACCGGCGATGGTTCCGGCAGCCCAGATGCCATCAATATTTGTTTTTCCAGCTGCATCGACATCAAGAATTGTTTTAATTCTTGGTTCAGTTCCGGGCTTGGTTGTTAAGCCGACTTTTTCAGCTAGGTCAGCCATCATCCCAGTTGCGATAATGACATGACTGGCTTCAAATTCTGATTGATCAGTTTCTACTTTAAATCCATTGTCAGTTTTACTTACGTTTGTAACCGTAGCTGTTACTATTTCCGCACCGAATTTGCGTGCTTGTTGTTTACCCGTTTCTACCAGGTCTTGGCCGGTGATTTCTGCGACACCATAATGATTTTCAATCCAAGCTCTCTTGGTAACGCTCTTGTCATTATCAATGACCAATGTTTTCTTCCCAGCTTTTGCTGTAAATAAAGCAGCACTTGCACCAGTAGGACCAGCTCCAATGATTGCTACATCATACATCTCCAAAACCTCCGAATTTATTAGATTTTAACAATATTATCCTATCTCAACGGAAGTAGAATGTAAAATAAACTGCTTATTTTGAGATATTTGGAAAGCGAAATTGCTATGAAATAAAAAAGAACCATCATTTCCGTCTGCGGATTGATGGTTCTTGTGTTTAAACTGGTATAGATGATCCTTTTTTGTCTTCGTTGTTCGTTCGCGCATGTCTGTAAAAACAAACGGACTCCTTTTTACTACCGGATTCATTTGTCCTTCACGGGTCAGTTTTTCACGTAATTTTTTTGCTCTGGATTTCGCCATTATTAACACTCCTCCTAATTTGTTCAAACCATTATATAACATTTGAAGGAGTATTGTAAAAATATTTTATATTTCTTGCACTCTAGATGATTGTTGAGTTTCTTGTTTTGCTGATGCATTTTTCTTTTTCGTATGAAGGAAGTAAAAGAGAACCACACCAAATAGGACATAGAAGGAGCAATAGAAATATAAAGAGCTATAGTCCATTTTTGCAGCAATCAAGCCGACTAAAAACGACCCCAAAGCAATCCCGATGTCATAGATGGATAAAAAGGTCGCTGTCGCAAGCCCTCGTTTTCGAGGTGCAGCATCTTGAATCGCAATCGTTTGGAAGGTCGGAAACAGCGTTCCCCAGCCCAATCCAATCAATCCCGCAGACAGAAGAAATGTCACCACACCGCCGCTTTGGCTTAATACAAACATCCCAAATGCAAAAAGAATCAGACAAGGATAGGTAATCACATTAGGACCATATTGATCGAGCCATTTGCCGGTAAATGGTCTAGAAAGTAACAGAATGATCGCATAGACGACAAAGAACAGACTTGAAACACTTGCCAGGTGAATTTCGTTTGCATAGATCGATACAAATGAAAGAAGGGCAGAATAGACGATAGCTAGGAAGCTGCCAACAATGGCAATCGGAACGGCAGAAGCTTCGAAAAGGTTACGGAACGAGAAGGATGAAAGGACTTCTACATGATTAGGCTCTACCGTTTTTGTAAGTTTCACACTTAGGCCGGTAATCAAGGAAGCAATCGCGACAATGACACTTAGAATAAATAGAATTTTCGCGCCCCATTGTTGAATAGCCAACAAACCGACAAATGGACCCATGACCATCGCCATATTGGTCGACATGACAAAGTAGCCCATTCCTTCGCCTCTCCGTGCGGCGGGAATGAGATCGGCAACGATAGTACCTACCGCAGTTGTCGCCATACCAAACCCAATACCGTGCAATAGACGAACCACGAGAAAGCCGGTAATAGTTTTTGGGAAAAAGTAAAAAAGTGAAGCGGCTGCGAAAATAATAAGCGCCGTTAACAGGACCTTTTTATTCCCAGCCCGTTCCATCCATTGTCCAGCAAGCGGACGTGAGACGATAGCAGATAGTAAAAATACCGTAGTCATTAGTCCTGCTTGTGACGCACTGCTATGTAATTCATCCAGCGCATAGGATGGAAGTGTGACAAGCAGGATATAAAAAGTCAAAAATAGAAAAAAGTTACTTAAAGAAACACTGATAAAATCTTTTGTCCAAAGTTTTGGTTTATTCATATGATGCACTCCTTTTTATAGAAGCTGATGTAACCAGCTTTTCTGCAATTTGGAAAGTTCTTCCTGCGATGCTGATGGAAAATGTTTTAGTAATCCATGGTTGACTTCATTCACAGCATTTTCCCATTCAGGATAAAGCTTTAAAGCTTCTTCAGTTAATTGAACATGTTTCTCGCGTTTATCTATGCCTGGAACTTGTTTTACATATCCTTGTTTGACAAGCCGCTGGATGGTACGGGTCATTGGCGGTGCTTCGACAAATAGGTAATCACAAAGTTCCTTTTGGGTAAGTGAGCCCCTTTTGTTCAGAACAAAGATAACGGCCCACTGGGCATTAAATAATCCAAATGGTTTCAAAGCTTCATTAAGTTTATTAGTAAGCTGTCGTGAAAGCTGATGAAGCGTATGGAATAATTCGTGGCTATTCATTAGGGATTGATTTCACTCCAAAAATATAAATTAGTTACCTAGGTAACTATATTCCTTTTTATATTAATTGTCAAGAAATGTTCACGATTTGGAGTGTAGTTGAATGGTTTTTGCTGGCAGAATCAGTTTGGACGGAATCCCATTTAAATTTGCCGGAAACCATGCTCAAGTTGACGGAAATCCCTGAAATAAAAAAAATCCCGCGGAAGGGACAGCCTAACTCCGCGGAATCACTTAAAAATCTTATCTCAACACATTAAAATACCTTGCCTCAGGATGGGCAAACACCATTGCGGAAACCGACGCTTCCGGTTCCATCATACAACCGTCAGTTAACTGCACACCGATATCTTCTGGCCGAAGCAATTTGAACAATTTCTTTTGATCTTCTAAATCCGGACAAGCCGGATAGCCAAACGAAAATCGCTGACCTTGATAATGAGCGGCAAAACGATCCTGCATCGTAAAATCAAGCGGATCCGGGAATCCCCAGCGGTCGCGCATCTGTCGGTGAATTAACTCCGCGAAGCCTTCTGCAGTCTCCAAAGCCAGAGATTGAAGTGCATGGCATTCAAGGAAACGTCCGTCTGCCTTCAATTGGTCGGCTTTTTCGCGAATTCCTTTCCCGGCTGTCACGTTAAAAAAGCCAACATAATCCATAACGCCGCTGTCAACCGATTTTACAAAATCAGCTAAACAAAGATGCGGTGCTGACCCCTGGCGCGGGAACTCAAATGTTTCAATAATATTGACCAGATTTTCCGGGTCATAAATAATTACCTTGTTCCCATCCGATTGTGCTGGGAAAAATCGATAAACAGCCGCCGGAGTAATCCAGTTGTTCGAACTGGCATCTTCAAGTAATTGATCAACCACATTTTTTACCTTTAAAGCCTTTTCGTCCTTCTCAGCAATCAATTTTGCAATTTTTCCCTTCACGCCAAGATGGTGCCCAAGCAGCATTTGCATATTGATATACGGTTCAATATGGGACAGCGAATAAGATTTTAGAATATGTCTTTTCGTATCCATTGGCGTAAAGACCGGTACTTCGGTTGAGACGGAAGGCTTTACTTTCACAGCCACAGACACAGCTGACCGGCTTGGCAATTCAAGAGGAACGGTTATTGCGGCCAGCTTTTCTTGTTTTTCATCAAGCAGCTTTTGATGTTCCTCGGGTGATTGCAGCTGGTTGGCAAGCGACAGTCCAGTCATCGCATCCTTCGCATAAAGAACAAGCCCTTCGTATTCTTTGGCAATTTTCGTATCCGTAAATTTCCGGGAAAGGGCAGCGCCGCCGACTAAAATCGGCAATGAGATTCCTGCTTCCTTCATATCCTGAGCGGTTAACACCATTTGCTGCGCCGATTTCACCAGCAGACCAGATAGCCCAACAAAATCCGGTTTTTCCTCACGAATTGCTTGAACCAGCTCGGTAGGAGTAACCTTAATTCCTAGATCATGAACATCGTAGCCATTATTGCTAAGAATAATGTCAACTAAGTTTTTCCCGATATCATGAACATCCCCTTTGACGGTTGCTAAAATGACTTTTCCCTTAGAAGCGGAGACATCGCCTTTCTCCATATGCGGCTCTAAATGCGATACTGCCGCTTTCATTACCTCTGCACTTTGCAGCACCTCGGCAACAATTAACTGGTTATCATTAAAAAGTCGGCCAACTTCCTTCATTCCATTCATTAACGGGCCATTAATAATATCCAGCGGGGCAGGATAGGTTTCAAGGGCCAGATCTAAATCTGGAAGCAGGCCTTCTTTCGTACCTTCGACCACATAATAGGCAAGCCGCTCTTCCAAGCTCATATTTGGTATGGTTACCTTCGATTCCTTCTTTTTGCCGCGATAAAATTCAGTAAAGGTCGCAAGCGTTTCATCTGTTGTATCAAAAAGAAGCGATTCCGCCAATTGAACTTCTTCCTTGGAAATCGAAGCAAAGCGCTCCAGTTTTTCCGTATTAACAATCGCATAATCAAGACCGGCAAGGGTGCAGTGGTATAGATACACGGAGTTGAGAATTTCTCTGCCAACAGGCGGAAGCCCAAAGGATACATTACTTACACCGAGAATCGTCTGTACGCCCGGAAGCTGCTCTTTGATTAATCTAATACCTTCAACCGTTGCTTTAGCAGAGCCGATATATTGGGCATCACCCGTGCCAACCGGAAAAACAAGCGGGTCAAAAATTAAATCCTGTGGTTTAAGGCCGTATTTATTCACTAACAGGTCATGAGAACGTTTAGCTATTGCCAGTTTCCTCTCGGACGTAACGCCCATTCCTTCTTCATCGATGGTCCCAACGACGACAGCAGCACCATAGCGATGAATCAAAGGTACAATTGCTTCAAACCGCTCTTTCCCGTCCTCAAGGTTTATTGAATTAATAATGGCCTTTCCTTGCGAATATTTAAGAGCCCGTTCAATGACCTTTTCATCTGTTGAATCAATCACCAAAGGAACTTTAATTTTCTTAACTACTTCTTTAATGAAGTTTTCCATATCAACGATTTCCTCACGGTCAGGATCCGCGAGGCAAAGGTCAATCACATGTGCCCCGCCTTTTACCTGTGCCCGGGCAATTTCCGCTGCTTCTTCAAATTTACCTTCCGTGATTAACCGTTTAAATTTGCGTGAACCAATCACATTCGTCCGTTCCCCAACCAAAATTGGTCTTAGTGTTGGGTCATCATAAACGAATGGTTCAATGCCGGAAACCATATGAACATTGGATTGCAGCACTTCCCTCGGCTGATAATTCTTCATCGCCTCAGCAATCGCCCGAATATGGTCAGGTGTTGTCCCACAGCAGCCGCCAACAATATTCAGCCAGCCATGAGCGGCAAAGTCAGACAGCTTTTTCGCCAGTGTTTCAGGTGTTTCATGATAGTGGCCCTCTTCATCTGGCAATCCGGCATTCGGATAACAGCTGACTGCAACAGAGGCAAGACCGGAAAGTGACCGGACATGATCCTGCATAAATTCAGGACCAGTTGCGCAGTTCAATCCAACCGCAACCGGATTCATATGCTCAACCGAAATATAAAATGATTCGATCGTTTGTCCCGCAAGCGTCGTCCCCATTGGCTCGATGGTTCCCGAAATAAACAGCGGCAATGTTTTGCCTGTTTTTCCAAAAGCCCTTTGAATCCCGACAAAGCCCGCTTTCACATTTAGCATGTCTTGGCTCGTTTCCAGCAGGAGCAAATCGACCCCGCCGTCAATTAAGCCGATTGCCTGTTCCTCGTAAGAAGCAGCAAGGGCATCAAAGGTTGTACCACCGGTAACACTTAATGTTTTCGTCGTCGGACCCATCGAGCCCGCCACATACCGGGGCCACTCATCGGTAGATGCCTTTACTGCTTCCCTGACAGCAATCATTGCGGCAATTTTATTAAGCTCATATGCTTTAAATCCCAGCTCATAGTCATCAAGCACAATGCTTGTTGCTCCGAACGTATTCGTTTCAATAATATCAGCACCAGCCTCCAAGTATTCGCGGTGAATTCTGGCAATAACAGAAGGAGCGGTTAAATTTAAGTGTTCATTACAGCCTTCATACTGTTCTCCGCCAAAATCCGAAGCACTAAGATTGGCTTGTTGAATCATCGTTCCCATTGCCCCGTCCATGACGAGGATTCTTTTCTTTAGCTGCTCATTAAATGGTGTTTTCGGCATAGATGTTCCCCCTCAATTCTGCTGCACGCTGCCGGGCATAGACAGCCAGCTCGGCAGTCAGTTCATAGCGTAAAAATGGTGTAATTAAATAAATCCCGTTAAATAAATCTAGTGCCGCATCAATTAATGATTTGGTAATATCAATTCCTACCCGGACTGCTTGAAGCGGGTGATCATTTAACAGAGCCATCCGCTCCCGAATCGAATCGGCAATTTTAATTCCAGGCACTTCATTATGAAGGAACTCAGCATTCTTACTATTTAAAAGCGGCATTAAACCAATATAGACAGGTACCTCAAGATGCTTTGTATGTTCATAGACTTCAATTAACTTTTCTTCAGAAAAAATAGGCTGAGAGATAAAGTAATCAGCCCCGAAATGAACCTTTTTCTCTAGGCGCTTGACTGCTTTGTCTAATGAGCGGACATTCGGGTTAAAGGCAGCGGCAATGCTAAAATCAGTCTTTTGCCCGAGATCTTTTCCGGAAAAAGACAACCCTTCATTCAGCTGCTTAATCATTTGAATCAGCTCAAACGAGGAAACATCGTAAACAGATGATGCACCTGGAAAATCGCCAACCCGGGCAGGATCACCGGTAATCGCGAGAACATCATTCAGCCCAAGTGTGTGCAGCCCCATTAAATGCGATTGGAGGCCAATGATATTACGGTCTCGGCAGGCGATATGAATCAGCGGCCGCATCCCTAATTCCTGTTTTACCAAGTAGCCCAGTGATTCGTTTGAAATCCTTACTGTCGCAAGCGAATTATCCGCAAGTGTTATGGAATCAATTCCTGCCTCTTTTAAAGCTTTAGCCCCTTCGAAAAACTTTGAAGTATCCAGCTTCCGGGGTGGATCTAATTCGACGATCACCGATGGCCGCTCCTTGACAATTTCCTGAAGAGGGGAGAACTCCCTTTTTACAGCAGAAGGTTCTACGACAATCTTCTTTGGTTTTAATTTTACTACCTTTTCAGTAACCGGAACATCATTCTTTAATTCTGAAGCAAACGCCCTGATGTGCTCAGGCGTTGTGCCGCAGCAGCCTCCGAGAAGACGGACGCCTTGAGTTCTAAAGCTTTGCGCAGATTGGCGGAAATAATCCGCATCCCCCTCATAATGAAACTTCCCGTCCGTGTAAGCTGGCAGACTGGCATTAGGATAGGCGGAAAGAAAGGCATGCTTCGGGAGTTCAATCTGCTCAAGTGCCAGCAGCATATGGTGCGGTCCAAGCCGGCAATTGAGTCCAATGACATCGGCACCAAGGCCTTCAAGTCTCGTTAATGCCTCGTTAACAGGCATTTGATTTTGCAAAATTCCAGGCTCTTGAAGCGAGACCTGGGCAATGATGGGCAGCTCCGTTTCCTTCCGGGCAATCGTAAGAATCGTTTCAAGCTCTTCAAGGTCGTAATAGGTTTCCAATAACAACCCATCGACCCCTTCGAGCAAAAGACAATATAATTGTTCACGGAAGCTCCGCTTTAATTCCTCGAGGGAAACAGAATCAGGCTTAACGCCGCGATTCCCGCCAATCGTTCCAAGCACATAGGCATTATTTTGGGCAGCCTTTTTGGCGTTACGAACCGCGGCACTGTTCATTTCCTTCACCGAATCCTCGAGACCATAGCGCTGAAGCTTCAAATAATTGGCCGCATACGTATTGGTTTGGATAACGTCTGCACCGGCATCAATATAGGCCTTATGAATATTTTGGATTTGTCTTGGCTGAGAAAGATTCAATTCCTCGAAGCAGCAGTCCGTACCGTAGGAATATAGAAGCGTCCCCATTGCTCCATCCGCGATTAAGATTTGCTTATTTAATTTTTCTAAAAAGCTCATTGTAATTCTCCTCGTAACACCAATTGTTTTTCACTAACAAGTTCAAGTGCCTTGGAAAAATCCTTAATTAGATCGTCATGATTTTCAAGTCCAACCGATAGACGAATCAGACTGTTTTTTATGCCGCGCTTTTCTCTTTCTGCTTGCGGCATTGCCGCATGTGACATCTTAGCTGGATACGATAAAATCGATTCAACCGCACCGAGACTGACGGCAAAAACAGGTATTTTTACGTTAGCAAGAAAGATTCGAAGTGCATCTTCGTCAGCCAATTCAAAGGATAGGACAGCTCCCGGACCACCCGCTTGATCCTTCTGAATCTGATATTGTGGATGACTGACAAGGCCAGGATAATATACTTTTTCAACGAGCGGATGAGCATCTAAAAATTCTGCTAGCTTAAGAGCTGATTTTTGCGATTGTTCCAAACGAACGTGAAGTGTCTTTATCCCTCTTAAAACAAGCCAGGCATCTTGAACTCCGAGGATGGCCCCGAACCCATTTTGCAAAAAGCCTAATCGTTTAGCCAAATCTTCGTCCTTCACGACGGCAAGTCCTGCTACCACGTCACTATGCCCTGATAGAAATTTGGTCGCACTATGGAGGACAACATCAACTCCTAACGCCAACGGTTTTTGCAGGGCAGGGGTAAGGAACGTATTATCGAGATAAGTGATCGCATCGATTTCCTTCGCTAACTCACAAATGGCTCCAATGTCCGTGACTTTCATTAATGGGTTAGAGGGTGTCTCCATATAAAAAGCTTTTGTATTTGGTTGAATCGCCTGCTTTACTGCGTCTAAATCTGTCATATCGACAAATGTATGGTCAATTCCTAACCGAGGAAGAACTTGTGAAACCATCCGGAACGTTCCGCCATAAACATCTTCGGTAATAACAATATGGTCTCCTGCTGAAAGCAGAAGGAATGCCGTCGAAATCGCGGCCATACCTGAAGAAAAGGCAAATCCTTTTAACCCGCCCTCGAGTTCCGCAATTACATCCTCCAGTGCTTCCCTTGTCGGATTTAAACTGCGGCCATAATCGTACTTGCCAAACTGATCGAAATCAGATTGGTGGAAGGTAGAGGCATGTTGGATTGGTACACTTACAGCCCCTGTAGTTGGATCGACCTTGTGCTGATTATGAAGGAGTTTTGTTTGAAAGCTATATTCAACACGTGCCATTAGGCAATCACCCCTTCTTTCATTTTAGCAAAAGCAAGATCCAGATCTTGGATTAAATCACCGGCATCCTCGATTCCAACGGAAAAACGTAATAAACAATTGTCGACTCCTTGCTGAAGGCGAATTTCTTCAGGAATATCGGCATGGGTTTGCGTTGCCGGATAGGTAATCAAACTCTCCGTGCCGCCAAGGCTTTCAGCAAAAGTTATCAGAGCGATATTTTGAAGAAATGGATTTACCCAAGCTTCTTCTTTCAATCGGAATGACACCATTCCTCCCTTACCAGGATAAAGAACATCTGCAACACTTTCATGGTTGGAAAGGTATTCGACAACCGCCTTTGCATTTTTCTCATGGCGTTCCATCCGAAGCGCTAATGTTTTCATCCCGCGCATTAACACCCAAGCATCAAACGGACTTAACACACCGCCGGCCCCGTTATGATGAAGGGCTAAACCTTCACAAATCTCTTTTCCTTTGGCAACGATAAGGCCCGCCAGCACATCATTATGGCCGCCTAAATATTTTGTTGCGCTATGGATGACAATATCGGCTCCAAGCAGGATGGGCTGCTGCAATAACGGAGTATAAAAGGTGTTGTCTACGATCAGCAAAGCACCGCGCCTCTTAGCAATTTCTGAGATCGCGGCAATATCTGCCTGCTGCATCAGGGGATTTGTGGGGGTCTCTAGAAAGATGGCCTTTGTGGAAGGGGTAATTCTCCGTTCGACCTCTTCCGGACAACAGGTATTCACATATTGCGTCTTTAAGCCCCACTTCTTAAAACCTTGTTCTAACAAACGATAGGTGCCGCCATATAAATCTTCGCTCACTAACCATTCATCACCAGATTGGAACAAAGAAAGCACCGTGAAAATGGCAGCCATACCTGAACTGCAGGCAAATCCTTGTTCACCGTTTTCTAAATCAGCAATTGCCTTTTCAAGAATTTGTCTTGTAGGGTTTCCAGTCCGAATATAATCAAAGCCAGTCGATTGCCCAATTCCCGCGTGGCGATAGGCTGTTGAAAAATATATCGGCGGATTCACCGTTCCAGTCACAGTTTCACTGCGATTTCCAATTTGGGCAAGTTTCGTTTCAATTTTGTACATGGATGCACTCTCCTTTAATGATGGGAATGGTTAATCGCGAGCGACTCCGCTTTTCCAATAGAAAAAGCCTTCTATAAGAAGAAGGCTTTTGTAAATACTACAAAAAAGTCATTCTTCTTATCTCGCAAATTAGCAAACTAATTTGCAGGACTTAGCACCTTTTCAATGGACAAGCCATTGATGGTTGCTGAGGCGTCGCAGGGCCATTCCCTCAACCTCTCTTGATAAGAAATCATTTATTTAGATTATTTATAAAATTTACTACATTGAAAGCGGTGTGTCAATCTGTTTTAATCAAACTTATTGTTTTTTTCCCAGTTTTTAAATTTAATAAAATTTATATATTCGATAAAATCTTCTTTATTCATTCCTTCGATAATAGCCTTTTCGATTATTCCCTGCCACTCTTTGTCCAGAAGTTCCTTCCCGTTTGCATTCCACTGTGATTCTAATTGATTGATTCCAGTCAATAAATATTCAATTGAAACATGTAATGGTTTGGCAATCTTCATTAGAAAATGAATAGATGGATTTTTATTAAGACTCCGCTCGATGTTGCTTAAATAAGATTTAGAGACATTGGCAAGGTCAGCAAGTTCTGTAAGGGTATATCCCTTTTGCTCTCGTACTTCTTTAATTCGTGTTCCAATCATAGGCTTCTCCTTTTAAACAAATTTTAATGTGTATGTATAAATGATTGCATAAGGATCAGTTGCAGAATACTCGAATAAATTTAATGAAACTATGTCACATTACTGATATTATAAACCACAAATCGTTCTTTTTAAAGAATTAATTTATTGGGTTAAGATAAATTTTAATAAACAGATATATTTTGCTAGTGCGTAAATATTATATAGAGGAAACATACATCCAATTACTTCGCTAAAATTCAAGGATGACACAGATTTTTTAAAAACTTAATCCATTAATAATTATTGAAATGTAATAATAATAATGAATTGACTTGTTCTATATAAAGAATTAATATAAGGGTATACAGATTATCGGCTTAGTTATTCATGCAAAATTATTCCTGGTAAAGGCAATCTTTTTTTGCTTGCTTGTTCTTTATGAAGGACAATGCGTTCTTTAAAATATAATTTTGGTGACGCCTTCTTACCGCTATCAATGAAGGCACTCGGTCATACTGTGGGTTTATAACCTTAGACGCTAGTCGTCAAGAGTGTGATGTGAGGAGGGGTTAGATGCCCCAAACCAATTGATTAATGGTTTTGATGATAATGGCTAAGAAAGCCGCTATAATCAAAGCTTTTAATCTTTTTATCATTAATAGAAATTAAAGGAGCGAGAAAATGACCTATCGGCAAAGGATGTCTATGTTCTTTTTGGTAGATTCTTGTATTGTCACATCAGCCATTTTTATCAGCAGGTTCTTGGTCGATGCTTCTTATGTCTTTCATGTTCCAATGATGGTCCTCACGCTATCCATCTTGACTAGCCATCACTTTTTTTCGTTAGTTTTTAAGCTGTATAAAAAGGCGTGGGAGTATGCTAGTGTCGGAGAATTAGTAATTATCGTTAAAATTGTGACATCTTCCATACTTTTGACAGGATTATTGACGCAGCTGCTCCTCCATGAGATCCCCTTTAGGCTTCTGGGGGTAACGTGGTCAGTTAATATCTTGTTAATTGGCGGTTCTCGGTTTTGCTGGAGGGTGTACCGCGATTCCTTTATGAAAAGAAATCAGAATAAAAAAAGAACACTCATTGTTGGGGCTGGTTCAGCTGGAGCAATGGTGGCCAGGCAGCTGTTAAAAAGTCAAGAGGCCCATCTTCTTCCTGTAGGATTTATTGATGATGATATGAATAAACAAAAATTAGATATTTTAGGAATCCCGGTCCTCGGCGGGGTAAGTACGATAGAAGAGAAAGTTCAAGATTTGCAAATCGAGAACATTATTATTGCCATCCCTTCTTTAAGTAGAAAAGAGTTAAATATTATTTTTCAAGAATGTGCAAAGACTTCTGCAAAAACGCAAATACTCCCGATGCTTGAGGATTTAGTAACAGGACGGATATCTGTTAGTCAGTTTCGTGATGTCCAAGTGGAGGATCTTTTAGGCAGGGAACCCATCCATTTGGATATTGCCGCGATATCAAAATACATTACGGGAAAAAAGGTGTTGGTAACCGGTGCGGGAGGATCGATTGGTTCGGAAATTTGCCGACAGGTTGCTATTTTTTCACCTGAACAATTGATTCTATTAGGACATGGTGAGAATAGTATTTATTCGATTGAAATGGAACTAAAGGAATGCTTCGGAGAATCAACGATTGAATTTATAACGGAAATTGCCGACTTACAAGATGCCGCTAAAATGGCAGCAGTGATGAGAATCTATCGACCGGATGTTGTCTATCATGCGGCTGCACATAAGCACGTCCCACTGATGGAACACAACCCTGAAGAGGCAGTGAAGAATAATGTGATTGGGACCATCAATGCAGCAAATGCAGCCAGCTTGAATGGAGTTAAAACATTCGTGATGATTTCGACTGATAAAGCTGTTAATCCAACGAGCGTAATGGGAGCCACGAAAAGGCTGGCAGAAATGATCATTCAATCAGAGGATAGAAGAAGCAATACCAAATTTGTCGCCGTTCGTTTTGGCAATGTCCTAGGAAGCAGCGGAAGTGTGATTCCCTTATTTAAAAGGCAAATAGAAAAGGGGGGTCCTGTTACTGTTACCCATCCTGATATGGTCCGTTACTTCATGACGATTCCAGAAGCGTCTGGACTTGTCATCCAGGCTGGTGCCCTTGCCAAAGGCGGGGAAATCTTTGTGTTAGATATGGGAGAACCGGTGAAAATTGTTGACCTTGCCAAGAATTTAATCAAATTATCCGGAAATTCTGTTGATGAAATCGGGATCGATTTTACCGGGATAAGACCTGGGGAGAAGCTATTCGAAGAACTATTAAAAGAAGATGAGGTACATGATGAACAAATCTACCCCAAAATTTATATTGGCAAAACTTCGGAGCTTTATATCCAAGAAATCGAAGAATTTTTGATAACATATCCAAACCTGGAAAAAGAGGAAATCAGAGAAAGCCTTTTGTTTCTAGCCAACCAAAAAGAAGAGAAACAAAAATTGTCAGTCTTAATGTAAGGGGAGGCAGTTAGATGAAGCGAATGCTGGATATCCTTATTTCATTATTATTATTAGCTATTTTTACCCCAATCATTTTATTCATTGGCATTTTGGTCAAATATAAACTTGGATCCCCGATCATTTTCAAGCAGCTTCGACCGGGATTGAATGGGCAGCCTTTTTACCTGCTTAAGTTCCGTAGTATGAATGAACGGAAGGATAGCAATGGACGGCTTCTGCCTGATTTTCAACGAATGACTCCTTTTGGAGCCTTTTTAAGGAAGTATAGTCTTGATGAACTCCCACAACTACTTAATGTATTAAAAGGTGATGTAAGCTTGGTGGGACCTAGACCATTATTAATGGAGTATCTTCCATTATATACAGAAGAACAGGCAAAAAGGCATCTCGTTAGACCGGGAATTACTGGGTGGGCCCAGGTTAATGGGCGAAACTCGATTACATGGGAAGAAAAATTTGAACTGGATGTTTGGTATGTAAATCATCAAACACTGTCACTTGATTTGAAAATTTTAGTGTTAACGATAATAAAGGTTGTTTGGCCAAAAGACGTTAACCAAGCTGAAGATGAACCAATGGCTTCATTTACGGGTACAGAAGAAAAAGAAAAAGAGCGGCAAGAATATATATTGTAATGTTGGTGAACCACTCATATTCTGATAATTTACTAGATTAATGATATGAATTGGAGGTGTATGATTTGTTACAAACAGAAAAGAAAAGTCGAATTTTCCTGTCTCCGCCGCATATGAGCGGAACTGAAATGAAATACATTAATGAGGCGTTCGAATCGAATTGGATAGCCCCCTTAGGACCAAATGTGGATGCCTTTGAAAAGGAAATAGCTAGTTACATAGGAGCCAATGGAGCTGTAGCTGTCAGTTCAGGAACTGCAGCGCTTCATTTGGCTCTTTCTTTATTAGAGGTACAAAAAGGGGATACTGTATTTTGCTCAAGCCTTACTTTTGTAGCGACCGCTAATCCCATCCTCTATCAAGGTGCAGAGCCTGTCTTTATTGATTCGGAACCAGACACATGGAATATGTCACCTTCAGCACTGGAAGAAGCTTTTAAGGAAGCGGTGATAGCCAAAAAATTGCCAAAAGCTGTGATCATCGTGAATCTGTATGGACAGTCTGCCAAGATGGAAGAACTTGCAGCCATTTGTCATAAACACAAGATTCCTATCGTAGAGGATGCTGCAGAATCACTTGGGTCCACGTATAAAGAAAAACCGAGCGGAACTTTTGGTGAATTTGGTGTCTATTCGTTTAATGGTAATAAAATTATTACCACTTCTGGTGGAGGGATGCTCATTTCTGATAATACCGAAGCGCTAAGTAAAGCACGATTTTTAGCAACGCAAGCGAAGGACCCTGCAACACATTATCAGCACAGCCAGCTTGGGTTTAACTATCGAATGAGCAATATCTTAGCTGGAATAGGAAGAAGCCAGCTACAGGTATTGAAAGAAAGAATCAAGGTAAGAAGGGCTATCTTTAGTACCTATCAACAAGAATTAGCTGGTTATCCTGAAATTTCCTTTATGCCAGAGTTGGAAAACACGTTTTCTAATCGGTGGCTGACGGCGTTAACAATAAATGAGGAAAAAACCGACGTGTCGATAACCGAATTACTTGCGTTACTAGAGTCCGAGAATATTGAAGCAAGACCTGTATGGAAGCCGCTGCACATGCAGCCGCTTTTTGAAAAGTATCACTACTATCCGCATTCGACGAACATGAACATCTCCGAAGAACTTTTTCGAACGGGGATCTGCTTACCTTCAGGTTCAAATATGACACACCAGGATCAAATGAGAGTAATCGACTGTATTAAGAAATTTTTGAATGAAAAGTAATAATAAAACATTTTTTTAGCGAAAAAGCGAAATTGCTATGGTGACAAAAATGAATAAAGAGGTCCGGAGGGCATTATGGAGGAATCAATAAGTTTACTAGATATATTTACAATCCTTAAAAAACGCTGGATGCTAATTTTTTCTATAACAGTATTAGCAGGGTTAATAAGTGCTTCAATCTCATATTATGTGATGACACCTGTTTATCAGGCATCTACGCAAATCCTTGTCAATCAAAAAAATCCGGAGCATCAGTTTGACTATTCCTTATTGCAAAGTAACGTAGATTTGATTAATACGTATAGCGTGATAATCAAAAGTCCAGTCATTCTCAGTAAAGTCGTTAACAAACTTGATTTTCCAAAAACGGTGGAGGAACTAAATCAGAGCATTACGATTAACAGCCAAGAAAATTCACAAATATTTTCTTTAGTGGTTAGGGATTCCAATGCTAGAAACGCAGTAGAAATTGTTAACACGATATCGGAAGTTTTTCAGACGGAAATCCAAAATATTATGAGTGTCAATAATGTGAGCATTCTTGCGCAAGCAGAATTAAAAGAGCATCCTGTTCCCGTAAAACCAGATCCACTATTAAATATTGCTGTCGCGACAGTAGTTGGTTTGATTATTGGAATTGTAATGACCTTCCTAATCGAATTTCTAGACAATACGTTAAAGGATGATCACGATGTTGAAACATACCTTGGACTGCCGGTGCTAGGATCTATCAAGAAAATGTCTCCTTCAGAGAAAAAAGCAAGGAAATATTCCAAAAGGAAAAGGATGGGAAGTGAAACGATTGTCTCGCAAATTGAAAAATAAAGAAAAACGATCTGTGAATTTAATTGCACAATACAACCCTAAATCACCGATAACCGAGCAGTACCGGCTTATTAGGAACAATCTGCATTTTTCATCAGTAGATAAAGAAATCAAAACAATAGTAGTAACCTCTCCTGAACCTGCTGATGGGAAAACGACAACAGCTGCCAATCTTGCTATTGTACTGGCTCAGCAAGGAAAACAAGTATTACTCGTCGATGCAGATTTAAGGAAACCCTCTGTTCATTATACCTTTAACGTCAGTAATATAGACGGGCTGACCAGCATTCTCACAAGGGTAATTGATATAGAAACGGCAATCACGAAGACATATGTTCCTAATTTAGACCTTTTAACTAGTGGACCCGTCCCCCCAAATCCTTCAGAACTATTAGGTTCAAAAACTATGGAACAAATAATAAAAGAACTTAAGGAAGCGTATGAATATATCGTGTTTGATACACCGCCATTACTTGTGGTCACTGACGCCCAGATTATGGCAAGTAAAAGTGATGGTGTTGTAATGGTGGTTGCAAGTGGAAAAACCAAAAAGGACCGGGGTATTAAAGCGAAAGAGTTATTAGAAAAAGCCAACTCTCAATTGCTCGGTGTCGTGGTTAATGGTGTGGATTCCAAAAAGGATAGTTATTATGGCCAATACGGTTAAAAGGCTGTTTTATAACTTTTTAAAGGGAGATTCTTTGAATGATTGATATACATTGTCATATACTTCCACGCCTTGATGACGGTCCTGCGCAGCTTATTGATTGTTTAAATATGGCAAATGCTGCAGTAACAGCAGGAATTTCCCATCTATTTGCAACACCGCATCATCTAAACGGGCAATATGAAAATTCAAAGAGTGTTATTTTGGAGAGGACACTTGAGTTAAATAGGCATTTACAACAGGAGAATATCCCCCTTACCATCCATCCGGGTCAGGAAGTAAGAATTCACCGGGAATTATTCCATTCACTTGAAATGGATGAAATCCTGACTCTTGATAATGAAGGTAAATACTTATTATTAGAACTTCCATTTGGGGAAGTTCCGACGTATACCCAGGAAATGGTTTATGAACTGTTAGTGAGAGGGATTACACCAATTATTGTCCACCCGGAAAGAAATAGAGGATTTATTGAAGATAGCAACCTATTATTTGAATTGGTTCAAGAAGGAGCCTTGACCCAGCTTACATCTGGAAGTATTATCGGCCATTTTGGGAAAAAAGTTAAATCCTTATCCGGAAAACTCATTGAACATCATTTAGCGCATTTTATCGCAACCGATGCCCATAATTGCAGTTCAAGAGGTTTCACACTTCATGAAGCGTATGAAGCAATCACAAAAACATTCGGAATCAATTATACGTTCTATTTTCAAGAAAATACGGAACTGCTTATCCTTGGTCAGCATCTTCACATTGAGAAGCCGACTCCAATTCGTAAAAAGATATTGGGAATTTTTTAACTAATTCTGTTCAAGTACTTTTTCATCTATAAATATGCCGATTGCGAGAAGGTAAGCTATGTTAAAAAAACTATTAAAAAATGACTTTTTTAAAAATGTCTTTACTTTATTTACGGGTACAGCAATTGCTCAGGTTTTACCTGTTGCCATTACTCCGATACTGACGAGGATATATGGACCAAAGGAATTTGGTGTCTTTGCGGTCTATACGGCAATCGTATCGATTCTATCTGTTCTTTCAACAGGAAGATATGAATTAGCAATCATTATCCCTGAGAAAGACAGCGAAGCGATTAATGTAGCAGCTTTAGCCGCGGTTATTAATGTATGTATCTCTATTTTTATTTTCCTCATTTTTTTAATTGGCGGGGAAAATATCGCTAATCTATTTGGGGTCAATGAACTGGGTATTTGGCTGTATTTTATCCCTGTTTCTTTAATAATATTAGGATTTTACGCCATCATCTATTATTGGTTTAACAGAAGGAAAATGTATAAAGTGATGTCCGTAAATAAAGTCATTCAACAGTCGGGGATCGGAACTGCGAATATTAGCTTTGGATTTGCCACCAATGGCATAGGACTTATTTTAGGGACAATCATTGGGCAAGCATTTGCCTTGTGGTTAATTATCAAAAGGCTGTTGAACAAAGAGAAAATGATATTGAAGGAAATTTCAAAGAAAGAGATATTGCTGCAAGCAAAGCGATTTGCTAACTTTCCGAAATACTTTACTTTTGCACATACGCTAAACGTCTCATCAAGAAATCTGGCAAATATCCTGTTCTCAAGTTTTTTTAACGCGCTAACGGTCGGATATTTCACCTTAACGCAGCGAGTATTAAGTTTGCCGGTTTCTCTAATTGGAACGGCCATTACCGATGTTTTTAGACAAAATGCAGCAGAAGAAATACAAAACAATGGGAATTGCAAAAAGCTGTATATAAAATCCTTTAAATTGCTATTTTTACTGGCAATCGTTCCCTTCCCGCTGCTGTATATTTTCAGTCCGTGGCTTTTTTCTTTTGTGTTTGGCGCTGAATGGGCTGTTGCCGGCGAATATGCCCGGTTAATGATGCCAATGCTGTTTTTTCAATTTATTACTAGTCCATTAAGTACATTATCTATCATATTAGAAAAGAATAAATATGAGATTATTTGGCAGGCTGCACTGTTTATTTCTACTACCAGCAGTCTTGTTATTGGGTATAAGATGTTCAATTCGATCAAGGCTAGTATCATTCTTTTTACAATCGCCTACAGCCTTATGTATATCATAGATGGATTTATGACATACCGTTTTGCCGTTAATGGAAAACCGAATCCTGAAAAACTTGAGGGGTAGAAGGTGTTGAATTTTTAGTGGATAACAAAGAGAAATATAGGGCGCTTTGCAAGGCTGAACCATCAATCCCGATTTTTTCAAAAGATTGGTGGCTTGATGCTGCGGCGGGAGAAGAGAATTGGGATGTTGTTTTGGTTGAAAAAGGCGGCAAGATCGTGGCGAGTATGCCTTATGTGTTGAAGAAAAGATCGTTTATTCGTTATATTTCTATGCCATTATTAACGCAAACAGCCGGAGTGTGGATGAACTATCCTGAAGGGCAAAAATACGTAAACAAACTAGCTTTTGAAAGGGAGGTATGCAAAGAAGTTATTAAGAAATTACCATCTGTTGCGGCTTTCAATCAAAATTTTCATTATTCGTTTACTAACTGGCTGCCGTTCTATTGGCAGGGATTTAACCAAACTACTCGTTATACGTATGTCTTAGAAAATATTAAAGATCAGCAGCTGCTGTTCTCGAGATTGAAGGAAAATATCAGAAGGGAAATAAGAAAGGCAGAGAAAAAGGTCACAATCTATACCAGTGACTCAGTTGAAGATTTTTTTATTATAAATAAAAAAACCTTTGACCGGCAAAAACGACAGATGCCCTACGATTTAGAATTCGTAAAGAAAATTGATGCTGCTTGTGCAAAAGAGAATTGCCGGAAAATATTTTTTGCTTGCGATGAAAATAACCATGTTCATGGTGCAATCTATCTAATTTGGGATTTGCAAAGTGCTTTTTATCTAATGGGGGGAGGAGATCCGATCCTTAGAACTAGCGGAGCTACTTCGTTGCTAATGTGGGAAGCCATTAAGTTTGCTTCTACCGTCACGGACAAGTTTGACTTTGAAGGAAGTATGGTTCAACCTATTGAGCATTTCTTTAGTTCCTTTGGCGGTGAACAAAAACCTTATTTCAATATCTCAAAAACAAATTCGTGTATTTTAAAAATTCGTAATGGCTTGAAAGAGGTTTTGAAATGATTACTATTTATCTTCCGAGAAATTTTTTGCCTGAGCGGACTTATATCATTGATATTTTAATTGGCGAATATTTAGGAATTGCTTATGAAATTTGTGACTATGAAGGGGTTGATTACAAAATTGTCTTAGAAAATAAATCTATCCTAATCATTCGGGATTCCTTTTTTAGTTGTCAAGCGGGGGAGGATTATTTAAAGCCAGAAAACATTCCCGCTGAAATTGGCTGGGGAATAAACCCTTTTAGTATAGAAGAGGATATTCCAATTATTTATGGAAATGATGAAATAGCCGTAATGTCCCAGGATATAACTTGTGGAATCGATCTTTTCGGTTCTGCTTTTTTTATGCTCACACGTTGGGAAGAGTATGTAAATAAAGAAAGAGATATGCATAATCGGTTTCCAGCAAAAGCGAGTGCGGCATACAAAAATGCCTTTTTAGAGCGTCCTATTGTGAACGAGTACGTTGAAATGCTGTGGAATATGCTTGCCCATCTTGGAATTGAACAGGCGAGAAAAGAACGTGAATTTGAACTCATTCTTACCCATGATGTCGATCACATCTCCTATTGGAAAGGACCCTTACGTCATGTTCAAGTTTTAGGAGCGGATATCCTAAAAAGAAAGAATGTCGCTTTATTTCTGCGGCATATAGTAGATTTGACACGTGTGAAATTAGGGAAACAGAACGACCCGTATGATACCTTCGACTACATTATGAATCTATCTGAGAGTGCCGGGATTAAATCACGCTTTTATTTCATGAGCGGCGGCAGCACCCAATTTGATAATAATTACCAAGTCGATGAGTCAGCCGCTTTAAACATTATAAAGAAGGTTAAAGAAAGAGGTCACATCATTGGTTTTCATCCAAGCTTTAATGCCTACAATAATCCATTACAGTGGAAGAAAGAAAAAGAGCGGTTAGAAGAAGCACTTGGATTTAGTGTAAAAGAAGGCCGACAGCATTATCTTAGGTTTGAAGTGCCGGTAACATGGAATATTTGGGACAGTAATCGAATGGAAATGGATTGTACGTTAGGTTATCCGGAACGGGAAGGTTTCCGTTGTGGAACATGCTATGAGTATACCGTTTTTGATTTTATCGAGAGAAAGAAACTGACTATTAAGGAGTTTCCACTGATTGTAATGGATGGAACACTTTTTGGATTCCAGGATTTATCCCCAAAACAAATGGAAACGGCAACGATGAAGCTATTGGAAATTACCAAAAAGTATAAAGGTAAGTTTGTTTACCTTTGGCATAACTCCAGCTTTAATATAGAGCATTGGAAAAAACACGATTCAGTGTATACACATATTTTAACGGAATTAAAGAATGGCTAATGCAAAATGGAACTAAATGTACGTTTAGCGGATAAAAAATTCAGTTATATTGAGGTTTGGGGACCACATTGATGCTAAATCTAAATCTAAATGTATTGAGACGCCTAATAAATGGCTTATTGAGTTTTGAAATGTGTTTCACCTTATTTTTATTTGCAGGAAGTTATAAGGCGAACCCAAAACTTGCCTGGTTTCCGATTGATTTTACTTTATTCTTTTTTGGATTGAGCATTATAAGCGGATTATATATTTTTATCTGGAAGGAAAAACTAAAAGTAAATGTTATGGATCTCAAGTTTATTCTTCTATTTAGCGTTTTTGCGGGATATGTACTGCTTACACTATTGTGGACTCCAGGTACTCTTTATGCCCACGAAAAGGTTTTTTTTGTATGCACTATTTTATCCTGGACAATCGCAGCAACTACAATAATTATTTCAAGTACGTTGGAGAGATTGAAAAGATTCCTATTTATATGTGTTTTATTTGGAACATGGATGTCAGTGGAAGGACTTTTTGTCAACGTTAATAAGGGTGGATTTAAAGATGTTTTAGGCGGAAATTATATTGAATTTAGCCGGGTTTTGGGGTTGGCGGCCATTGTTTTAACGTATATTTTGCTATTTATAAAGAAGAAAAAAGTGCTAAAACTTTTTTTAGCCTTTCTGTTATTATTCATGCTCTTTAATATTCTGAATGCAGGCGCGAGAGGGCCGCTTTTGGCATTAATTATTTCGTTATTCCCAATCCTTTTTTATGGATTTTTTATCAAGAATAGGACATTTAAACTTCATGTTAGTGTTATTTATGTAGCTGCTGCCAGTTTCATTGGGATGTTGTATATTGTTTTTCTTTATTTTACCAATAATTTGCCCACTGCCCTCTTAAGGATAATGGTTATCTTTCAAGAGCAAGGGATGGGGGCTTCTGCAGCAACTCGTTTAGAGTATTATAACCAAAGTTTACTATATTGGAAGGCAAACTTTTTATTTGGAAACGGAATAGGATCGTGGCCGCTATTACATGATGGCATGGACATTAAGAATTATCCACATAATATCATTTTAGAACTTGGCTCTGAACTGGGGTTAATTGGGATTATCTTATTTTTATTTTTGCACATGTATATTATTAAAGACTTACATGATGCAAACAAAAGCTTTTCCTTTTTCTCCTTAATGCTGACTTCAATCCTAATCTTTTATTTTATTAATTCACTTATCAGTGGTGATATCAATGAAAATAGATATTATTTTGCCTTTCTTGGTGTATCGACTTTTGTTATGAAGAATTTTAAACAAAAGGTCAGTGTTGAAAATCAAAATAATCTGAGGGAGTTCCAATGAAAATTTGCCATTTAACATCTGTACACGACCATAATGATACAAGGATTTTTATCAAGGAATGCCGTTCATTAGTTCAAGCGGGTTTCGAGGTGCATTATGTTGTTCCGGATACAGGTGATTTTGAGGTTGACGGTGTCCAAATGCATGGGGTCATGAGAGGAAATGACAGCCGTTTTAAGAGAATGACCATGACGGCTAATCAAGTTTACAAGAAGGGCCTAGCGATTGATGCAGATGTCTATCATTTTCATGACCCTGAACTTATTCCAATTGGCTTGAAATTAAAAAGGCGTGGGAAGAAAGTAATTTATGATATCCATGAGGACGTGCCAAGAGCGATATTGTCGAAGCATTGGATTTCTGCAGTGATTCGAAAGCCAGTTGCATCTGCTTTTGAAGTCTTTGAAAATGCTTGTTCAAAGAAATTTGATTTTCTATCAACGGCAACCCCTTTTATCACAAAACGATTTAAGAAGGTTAATCATAATACAGTTAATATTAATAACTATCCATTAATAAATGAATTGTTGGACTCGCAAGCTGAAGTGCCTGTCAAAAAGGTCAATTCAGTCTGCTATATCGGCGTAATAGCGGAAATGAGAGGAGTAAATCAGCTGCTTCATGCGGCAAATTTGGTTAACGGTGCAATAGATTTTGCCGGTCCAATTAGTTCGGAAAATAAGGAGAAAATGAATAAACAAGAAAATGTCCATTATCGAGGAATATTAAACAGAAACGAATTGAAAAATCTCCTTTCTAAGTCAGCAGCAGGGATAGTAACGTTTTTACCCGAGCCTAATCATATTAACGCCCAGCCTAATAAAATGTTTGAATACATGTCAGCCGGCATTCCCGTCATCTGCTCAGACTTTCCACTCTGGCGGGAAATTATTGAGAAAAACGAATGTGGTATTTGTGTAAATCCAGAAGACCCCATAGCGATTGCTGCTGCTATTAATTATCTGCTTGAGAACCCGGAAACGGCGGAAAGAATGGGGAATAATGGCCGAAAAGCAGTGGAAACAGAATATAATTGGGAAGCCGAAAGCGGCAAGTTGATTGCGATCTATAAAAGCTTTGCTAATGAATGTAAAGGATAAGGGATGATTGTTTTGAAATATAAAAGAATTCTAGTGCTGGCGCCGCATACGGATGATGCAGAATTAGGCTGCGGCGGGACGATTGCTAAATTATTGGAAGAAGGATCAGAGGTTTTTATTGCCGTCTTTTCCACAGCAGAGGAATCAGTACCAAAAGGAGCGCCTAACGATTTATTAGAGAAAGAATTCTATCATGCAATGGAAATAATGAATATTCCAAAGAAATGTCTATTTGTTTATAACTATCAAGTTAGAAAATTATCCTATTATAGACAGGATATTTTAGAAGATTTGATTAAGCTCAAAAATTTAATTAACCCGGACCTTGTTTTTCTTCCGTCCGGAAAAGACGTTCATCAAGATCATCAAGTCATCTATTCAGAAGGAATTAGGGCATTTAAGAACTTGTCGATCTTGGGGTACGAGCTTCCATGGAATCATATTACCTTTTCTACTCAGGCGTTTATGGAGTTAAATTATCATCATATTGTTAGGAAATGGGAGGCACTGCAATCCTATACCTCTCAGATTGAATTACAAAGGCCATATTTCACTAAGGAGTTTATTGAGGGACTTGCAAGAGTAAGAGGGACACAGATTAATAAAGACTGGGCAGAGGCGTTCGAAGTATTGCGGATAAATTTATAATTTTGAAGGAGAGAATAGCGTGATTGTTTCAATTCATCAGCCGAACCTTTTCCCGTGGTTAGGCTATTTTGATAAAATGGCCAAATCAGATACGTTTATCTTCCTTGATAATGTCCAATTTACTAAAGGTGGATTTCAAAATCGAGTAAAGGTTAAATGCCCAAATGGTCCTCAATGGTTAACGGTGCCCGTGAAAACAAAAGGCAGAGCTTTTCAACTGACAAATGATGTGGAAATGAATCATCAAACTGACTGGAAGAAAAAACATCTTAGTACCATTGAATCTTTGTATAGCGGTGCAATAAACTTTGATAGCTTATTTAATCGAATAAAGGAATTATACAAACTAGAAAATACGTTACTGGTCGATTTTACCACCAAAGGCATTCAGTTGATTCAGCGTATGCTGGAAATAAAATCAGCTACCTTTAAGGCCTCCTTATTAAATAAAGAAGGAAACAGTTCCCGTTTGTTAGTGAATCTCGTAAAAGAAGTTGGCGGAACAGTCTATTTATCAGGACCAAGCGGTAAAAAGTATTTAGATGAAAACATCTTTAAAGCTGAAAATATAAAGATTGAATATCATGAATTTCAAGAAGTCATCTATCCCCAAAAATATAATGATTTCATGCCCGGCTTAACTTCACTTGATTATTTATTTAATAGGCTATGTTAAAGAACATTGTCGATTTTGAGCACAATGTTGATTGGAGTGGAAGGCGCGAGACTCCTGCGGGAGCAGCGGGACAGGTGAGACCCCGCAGGCGCTTTAGCGCCGAGGAGGCTCACCGCCCGCCCCGCGAACCGCTCGCGCCTGGAACGGAAATCAACATTCACTTTTAATACAGCCATTTAATAAGGAGGTCAGCACCGTTGAATATTTGGATATTTAATCATTATGCGATCACTCCAAAATCAAGTGGAGGTACCCGCCATTTTGATTTGGCGAAAGAACTAGTGAATAAAAATTACCATGTCAAAATATTCGCCTCATCATTTGAACATCATGGAACTGCCGATACAAATATTATCAATCCTAAAGAAAAAGTAAGAATAGAATCAATTGATGAGATTGAATTTGTATGGATCAAAACATGTCAATATAAAAAGAATGATTTTAAAAGGGTATGGAATATATTGGGTTATACATTTCGAGCCTTTCTAACAGCGATAAAAACGAAGGAGAAACCAGATGTAATAATCGGCTCATTAATGCATCCGCCTGCAGCATTACTAGGCTATATAATTTCAAAAATTAAAGGAAGTAAGTTCTATTTTGAAGAAAGGGATTTGTGGCCGCAAACATTAATCGATTTAGGGAAAGTTTCAAAACGAAATCCAATCGTCAAATTATTAAGTTGGTTAGAAATCTTTTTGTACAAAAAGTCAGATAGAATCATTATTCTCTTTAAGAATGCTGTAACTTATATCGAAGGCAAGGGTATAAGCAAAGAGAAGGTCCTAGTCCTGCCAAATGGCGTTGATATTAAGCGGTTTGATCATGCAAAGGAACTCCCAAATGATTTGAATGAATTCATAAATAGTAAGTTAAAAGATCACTTTAAAGCCATTTATATTGGGTCCCATGGAATGTCAGATAATCTTGAGCCACTGCTGTTAACGGCTAAGAAGTTAAAAGAAAATAATAGTAAAGTATGTTTATTATTCTTTGGAAAAGGACCGGAAAAAGAGAGATTAATAAAGTTCAAAGAGGAGGAAAAACTGGAGAACGTGATCTTTTTTCCTTCAGTTGCAAAAGAGTATATTCCGAAATTATTAGAAAGCTGTGATGTCGGCCTGCTATCGATGCACAATGCAGAACTTTATAAATGGGGAATGAGCTTTAATAAAATGTATGACTATACGGCAGCAGAGCTTCCAATTGTTGTGAATAGTACGATGAAGGTTGGCGATCTGGATGACTTTGGAAGTGTCGTGTGGGCGAAAAACCCAGTTGAAATGGCTGAATCCTTAGATTCCCTTAGTTTAAATAAATCTCTCTGTGAAAAGTTGGGGGCGAATGGGAAAAGTTATTTAGAAAAAAATTTTAACTGGGAAATGCTATCCCAAAAATTAGTAACTGTGTTAGAACAAGATTTGCGATAAGCGGTCTTTATATTTACTCCCCTTCTTTTTTGAGGTGGGGATTATTTTACGTTTACTTAATAAAATTGAGACTAAGCTTTGGGAGGTCCACATGAATGTAATAATCGTAGGCTGCCACAAAGGTTTAACAAGATGTGTGATTAAAAGTCTATTAACCAGTAATATTAAATTTTCATTTATTGGGACTAAAGAATTAATTCAATCAGTCTCCTTATCGAAGTTATGTAAATCTGTTTATGAAATTGAAGAACAGGATTTAAAGATTGATTGTCAAAATTTAAATGAGATTATCAAAACACTGCTAAGTGAAAATGACGATAATTATGTCATTCCTACTGGTATACGTTCAACTTTATATTTAAGTAAAAATACGACGGAGATTCAAGGATATAAAAATCATTATCCTATTTCCGATTATCATAAGATTGCAATGCTAAATAATAAATGGGAATTTTATTTATTTTTATTAAAAAACAATATTTCAACACCAAAAACAGTTTTATATGACCCTTTAGAAATGGAAAATACAAAGCGAAATCTTACTTTTCCAATAATGACTAAAGCACTAGATAGTGAAAATTCACAAAATATAATAAGGTCTGACAACATGAGTGAATTATATAATGTTACAAAAAAAACCACTATCCCACTGTTAATACAAGACTATATTCCAGGTTACGATATAAACCTGTATATCTTCTGTTTAAACGGCATTATAAAAGCATGGACAGTAAGTAGACGAACAGATAAGGGGATAATATTCGAGAATAACAAAGAGGTATTACAAATTGGCGAAAAAATTGTTAAAGCACTTAATTTTTCCGGATTAATAAATTTTGACTTACGATTTAATGATCTAGATTCGACATTTATGGTACTTGAATGCAATCCAAGGGTTTGGGGAAGTATGCTGCATTCTTTTTATGTTGGAGTTAACTTTATGGAAATGGCAATTAACCATCAAAGCAATGAAATTCCTTTTAATGAGGTCAAGTCTGGGACTGTCTCACTTAAAAGGAATTCTTTGATGAAGAAGGTAAGTAAACTATCTTTTAGCAGGCAGGATTTTCAATCAATCTTTATTCAAACTAAGCTTTTTATTCGTGATCCCTTTTATGAGTTAAGTTTCTTTATTACTAATAAATGAGATAGGTGATTCACTTGAAGTCAAAGTTTACTCAATCAGTTATTAGCGGTATCGGCAGCGCCATTCCTTCTGACACTGTTGATTTAACCTCACTATCTTACCTTTACGGAATCGACGAGGTAAAAAGGATAATCGCAAGTACAGGTATTGAACAGGTTCGGGTTGCAAGGGCGGATCAATGTACTTCGGATTTATGTTTTGCTGCAGCTGAAAGATTACTGGATAAGCTTGAAATCTCCCGGGAAACAATCGATGGAATTGTATTTGTTTCCCAAACACCGGATTATAAAATGCCTGCAACCAGTGTTTTACTGCAGCATAGGCTCGGGCTGCCGACGACTGCTGCTGCCTTTGATATTAATTATGGCTGTTCAGGTTTTGTGTATGGTCTTTACCAAGCGGCAATGATGATGGAAGCAGGTGGTTATGTAAGAGTGCTAGTTTGTTCAGGGGATACTTCGACAAGATTGGTTCACCCGAAAGACAGGTCTGTTCGGATGGTATTTGGTGATGGGGGCAGCGCTGTGCTTGTTGAAAAAGGTGAATCTCTCTCCCATTTTAGTTTAAGAACAGATGGTTCGGGAGCGGAAAACTTAATCATTCCTGCAGGAGGATCTAGAAAGCCGCTCAGTGTCGAGACATCCATTCCTATTGAATTGGAGGATGGGAATATCCGTAATGAAGAAACCTTACGAATGAATGGAATGGAAATCATGTCCTTTGCTCTGAGGGAAATTCCTCCGATGATTGATGAGCTTCTCCATGAAACTGGGTGGAGAAAGGAGGAGGTTGGGACGTTTGCCTTTCACCAGGCCAACAAATTTATGCTTGAGTATTTACGTAAAAAAATGAAGCTTCCGCTTAATTCTGTCCCGATTGCCGTAGCAACTGTCGGCAATACTGGCCCAGCATCAATTCCTTTGATGTTATCCCTCAAACACCGAGTATTAACTGAAGGTAATCAGCTGCAAAAGGTGATTTGCTGCGGGTTTGGTGTGGGATTATCATGGGCATCCTGTTCACTTAATCTTTCTTCAACTCTTATATTAGATCCAATTGAAATTTAAGCCTTTTAAGGAAAGAGGATATTTTATGCGTGAAAAAATCTCCAATATTGTGCTAACTTCGATTGAAGAATTTAATATCACTTACGAACAGAAAATCCCGATTGAATTAGGTGAAGCTGCTCCATTGTTTGGAAAAGAAGGAGTACTGGATTCATTAGGATTAGTTTCGTTAATTGTCATGGTAGAACAGGCGCTTGAAGATGAGCTGGCGATATCCTTTATTTTGGCAGATGAGAAGGCTATGTCTCAAAAAACAAGTCCGTTTTTGAAGGCGGGTCTACTAGTTGATTATATTTCTAGATTAATTGAAGAGGAGATGCCAGTGTGGACAGACCGATAACCTTGATAACTGGCACTCGAAAGGGCATCGGGAAATATTTAGCCCAATATTATAGCCGTCAGGGACATTTTGTGATTGGCTGCAGTAGAAACAAACCGGATTGGAGTTTCGATGGGTATGAGCACTTTCAGGTAGATGTCTCAGATGAAGACGGCGTAAAGTCGCTATTTTCATCTATTAGGAAAAAGCATGGAAGACTAGATCATTTGATTAATAATGCTGGCATAGCCTCGATGAATCACTTTATACTGACGCCGCTCTCGACTGTAAACAAGATACTGAATACCAATGTGATTGGTACTTTTCTCTTTTGTAGAGAAGCCGCGAAGCTGATGCAGAAACGCGGGTTTGGAAGGATTGTTAATTTCACCACGGTAGCAGCTCCTCTGAAGCTTGAGGGGGAATCAGTTTATGCAGCATCAAAGACTGCCGTTATCTCATTTACCGAAGTCATTGCCAAAGAACTAGCTGCTTACGGAATTACAGTGAATTCGATAGGCCCTACCCCAATTGAAACAGACTTAATTCGTGCGGTTCCAAAGGAAAAGTTAGCCGCAATTATCGATAGGCAGTCAATAAAAAGGTATGGAACAGCAGAGGATGTCGCCAATGTAATTGATTTTTTTCTACAGGAGAAAAGTTCGTTTATTACAGGGCAAACTCTTTTTCTAGGAGGGGTTTAAATGTTTATCGATTTTATGCTGGAACAATTTAAGCAGAATTTCAATAAAGAAGCGCTTATTTGGCATAATGAAGCCTATTTATACGGTCGAATGCTAGATCTTTTTGAAAACTGGAAATTGGAATTGGCGAAAGAGAATCTCCCTGCCGGTAGTGTTGTTGCATTTGAAGCAGATTTTTCGCCCTCCTCGGTTGCCTTGTTGTTAGCATTGATTGAATCAGAATGTATAATCGCCTTGTTAAGTAAAGCGGTAAAGGAAAAGAAAGCAGAATTTTGTGAGGTTGCAGAAGCAGAATATCTAATTTCCTTAAATCCTGATGACCAAATCTCCATTATTAAACAGAATAAGAAAGCTACGCATAAAATCTATTCCAAGCTCCGCCATATCGGACACCCTGGCGTTATTCTCTTTTCTTCAGGATCCACGGGTAAGAGTAAGGCGGCCGTACACGATTTCGTGCCATTATTAGAAAAATTTAAAAGACCAAGGCATGCCAAACGGACGATTGCCTTTTTACTTTTCGATCATATCGGCGGCCTGAACACAATGTTTTATACATTGGCAAATGGGGGCTGTCTTGTAACAGTTCAAGAGCGGTCACCGGCGTCTGTCTGCTCAGCAATCGAAAATTATCAAGTACAGACTCTCCCAACATCACCAACATTTATTAATCTTATGATATTAAGCGAAGCCTATAAGGAATGTAATTTGGAAAGTCTTGAGTTAGTCACCTATGGAACGGAAGTAATGCCAGAAACTACACTAAGGAAATTCCATTGTTTATTTCCTCATATTCGTCTATTACAGACTTACGGTTTATCCGAGGTAGGGATACTAAGATCAAAATCAAAATCATCTGATTCGCTTTGGGTGAAGGTTGGCGGGGAGGAATTTCAAACGCGGGTTAGAAATGGAATGCTGGAAATAAAGGCACAATCGGCCATGCTGGGCTATCTCAATGCACCATCACCCTATACAGAAGATGGCTGGTTCATGACCCAGGATGAAGTTGAGGTCGACGGGGATTATATTAAAATTCTTGGCCGGACTTCGGAGGTTATCAATGTCGGCGGGGAAAAGGTATTCCCTGCTGAAGTGGAGAGTATCATTCAATTAATGGAGGGTGTAGCAGAGGTTGCTGTTAGCAGTGAATTTAACCCTATTACCGGGCAAATGGTTAAAGCATTTGTAAAGCTGTCAACACCTGAAACCATAAAGGAATTCCGCATCCGATTACTTCAATTTTGTAAAGATAAATTACCTGGATACAAAATTCCTCAAAAGCTTGTCTTGGTTGATCATTGGATGCACAATGACAGATTTAAAAAAATGAGAAGAAGTTAAGCCGGAAATTAGAAATTTGAGCGGATATTAGTCTATATATCTACGGAGTGGATTCGGAATGATAAAAATTTTAAATAAAATAGGGGCCTCAAAATATACAAAGCTCATTCCAATTGAGTGGAAGTTAAAGCTTAAGTTTTTATTATCCAAAAAAAATAGATATCCTCAAATTTCAAAAAATGAGTTAAAAATAATTGTGACCATAGCAGCAAATTACGGGAACCTAGGTGATATTTCGATTACTTATGCACAAAAGAAGTTTTTAATGGAGCATTTTCCTAATTATAAAATGATAACGTTATATGCTAATGATTTTGGGATGCTTTCTGGTCTAAAGAAATCAATAAATCCAAAAGATATTATTACCACAATTGGCGGCGGAAATATGGGCGACGTATACGAGGGGCTGGAGGTTCGCAGACGCCAGATTATTAAGCTTTTCCCAAATAATAAAATCATCTCCTTCCCGCAAACAATGGATTTTAAAGGAGAAAAATCTTTAAACAAAAGTAGAAAGGTATACGCTAAGCATAAAGATTTGCACCTCTTTGCAAGAGAGCCGGAGTCATATGAAATGATGAAAGAATGCTTTAGTGATAATCATGTCTATTTAGTCCCTGACATTGTCCTTTCCCTTAATTTAATCGAACCCAAATTAATTAGGGATGGAATCATCCTATGTTTAAGGAACGATCAGGAGCAAAAAATATCAAATATGCAAAAAGAAAGTCTTCTATTAGCCATAAAGGACCGTTATCCAAATATTCATTATTATGACACCCATATTGGAAAATTCCCAAAAGGCAGTGAGGAACAAGCATTAGAAAATATTTGGACTGCCTTTAAAAAGTCAAAGGTTGTTGTCACGGATCGGTTACATGGGATGATTTTTTGCGCGATTACGAAAACACCTTGTGTCGTATTACCGAATACAAATCATAAAATCGCCAGTACCTATAAGAAATGGCTGGCCAATCTAAATTATATTGCGTTTGTAAAGATCTTTGATGAACAGAAAATATTGGGTAAGATTAATTCGCTCTTTAATAATAAAACGAATGTTGAGGAAATAAACCTAGATTTAATCGAAAAGTTTGGACCGTTATTGGAGGCTTTAAAAAATTGGCCACTTTGAAAGAGGTGAATGAAATTGAATTCTTCTCCGCGAACGGCATATATTATACAAATTCACAAAAACCCCGACCAAGTAAATAAATTTATTAAGCAGTTAATTTCAGAAGAACAAGCCGATGTCTTTGTTCACATTGATAAAAGAAATTATCAGAATTTAAAGGAAGGAATCGTGAAGAGTCCATTTGTGAAAGTTTTGCAACAATGCGGCATTTGTGAATGGGGAGATATAAGCCAGGTCGAATCAACGATCCGGTTGTTGAGAGAAGTAGTAGCTTCCAAGGGTGAATATGATTTTGTCTGCTTAAGAAGCGGGCAGGATTTACTGGTGAAAGATGGTTTCAAAGATTTCCTGATTAATAACAAAGGAAAAATATTTATGACTTTAGGTAGTGTTGGCCGATTTAATTCAGGTTTAATGGAGATTTCCTGGCCTAAATTTATGCGAAAACGCTATGCTAGTTTTCACCCTGCCAGGTTTTTTCGAAGTATTGTCCTAGCCTTATACCGCAAGGGGATAAATATCTTCCCTAACCCATACAAATTGCCCAATGGATACTCTTTATATAAAGGTTCACAGTGGTTCACAATGCCATATGATGCAGCGCAATACATCGTCCAATTTTTAGATGAAAATGAATGGTTTTATAAATACTTTGAACACTCATTGGTGCCTGATCAATGGTTTTTTCATACGTTGATTATGAATTCCCAATATAAAACAGCTGTGATGGATAACAACCTATTGTTTTTAAAATGGGGTGAAACATTAAGTTCGCAAAATTCACCGCAGGATTTAACAAGCGAAGATATTCAATTAATTGTGAAATCGAATGAATATTTTGCCAGAAAATTTGATGAAAACATTGATAGCACAGTAATTAATTATTTTGCTGAAAAGGTGAAATTCGAGTGTCCAAAATTAGCTAATAAGGATGAGAAACTTTATGTTCGACTATAAAACAATAAGTGAACTAGAAAAGAAGTGGGGTTCTTCCTTTTACATTTTTAATGTCAATAAATTAAGAGAAAACTACCAAAAAATAGAGACAGCATTTAAAAGTAGATATGAAAACTTTATTCTAGGTTATTCATACAAAACCAATTATCTTCCCTATTTATGCAAGGAACTGTCAAAACTGGGTGCATACGCTGAAGTTGTCTCTAGATTAGAGTATGATTTGGCGCTTAAATTAGGCGAAGATCCGAAAAGAATCATCTTTAATGGTCCATTAAAAAGCAGGGACGATATTCATTTAGCTTTAAAGAATGAAAGTATCATGAATATTGATTCTATTTATGAACTTGAGTTTGTAAAAGATTATGCGTTAAATCATCCAAACCAACAAATTAAAGTGGGGATCCGGTTAAATTTTGATATTTCCTATAATGGTCAAAGTGCCCTTCAAGAAGGTTATGAAGTTAGCAGGTTTGGTATTTGTATCGAAAACGGAAATCTGCAAGATGCACTAAATGAATTGGCCATTTTAGAAAACGTCCAAATAGCTGGGCTGCATGGGCATTTTTCAACAAGGAATCGAGAGGTAGATTCATATCGGAGAATAACACAAGAACTTTGCGACATTGCCAAAGAAAATAGGTTAGTTAATTTAGACTACATAGATGTCGGTGGAGGTTTTTATGGAGAATTACCGCCATCCTTTCACAAAAATGCACCATCCTTTGATGATTATGCTGAAGTGATTTGCCAAATAATGAATCATGAGTTTAGCAGCTTTGAGAAAAAACCAAGGTTAATAGTAGAGCCTGGAATGGCAATGGTCGCCAATACCTTTATTTTTATTGCAAAAGTCATTGAAACGAAAACAATTAGAGAGCAGACCTTTGTTTTAGTGGATGGCAGTGTTCATAATATCAAACCAACTATGCACAAACATAATCTGCCGATGAAGATCATCAGAAAAAGTGAGATAGCAGAAGCACAACAAGTTTACAGCGTTGTCGGTTATACCTGTATGGAAAAGGATTACTTAGCACACAAACTCCTCACAGAACTGCCTCAGAAAAGTGACTATATTATTTTTGAAAATGTGGGAGCTTATACAATCGTTTTTAATCCGCCATTTATTAAAGAGCGCCCTTGTATTTTAGCCGCTGATGATGGTGAAGTATTTATCGTCCGGAAAAAGGAATCGATTAAGCAATTTTTTGATGAAGACATCTATATGTTTTAAGTAATGATAGAAGGGGGTTCATATATGAATATATTACTATGTAGTGTTGGACGCCGTGTAAAGTTAGTTGAATACTTTAAAAAAGAACTTCAAAAAATAAACGGGAAAGTTGTCGTAATTGACTGCGACCCCAATGCGGCAGCATTACATCACGCTGATTTCTATGAGGTCGTGCCGCCCATTGACAATCCAGAATATATTCACCATATTAAATACCTTTGTAATAAATATAAAATAAGAGGTGTATTATCGCTTATCGACCCTGAATTACCTTTATTAGCAAGCTATAAGCAGGAGTTTGAAAAGGAAGGAATTCATTTGATGATATCTGATAAGGATATAGTCGATATTTGTTACGACAAGGATAAAACCTATAAATTCTTACAGGCCAATCATATACCAACGATACCAACCTATGTCGGAATTGATAGAGTACGAGAGGATCTAAAGAAATGCAAAATAAACTTTCCGTTAATAGTGAAGCCGAAAAACGGAAGCGCAAGTGTGGGGATTCATCGAGTTACTTCAATAGAAGAGCTAAGAGTATTTCAAGATAATCAACTGGATTATATTGTACAGCCATTAATAACCGGAGATGAAATGGGTGTCGATTGTTATATTGACCTTCATACCAAAAAAGCTGTGAATATATTTATTAAACAGAAGTTAAAGATGCGTGCCGGTGAAACAGATAAATCTATTTCGGTGAAAGATCCTGTATTAAAACAGATGATAGAAAAACTCATTGGTACACTTAAACCGATTGGACCTATCGATATTGACTGTTTTAAAACCGATGAAGGTTATATTATATCTGAAATAAACCCTAGATTTGGCGGAGGATATTTGCATGCACATGAATCGGGGCAAAACTTTATAAAAAATATTATTAATAATATAAACGGTAGCCCTAATAGCCAACATGAAAATGATTATACAGAAGGAACCATAATGGTTAAGTATGACCATTTTATGATTCTTTAGTTCATGATGCAGCGAGAGAAAACAAAAGATTTTTCAGATAAAAAAAGCATTGACTTGTTCTTTATAAGGAACTAAACTTATAATATATTTCACGGGGATTATGGCTCGAATTAAAGTATAATGCTGTTTTTGGACGACGAATACCTTGTTTTTCTAAGAGAGAAAAAATTTTTTACCGCTGTGTTCTATTTAAAGAACATTTTTATAATGAGGAGTGGTCAAAAATGGCGGAAATGGAGACCTTTTTAACTGAATTGGCAGATTTACTGGAAATAGAGACGACTGATTTAAACAGCGATTATCTATTAGAAGAAAATGAAAATTGGGATTCCGTAGCTTTTATTTCAGTCATTGTTATGGTGGATGAAAATTTTCAGCTATCAATTTCAAATGAAGCGATTCGAAAGTGTATGAACGTTGGAGAGCTGCTAAAACTTATCAATGACAAACGTGAATTAGTGGGGAGTTAGGTATCACAATGAAGCCCATTTGAAAAGAAAAGGAAGAATAATCGATGAATAAATTAATTATTGTAGGTGCCGGGGGACTAGCAAGGATGATCCATAGCTGGCTAACTGATTTCACAGATCAAAGTTGGGAACCTATTGGGTTTATTAGTGATAATTTAAACCTTCTTGATGGTTATAAATATGATCTTCCTATTATCAGTTCAATTCAGGATTATCGCCCTGAAACCGACCACATCTTAGTGATGGCAATTGCGGACCCCAAGACAAAGCTTGCAATAGCTAATGTGCTAGAGGAACGCGGTGCTCGGTTTATTACCCTCATTCATTCAACAGCGATAATTGGTAAAAATGTTGAAATTGGTAAAGGAAGTGTGGTCTGTCCGCGGGCCGTATTAACGTGTGATATTCAATTGGGTTCCTTTGTGTTGCTAAACTTAGGTGTAACGATAGGACATGATGTATGTATTGGTAATGGTTGTACGATTAATTCACATTCAGATGTGACTGGATGCGCTCAGCTAGGGACGGGGGTATTTCTTGGCAGTCATGCAGTCATTACCCCAAGCGTAAAAGTGAGGGACTTTGCAAAAATTGGGGCCGGCAGTGTTGTTATTAAACAGGTTAGTCAGGATACAACAGTCTTTGGTATACCGGCCAAACGAATCTAACCCGAATGGCGGCAGCACAATAATGACACTCACTAGGAAGTTGGAAGTGGGTGTCATTATTACGTTAATCCCAGTAACGAAAGGAAGGAGAATATGAAATTAGTAACAATCATCGGTGCTCGTCCGCAATTTATCAAAGCTGCACCATTTTCTGAGGTATTTAGAAAAGAAAATAAAGAGGTATTAGTACACACTGGTCAACACTATGATGCAAATATGTCTACTGTTTTTTTTGCGGAGCTTGGTATACCAAAACCTGATTATAACATAGGGGTTGGCTCAGGGAGTCACGGTGTTCAAACAGGACGGATGCTGGAAAAAATTGAAGAAATCATTTTGAAAGAAATGCCCGATGGCTTGCTAGTCTATGGTGATACGAATTCTACTTTGGCAGGAGCTTTGTCCGCAAGTAAATTACATATCCCTGTCATTCATGTGGAAGCTGGGTTACGCAGCTATAACAAGCTCATGCCAGAAGAACAAAACAGAGTATTAACAGACCATATTTCCGATTTATTACTTTGTCCAACACAAACAGCTGTAGACAACTTAGAAAAGGAAGGAATAACAGCCGGCGTTATCAATACGGGCGATATTATGTTGGATGCAGTTCAAAGAAATACACAAATTTCAAAAAATCGATATGCTGATGGTGCTTGGCTGGATGAAATAAGCGATGAAAGCGGCACGATCCTTAGTTTCAAAGAAAAGGAATATTACCTTGCTACCATTCACCGTGCCGAAAATACTGATGATGATACGAAGTTACGTAAGATTTTTTCCGCTTTTAAAAGAATGGAGAAGCCGGTACTTATACCACTTCATCCAAGAACACGTAAACGGCTTGCTGAGCTGGAGATTAGCTTAACCAATGTAACAATCATCAAACCGGCAGGCTATCTGCTGATGCTTTACTTAATAGCAAATGCCTACATGGTCGTGACCGATTCTGGCGGACTTCAAAAGGAAGCCTATTTCCTAAAGACGCCGTGTACAACACTAAGAGATCAAACAGAATGGATTGAAACCCTAGAAAATGGGTGGAATAGGTTAAGTCCCATTGCTGGTAACATAATTTTAGAAACAGTCTCAAGACCATTACACTGTCTCCAGCACCCACAGCCTCTGTTATTCGGTGATGGCAACGCGGCAAAACATATTTGTCAGGCTATATTAAAAGGGGGGAAATAAAAACATGAGCACTGTGACATTAACTAGTAATTTAAAAGATAAATTATTAAATAAGACGGCAACACTTGGAGTTGTAGGTTTGGGATATGTTGGTTTGCCCCTTGCGGTTGAAAAAGCAAAGGCCGGGTTTATAACGATTGGGTTTGATGTCCAAAAATCTAAAGTAGATATGGTTAACAGAGGAAAAAATTATATTGGTGATGTTGTCAATGAAGATCTTCTAGAAATTGTGAAGTCAGGGCGTCTTTCCGCTACTACAGATTTTGCACAGGCAGCTAATGCAGACTGTGTATGTATTTGTGTCCCAACACCACTTGATAAACACCAACAGCCAGATATCAGTTATGTTAAAACCTCTGCTGAAAGCATCGTTCCTTATATGCATAAAGATATGTTAATCGTTTTAGAATCAACGACCTATCCTGGAACAACGGAAGAACTCGTTAAGCCAATTCTTGAAACATCTGGACTAAAATGCGGTGAGGACTTCTATCTTGCCTTTTCACCGGAACGTGTGGACCCGGGGAATTTAATCTATAAGACCAAAAACACACCCAAAGTCGTCGGAGGGATCACTCCAAGATGTACGGATGTGGCTGCTACTCTCTACGAAAGCATCTTAGAAGCACCCATTCACCGTGTTTCATCTCCAGCTATAGCTGAGATGGAGAAAATCCTCGAAAACACCTATAGAAATGTAAATATAGGGCTTGTAAATGAACTTGCCATTCTCTGTAATAAGATGGGCATTAACTTCTGGGAAGTTGTTGATGCTGCAAAGTCTAAACCATATGGCTTCCAAGCCTTTTATCCAGGGCCGGGGCTTGGGGGGCACTGTATTCCGCTTGATCCATATTATCTCTCCTGGAAAGCACGTGAATATGGATTTCACACCTCAATGATTGAATCCTCCATGATGGTTAATGACCGGATGCCGGAATACTGTGTTGAGCGGGCAAGTAAAATCCTAAATAGGCATAAAAAGGCAATGAATGGGTCAAGAATCCTGGTCCTGGGTGTCGCCTATAAACAAGATATTGATGATTATCGTGAGAGCCCTGCTCTTAGAGTAATTGAACAGTTAGAAAAAGAAGGAGCAGAAGTAGTTTACTATGATCCTTACGTGCAAGAGTATCGGGAGCATGGAAAGCTTAGAAAGGGCGAATCTGTATTAACAGCGGACCTGATTGAAACTGCTGATCTCGTTATCGTAACAACTGCCCATTCTGATGTTAACTATTCCTTTGTCCAGCAGCATGCGAAGTCTATATTTGATACGAAAAATGCTATGAAACTTGTAAATAATCGAGAAAACATTGAATTATTATAGGGGGTGAGCCTCATGGGTTTAAGATATGCAATAATTGGCTGTGGAAGAATTTCGCCCAATCATATTGCCGCAGCAATCGAAAATGGACTTGAAATTGTTGCTTTATGTGACATTGAACCTGAAAATATGAACGATAAAATTTTGAAAAATAACCTTCCACAATCAATTTCGCAATATACAGATTATAAGATGTTACTTGAAAAGGAGAAACCGCAGTTAGTTGCCATTTGTACTGAAAGTGGCAAACATGGCCAAATTGCTTTAGATTGTATCGAAGCAGGCAGCCATCTTATTATTGAAAAGCCTATCGCTCTTTCCCTCGAAGAAGCCGATGAAATCATTAACAATGCAAGAGAAAAAAAGCTAAAAGTAAGCGCCTGCCATCAAAACCGTTTTAATAAATCAATTCAAAAAATAAGAGAAGCAGCCGAAGAGGAACGCTTTGGAAGGCTGCTTCATGGGACTGCTCATATTCGTTGGAACAGGGGAGAAGATTATTATAAACAAGCCCCTTGGCGTGGAACATGGGAACAAGACGGTGGAGCATTGATGAACCAGTGCCTCCATAATATAGATCTTCTTCGTTGGATGATGGGGGACGAAATAATAGAAGTAGTTGGTATGACAGATAACTTGAATCATAACTTTATCGAGGCGGAAGACTTGGGGATGGCGCTCATAAAGTTTTCAAATGGAAGCTATGGGATTGTTGAAGGGACAACCAATATTTATCCAAACAACCTGGAAGAAACATTGTATTTGTTCGGGGAAAAAGGGACAGTTAAAGCTGGCGGGAAGTCTGTAAATCTTATTGAAGAATGGCAGTTTGCTGACAATTTAGACGACCCAGATGATGTCAAGGAGAAGTTTCAGGAAAACCCGCCAAATGTCTATGGTTTTGGTCATAATCCACTTTATGCTGATGTCATTGATGCCATTCAAAATGATCGGCAGCCATATGTGACAGCTGAAGATGGAAGAAGAGCACTTGAGCTCGTCCTCGCCATTTACAAATCAGCAGCGGAAGGCAAAAGCGTTAAACTGCCATTGAGTAAATGCAGTTCGATCGATTTCAAAGGCAGGTTTGAAAGATGAGTTATTTTGTTCATGAAAGCAGTTATATCGATGAAAATGTATCGGTGGGTTCGGGTACTAAAGTATGGCATTTCAGCCATATTCAAACTGGTGCAGAAATCGGTGAGAACTGCTCGTTAGGTCAAAATGTCAATATCTCAACTAACGTAAAAATTGGCAATGGGGTAAAAATCCAGAATAATGTCTCGGTTTATGAAGGTGTTGAATTAGAAGACTATGTATTCTGTGGTCCTTCCATGGTTTTTACCAATGATTTAACGCCAAGAAGTAAACATCCGAAAGGTACTGAAGGCTATATAAGAACCCTAGTTAAATACGGAGCATCGATTGGAGCAAACGCTACGATAGTATGCGGTAATACTGTCGGCCGCTTTGCCATGATTGCTTCAGGTGCGGTGGTCACAAAGGACGTACCAGACCACGCATTAATGGCAGGAGTACCTGCTCAACAAATTGGCTGGGTATGCGAGTGCGGCAGTGTTCTAAAAAATGAGTTGAACTGTAGTGAATGTGGCAGAGAATATACTCTTAGTGATGGAGTGCTTCACATGGAGTCTGAATAGATGAAATTTAGTTGTAATGGAGATTGATAGTTGATGGAATTCAGAGATTTAAAGACTCAGTATCAGAAATATAAGCAGGAAATTGATTCAGCCATACAGGAAGTATTAACTACAACAAATTTTATCGGCGGGACAGAAGTACAAGAGTTAGAAGAACAATTAGCCGAGTATGTGGGGGTAAACCATTGTATTACTTGCGCTAATGGAACGGATGCTTTGAATTTAGTGATGATGGCATGGGATGTCAAAGCTGGTGACGCCGTATTTGTGCCAGACTTTACTTTCTTTTCAACTGGAGAAATGGTTTCATTTAGAGGGGCAACTCCTGTTTTTGTTGATGTAGATCGAGAAACATTTAATATTGATACGGCTAAGCTAGAAAGAGCAATTATCAAAACAGTTGAAGAGGAAAAACTAACTCCAAAAGCTATTATTCCTGTAGATTTATTTGGCCTGCCTGCAGATTATCATGAGATAGAAAGAATCGCTAAGAAGTTTAATTTATTAGTGTTAGAAGATGGTGCCCAGGGATTTGGCGGCCATATTAATGGTCAAAGAGCCTGTAGTTTTGGAGATGCAGCAACAACATCTTTCTTCCCAGCTAAGCCACTTGGATGCTATGGCGACGGAGGGGCTATTTTTACTAATGATGATGAATTAGCAGCATTACTGAAATCTATAAAAATTCATGGTAAAGGCAAGAATAAATACGACAATGTTAGAATTGGAGTTAACTCAAGATTAGACACCGTCCAAGCAGCAATATTAAAAGTGAAACTAAAGGCATTTATTGATCATGAATTGGAAGCTGTAAACCGAATACAGCAACTATATAATGAAAAACTAGCGGGAATTGTAGAAATTCCCTTTATACCCGATGGCTATTATTCAAGTTTTGCCCAGTATACAATTAAACTTAAAAACAAGGAACAGCGGGATGGCTTACAAGCAAAACTTAAAGAACATGGAATTCCCAGCATGATTTATTATCTAAAACCGATGCATAAACAAGATGCCTTTTCAGATTTGGAAGCTAATCATCTAGACTTTGAGATAACTAACGAGCTTTGCGATACAGTGCTTTCATTGCCGATGCATCCATATTTGAGTGACGATGATGTAAAAAGAATATGTGAAGTGGTTAAAGGATCTTGAGTTGGCAAGTGGTTTTATTTCAATTATTTCCTTTTAATCATTAACCGCGTTAATTCGTTATAAGGTATTAGTATACAGTCTTTTCAACAGGTCTGTTGATTTCCGCTCCAGGCGGCTTCGCTTTCCGCGGGCGTGCCGGGGAGCCTCCTCGGCGCGTTCCGCGCCTGCGGGGTCTCCCCTGCCCCGTACTCCCGCAGGAGTCTTCGCCGCCTTCCGCTCCAACCAACAGTGTAGTATTAATAAAGACTAGGGACTCAACCAATAAATTATAAAAATAAGTGATGAAATCACTTTTTAAAATGATGTTATAAGTTTACAAAAGAAGAAGTGGAAGTAGAGACTCGCAAATATTTTGAGGGATTAAATAAAGCTATACAACACACTTAGCAAGGTTAGAAAAGGTGTGTTGCAATACTTTAGGTTGATTTGCTTCCCTGTTGATTGGAGCGGAGGGCACTCGACTCCTGCGGGATATAGAGGTCACTGGAGACCCCGCAGGCGCCAAAGGCGGCGAGGAGGCTCCAGGACCTCCCCGCGGAAAGCGAGTGCCAGGAGCGGAAATCAACAGGCCCAATTGCAGGGGGCAAAAATTTGGCATTTAAATTCTTACAAAAAAATTATTAGTAAAGGAAAACCTGCAAATTATTTTTGTTATCAATGGTGGAGAGTAAAATCTCACTAATTTCTGTTTTATATTTGGCCTTAATCGTGTTAATCAACCACTCTTCATCCTTGTTCATTTGCTTCAACGCCTGAAAATCAATCTTTCCTTCTTTAATGATCGTCTTCGGCAAGTCAAAAGGTTCTGTATGTAATTGATAGGTCGACGGTGTAATCGCCTCATATTGGGGATCCAAAAATATTGAAATCTTCCCATCCGACTCCCACAATGCCAATGCTACTTTTTTTACATCTGCTACTTTTTCTTTTCGTAACTCCGCTAATAATAAATCAATCGAGATTCTTGCCTTTTTCAGTCCTTTATAGCTAATTGCCCCCTCCTTAATAAGTGGAATAGGCGATGAGTCAATGGTATTTCTAAGCCAGGACCATTTTAAATTTAAAAATATCCCAATCAAATACAGAATAATGATGACAATCGTAGAGATGACAGAGCCCTTTAATCCGATTCTGTGGTCTGAAAGTGGATGGGCAATGATGTTTCCGATCATTAAAGCCATAATAAAATCAAGTAATCTTAATTGAGAAATCGCACGAGAACCCATAACTTTGACCGCAAAGAGCAAAAAGATAAACGTGACTACAGATCTTAAAATCCACTCAACTGCGGAAAGTGCTTCTTGGCCATGGAAAAAATGCAATGAGGACACATCCTTTAATGATTAACGTCCTATTTAGTATTCTCATGGGCTCTGATATTTTACGCTCAAAAATAAAAAAGCCGATTAGAAATTCTAATCAGCTCAAAACTTGTAAAAACTTCACACAAACCGGATATGGCACCGCAATATCAGACTGAATAAGGGTTAATTTTCCCGTACCCTCATCCCGCGAAAATAACACTAGATTCCCCGATTCCTGATTGGAAGCTACAATGAATTTCTCGGATGGATCCAGTGCAAAATCCCGCGGCCAATCCCCTTCGGTAGAAGTATGCTCGATAAAGCTTATCTCACCCGAATCTTGATTGACAGTAAACACAGCAATACTATTATGCCCGCGATTTCCCGCATAAACAAAGCGTCCATCGGAAGAAATATGAATCGCACTGCCTTGGTTATTTTCGGTAAAGTAAGCCGGCAATGTGGAAATATATTGTATCTCAGAGAAATGGCCATTTTCTGAGTGATAGTTTAAAACTATTACTTCAGAACTAAACTCTGTCATGAGATAAGCAAATTTTCCGTTAGGGTGGAACGTGAGATGGCGCGGACCACTGCCAGCTTTTAATGGCAGCAGCTTTACCTTTTCAAGCGAACCGTCATCATGAACTGCATAGGTAATAAGGGCATCGATGCCTAAGTCAACAACGGCCAGATATTTTTCATCCGGGGTAAGACCCGCATAATGGGTATGAGGTTTTTCCTGCCTGGAATCCGGCCCTCGTCCTTCATGTTTGATCACTGAAGCAGCAGGTTGTACGCTGCCATTTTCTTGGCTAATCATGTGGGAGACGACTTCACCTTTATGGTAATTTGCACTGAATACATAGCGGTTTTTGCTGTCGACACTGACATGACATGGAGAAGAGCCAGCGAGTACTTGGCTGTTAATTGCTGTTAATCCACTGCCATCATTTATGGCAAAAGCAGCTATTCCCCCAGCTTCGCCTTCTTTAGCTACAGAATAAAGGAATTGATTGTCCTTGCTGATGGTTAAGTAGGTGGGGTTTTCCAATTCGCCAGCTACTTGAAGGTTCTCAATTTTTTTATCGTCTGTATTTAAAGTAAAGGAATAGATCCCTTTACTTTCTCCTTTTGTATAGGTTCCAATATAGCCTCTATATTTTGTCATGATCTTTGCACCTCGAATAACAATATTAGAATACATCTTTATAATAACCTTATTATTGTAAATAAACTAATCTGGACAGGCCTTATATTTGCATTATTAAGTAAGATAGGTAATATTAAAACTAGCTGGGACAACAACTTACATATATTTTTCGTTATTAAATTTAAAGGAGTTTGATTATGGCAAATAACAAAAAAAACACTAAAAATCAGCAGCCGTCCTCAGCAAAATTTGTTTTCTGGATGGTTGGGATTGTTGCTGTATTTATACTTGGATTTATCTTTTTAGGCAATCATACAAAACCTGATGAGAAGGCAAAAACGAAGGAAACGATCGATTATAGTAATCAGCCTTTCCTTGGTGATGAGTCCGCACCAGTCTCGATTATTGAGTTTGGCGATTATAAATGCCCAAACTGTAAACAATTTTCCGAAGGTATCGTGCCAATTATTCAACAAGAGCTGGTTGATAACGGGAAGGCAAAGTTTTATTTTATGAATAATTCTTTTATCAATGTTGATTCCATTCGTTCTGCAAAATTTGCGGAATCAGTCTTTCAAGAACTAGGAAACGAAACGTTTTGGAAATTCCATGATAAACTTTTTGCTAAGCAGCCAAAGGATCCAAATGCAGAAAAAATGGATGTTTTTACAGAAAAATTCTTGGCTGATACGTTGAAGGAACTCGTAAGTGACAATGAGGCTAAAAAGGTTGTAGAAAATTTCCAGGCCAAAAAGTCGGATAAAGCATGGGAAAAGGATATGAAATACGCTGAAAAACTAGGGGTTACTGGTACACCGACGATTTTCGTTAATGGCAAGATGTTCACTGGTGGATCAATCGATGACTTAATTAACATGGTAGAAAAGGCGGCAAAGGGGAAAAAGAATGAATAAACCCTTGCTGCTCTCCTGGATAGCTGCCATCTTAGCAACACTTGGCAGCTTATATTTCAGTGAAGTTCAACATTTTATTCCCTGTACACTTTGCTGGTACCAGCGGATTTTCATGTATCCGTTAGTTATAATTCTCGGGACAGCGGTTTATCGGAATGATAAAGGAATTTATAAATATGTACTGCCATTGTCAATCGTGGGCATGCTGATTTCCGGCTATCACACTTTATTACAAAAAGTTCCCTACATCCAGCAGTTTGAGATGTGTACCACAGGTGTGCCATGCTCAAAGGATTACATCAACTGGCTGGGCTTTATCACGATTCCTTTGTTAGCATTTATTGCTTTTACGATGATTACCGTATGTCTAGTTGTCGTAGCTAGAAGCAAAGCAAGATAAAATAGTGTTTTAAAAAGACACAAGAAAACCCTCAAGTTAGGGAATATTGCCTAATCTGAGGGTTTTAAATATTAAGTAACTGTTACTTTCTCCTGGGAAAAGAAATTCTCAATGGAGAAAGAGGTAGAACCTAACGCACAAGAGAGAACCCCTAATTGTGAAAAAGATAAATCTAATGATTCGTAAAAATAAGGATAGAGTCTTTGTTGTAAAACACGGTGAATGGAGTTTGCAATCCAACTTTCAAGTCGAGAAAAGCGATTTCCAATAATAACTTGATCAGGATTAAAAGTATTCATAATATTGGTTAGTCCAATTCCAATATATTCACCTATGTTGTGAAACAAATTTATGACTTCAATATTTCCTTTTTCTGCTTCATGAATAAGGAATTCAAATGATATGTCTTTACCTTCAAGAGAAGTTAATAACTTAGCTTGTTTGAGGAGGGCGTTTTCAGACCCATACATTTCCCAACAGCCGCGATTTCCACAGCTGCATTTTTTTCCGTAAGCATCAATAATAGTATGGCCAATTTCCCCAGCAAGGCCCCCTTTACCGTGATAAAGCTTATTATCAATAATAATTCCTCCACCAATCCCCATACCAATACTCACATAGATAAAATTAGGAGCATTTTGACCTGAACCATAAATCTTTTCACCATGAGCACCGGCCTTTGCTTCGTTTTCGATGATAACGGGAAGTTGAAATTCCTTTTCAATATATCCTTTTAAATCAACATTTTTCCAATTTAGGTATGGAGCGAAAATAATGGTTCCCTCTTTATTTGTCATTCCTGGTACCCCTATTCCAATGCCAACTACACCATAGGGGCTTTCCGGGACTAATTCTAATATATTGGTTATTATGGTCTTCAATATACCAAAAACATTCTTTTTTGATGTATCGGTAACTTCTACTACTTCCCTTTCTATGATCACGCCTTTTAAATCAGTAAGAATAGCCAAAATATAATTAACTCCCAAATCAATCCCAATCGAATAGCCGGCAGTTTGATTAAAATAAAGCATCACTGGTTTTCGCCCGCCACTTGATTTGCCGATTCCAATTTCTTTGACTAAATCCTTGTCCATTAATTCACTAACAAGTGTGGAAACAGTTGCTTTATTTAATCCAGTTAATTTTGATATTTCGGCCCGTGAGATTGGGCTAACTGTTTGGAGAGTATGTAAAACAATTGATTTATTAATTTTTTTGACTAAAAGTTGATCTCCGGTCTTCAAAGATTACACCCCTAAGTTTGTTTATCTGTTAAACATTATAATATAAATATTTACCTAGTAACTATATTATATTAAATATCTTTGAATAACTAAAATAGTGTATTAATCATATTGACTACGCTTACATACCGTACTATACTTTGTTTAATGATTAACCTAACTAGAACGTTAGAAGGAATTTTGGTATCACTAGCAAGTGAATTTGTTGAACGTTTAAATTGATAAAACTAATAGGAGGATACCCACATGAGTTATTTCGAAAGTGTAAAGAAAATCCAATTCGAAGGAGCTGGATCAAAAAATCCTTTATCCTTTAAGTACTATAATCCACAGGAAAAAATTAACGGAAAAACAATGGAAGAGTGGCTTCGTTTTTCTGTAGCATACTGGCATACCTTTACAGCAAATGGAACTGATCCATTTGGTGTTGGGACAGCAATCCGTCCTTGGGATCATTTAACGGGAATGGATTTAGCAAAAGCACGTGTAGAAGCTGCCTTCGAACTTTTTGAAAAATTAGATGTTCCATTTTTCTGTTTTCATGATGTCGACATTGCTCCAGAAGGACGCACATTAAAAGAAAGTAATGCAAACCAAGATGTGATTGTTGCGATGATTAAAGAATACATGAAAACAAGCAAAACAAAGCTTCTTTGGAATACGGCAAATATGTTTACCAATCCAAGATATGTTCACGGGGCAGCAACATCATGCAATGCGGATGTATTTGCTTATTCTGCAGCTAAAGTAAAAAAAGGCTTGGAGGTAGCAAAAGAACTTGGTGCTGAAAACTATGTATTCTGGGGTGGCCGTGAAGGCTATGAAACGCTTCTCAATACGGATATGGCGCTAGAGCAAGACAATTTGGCACGCTTCTTCCATATGGCGATAGACTATGCGAAAGAAATTGGTTTGAATGTACCTTTCTTAATCGAGCCTAAACCAAAAGAGCCAACAAAACATCAATATGATTTTGATGTGGCAACAGGATTAGCATTCTTACAAAAATATGATCTTACTGATTACTTTAAATTTAATATTGAAGCAAACCACGCCACTCTTGCAGGCCATACCTTTGAACATGAACTAAGAACTGCACGTATTAATGGGATGCTTGGATCTGTTGACGCTAACCAAGGTGATACGCTGCTTGGCTGGGATACAGATGAATTCCCTACAGACTTATACTCTAATACATTAGCAATGTATGAAATTTTGAAAAATGGCGGCTTAGGTAAAGGCGGACTTAACTTCGATGCGAAGGTTAGAAGAGGGTCGTTTGAGGCGGAAGACCTCTTCCATGCACATATTGCGGGAATGGATAGCTTTGCTATCGGCCTAAAAGTTGCCAATAAGCTGATTGAAGATAAAGTTCTAGACGGCTTTATTGAAGACCGCTATAGCAGCTATACAAAAGGAATTGGTTTAGATATCGTTGAAGGAAGGACAAACTTCCATCAATTAGAAGCTTATGCCTTGCAATTAACAGAAATTAAAAATCAATCTGGCAGAACGGAACGCTTAAAAGCATTGGTTAATCAATATTTACTTGAAACACTTTCTAATGTAACGGTTTAAAAAAGATATTCAAATAGATGGATAAAAAAGAGAATCGTAAAAAATGTGCTGGAAGTTTCTTTTACTCCAGCACATTTTTATAAGAAAGGATTGTTAAAGATGAAATATGTAATCGGAATTGACCTTGGAACGAGTGCTGTGAAAATCTTACTTGTCAATCAATATGGTGATGTCTGCCACGAAGTATCAAAATCGTATCCTTTAATACTAGAAAAATCCGGTTGTAGTGAGCAAAACCCAGAAGAGTGGGTTGAAAAGACATCCGAAGGATTAACGGAACTTATACAGCAATTCAACGGTAACGTTAACGATATCGAGGGAATTAGTTTTTCAGGACAGATGCATGGTCTAGTTTTATTAGGCAAAGATCATACGGTTTTACGAAATGCGATTTTGTGGAATGACACAAGAACAACGGAACAATGTCAGCAAATTTATCATGTCGTCGGCAAAAAACGTTTGTTAGAGGTTACTAAGAATCCTGCATTAGAAGGCTTTACCCTGCCAAAGATTCTTTGGGTAAAAGAAAATGAGCCTGAAACGTATAAACTAGCGAGCGTATTTATGCTTCCAAAGGATTATTTACGTTTTCGGATGACTGGCAATATCCATAGCGAATTTTCAGATGCTGCCGGAACATTACTATTAAACGTAAGTGAACGTAAATGGAGCACTGAAATCTTAAATCTATTCGGTATTTCTCCTGACTTCTGTCCGCCATTAGTGGAATCCCATGCCTGTGTTGGGACAATATCTGCTGAACTTGCCAAGTCTACTGGATTGTCTGAATCAACAAAGGTCTTTGCTGGCGGTGCAGATAATGCATGCGGCGCGATTGGTTCAGGTATTTTAATGGAAGGTAAAACATTATGCAGCGTTGGTACTTCTGGGGTTGTCCTTTCATATGAGGAACGAAATGACCTTGATTTTGAAGGGAAAGTTCACTACTTTAATCATGGTGAAGAAAATGCTTACTATACAATGGGGGTTACACTTGCTGCCGGATATAGCCTAAGTTGGTTTAAGGATATATTTGGAAATCGGGAAACGTTTGCTCAGTTTTTAGAAGGGGTTGATACCATACCAGCAGGCGCTAATGGCTTGCTATTCACTCCATACATTGTCGGTGAGAGAACACCCCATGCAAATTCGAATATCCGCGGCAGCTTTATTGGAATAGATGCTTCCCATGAAAGAAGAAATTTTGCTCGTTCTGTTCTTGAAGGAATTACATTTTCATTAAACGAATCTCTTGAAATCTTTAGAAAAAATGGTAAAACTTTCGATTCTATCGTCTCTATTGGCGGCGGTGCCAAAAGTGAAACATGGCTTCAAATGCAGGCTGATATTTTTAATGCAAAAATCGAGAAATTAGCAAGTGAACAGGGACCTGGAATGGGTGCAGCAATGTTAGCGGCCTATGGGTGCGGCTGGTTCACTTCCTTAAAAGAATGTGCGCAAGAATTTATCCAATCGTCTAAAACCTATTACCCTATACAAGAAAATGTAGAGACCTATAAAAAGCTCTTTTCAATTTATCAACAAGTCTATACTCAAACAAAGGTGCTAAATGACCAATTAATAGAATTTAGAAAGTAAGTTACAGAACGGGGATTCCGCCCAACTTGGTTTTAATATGCGTCCTTTTAAACAGTGAATCTGAAATTGTCGGGAAGCAGTGTGATTTTTTCATGAATATTAAAATTAAACAAAGAATAGAACTAGGAAATCTATTCTTTGGAGGCAGACATGAAAGCATCAGATGTTGTAGTAAGTTGTTTAGAAAACGAAGGTGTCGAATATGTTTTTGGAATAATAGGTAAGGAAGTCATAGATTTAGCTGATTCGTTGTCCAAATCTGAAAAAATTAAATATATTCCCGTTCGCCATGAGCAAGGAGCCGCATTCATGGCCGATGTTTACGGCCGAATCTCGGGGAAACCAGGTGTCTGCCTGGCAACTCTTGGACCAGGGGCAACAAACCTTTTGACAGGCATCGCAAGTGCAAATTTGGACCATTCACCAGTAGTGGCGATAACGGGGCAAACCGGCTTGGAAAAGCAGCATAAAAATACCCACCAGTATATAGATATCCAAAGGGTTTATGAACCTGTTACGAAATGGTCAGTACAAGTTAAAGCTGCAGAGAGGATTCCCGAAATCATCAGAAAGTCTTTTCGAATAGCGATTGAAGAAAAACCTGGGGCCGTTGTAATTGAACTGCCGGAAAATATTGCAATGGAAAATGTGACCACGAGGCCATTAGCTGTTACAAGCCTGCCCAAAAGTGTGCCAGCGGCCGTATCACTCAAGCAGGCAGCCCAACTGATTAACGCTAGTAATCGCCCCTTTATCATTGTAGGAAATGAAATCATCCGCCAGGATGCCGTGAAAGAGGTCCAAATGTTTATTGATCAGCTAGGCTCCCCAGTGGCACAAAGCTTTATGGCTAAAGGAATTTTACCAAAAGGTCATCCGCAAAATTTTTATACCTTTGGTTTTACTGAAAAGGATTATGCCCTTCACGGTTTTGAGGAAGCTGATTTACTTGTGGTGATTGGCTTTGACATGATCGAAAAGCTTCCATCGGAATGGAACAAGAAAAAGGTCCCAATCATTCATATATCCGCTTCAGCAGCAGATGTGGATGAATACTATCCCGTAAAGGCAGAATTAATAGGGAATTTGAAATTGCAGCTTCCATTATTCCTGACAAATGAGATCAACACTAAGCGATGGCTGCCATCTGGTGACTTGAAAGCGCGGATTGAAGAATCTTATTCGATCATTGAAAAAGCAGGCGGCAATTCTTCATTAACCATTGAATCTATTTTGCATGCAGTTGAAAGGTTCCAAACTAAAGAAACCATCGTCATATCTGACGTTGGCTCACATAAAGTCTCAATCGTGAGGACTTACCAACCCGTTCAAGCGAACCAGCTGATTATCTCCAATGGATTAGCTTCGATGGGCATCGCTATCCCGGGGGCAATTGGCGCCAAATTAGCTGCCCCTGAAAAAACCATTATCTGTATTACCGGAGATGGCGGAGCCTTGATGAACTTTTCTGAACTTGAGACAGCGAAACGGCTGGGGTTGTCCTTTGTCATCGTTCTATTGAATAATTCGATGTTGAAGCTTGAAGTGGATACGATGGAGAAGAAGTTTGCCGATAGCTTTGGCGTTACGTTTTCTAATCCGGATTTCATTCAATTGGCTGAGGGGTACGGAGTAAGAGGGAAGAAAGTAACGAACATCTTAGGATTTGAGGAAATGTTAACGGGAGCAGTCAATGCGAAAAATGAAATTGTACTGATAGATGTCAGCATGTAAAAAGCATAGTTTTCTCTAATCAACACAAAAAGAGCGGTTATCCACAAAAGACAGCCGCTCTTTTGTGTCCCAAAACCATGGTGATGATTTATAGTTAATCATTCATTAGTACATAAAAGCAGTACCTACAATGATTAATAAAATAAACAACACCACGATTAAAGCAAAGTTGTTGTGACGGTGCTCAGTCATATTTATCACCTCCTCGTCAAATAATTACATTTTATGCTTGTCACCTTGGAAAGGAATGGACAAACGTTTGGGTAAAAGAAAATATGTTTTGAGATTTTTTTATAATCAAAAAAGGCTGATGCAAAGTAAGCATTCTACTTTGCATCAGCCCTACTTAATTATTAACTTAAATGCTCTTTTAAAAAGGTAATTACTTCATCAAATGCTTTTTGGACAATTGGGTTCTGCCAATCTTCGTCGAACACATGCTTGCCGTTTGGAATCGTAATTAAGCTGCATTCTACTCCGGCTTTGGTTAATGCCTCGGACATTAGCACCGACTGTTCATAAGGGACATCTTCATCCATTGTCCCGTGCAGAAGAAGTGTGGGTGGAAAATCAGTACTTGCATAGTTTATCGGACAAAATTGGGAAAGCTGTTCCTTATTACGGGTGCCGCTTATTTCTTCAATCCATACGCCATTTTGTCTGGCGTACATATAGATGGCATACCGTTTTTGAATCGGGCCGACTGTAATAATTTCGTTTGAAACGAGCATTTTTGCAAGTTCCTTGGGAACGGTTGTCATGTTTTGATAGTGGGGGCTTGGTTTCATTGCCCAATCGCCGGTGATATCACCATACCCATAAAACGAGACAATTGCCTTGGGCTTTTTCTTGAAAGTTCCTGATAATAGGGCAAGGTAGCCGCCTGCTGAGCCTCCAATTACTGCTATTTTTTCTGCGTCATACTCAAATTCCTTGACACCTTCGTTTTCAATCCAAGAAAGGGCGGCAGCAATATCAGCTTTGATTTCTGGCAGCTTCGTCTCAGGAGCAAGCCGATAATCGATGGAGAATACATTAAATCCAGATTGAAGGTAAAGTTCAATCTGTTCGGCTTTCATATCTTCTCTTGATCCCCAAAACAGGCCGCCGCCATGGATATAAACTATGACTGGATTATGCTTTTGGGAAACAGGATAAAAATCTCCCTTAATTTCATAATTATTTTCTTTTTTGTAAATCATTGTTGTTTTCATCTTGATGCTTCACACACTTTCATTAAAGTAAATTCATCTATTGATTATAGTATAATAAAAAAAATGTAAAGTTTCTTAGTGTTATTTGCTAAAAAGATTAATTCAATTTATCCATTTTGGACAATGACTGAAATGATTCTCTGCTCGGCTTTTCTTTTAATAAGGTTAAATCCCACCTGTTTTTGTGAAAATTGGGCGCATTAGTAATGCCATCCTCAAATGCAATGAGTTTTGCGGCTCATGAACTAAATACCCTAATATATCTTCACATTTTGCGATTCGATATTTAACCGTATTCCGGTGGATAAATAATTTTTTGGATGTAATCGTGATCTCACAATTATTATCCAAAAAGACAATTAATGTATTGATTAAATCTTCCTCATCCTTTGTTTTTGGATACGCGAGCGACCGTAATGTGTTTTCATAAAAGTTCTTTAAGTTTTCCTTTGGAATTAAATGAATGAGTTCGATTAATTGTTTTGTTTCGTAAAGGTTGATAAATTTCTTTTGGTATAATTCCTCGCCTTGTTTCCAAGCTTCCACAGCTTCAGAATAGGTGATCGGAATATAGGTCACATCGTTGACAAAGTTACCAACACCAAAGGAAAGCGAGACCTTTAATGTGTTATAAGCTTCCTCTTGAAATTCCTCAAGTTTTTTCTTAATTGAAGCGGTAAGATTATCATTTGCCGTTTGGATAATACTGACAAAATACTTGTTCTTTATAAAAAGAATACTTTCCTTATTAATCTTTATCATTGATTTATTAAACAAATCATATAAAAAATCGTATGACCGATTCCTTGTCGTGAGATCACTTTGCAGAAATGGATCCTGTTTATCCTCGTCAATCTTAAATACAATACAAAGGTATTTTGCATTTTCAATTAACCCATGTTGTTTGCCGCGATAAATAATCTCTTCCTTTAAGGAGATGTTCCCTTCAACGAGAGAGCCAAAAAAGTTATTTTCTAATAAACGGCTGCTTTCCCGGATTGCTTCGTTCTTTAATAGGGTGAAGGAAATAACGGTTGATGCCTGCTCAATCGCTAATTGCGATGACGGATAGGGCAATTTTTCTGCGTTAAAGATGATAAGCAGGCTTGGATATGGATGCATCGTCTTTACCTGAACTACATTAAGTGATATCGAGGAATGAGTAGAATCTGGATGATCAATCATAATCATACCTGTTTCACTATATTTCTCAATATTTTCTTTGAAAAGAGATTCCACATGTTCTTTCACATTTTTCATGTTTTCCTTATGGAAATGCTGGGAAAACGAGACAATATCACCTAGAGGGCTAAGTAACAGGACAGGGTTTTTTAAAAAAAAGCCGAGATTTTCAATTAGTGATTGAAGATTATAGCCTTTAATCATCATTTCGGTAAATTTCTTATGGATATGGATAGCATAAAATAGTTCCTCGATTTTGTTATTCCATAAAAAACTTAACAATTGATGGGCAACAGTTCCTAAAGTAAGAGAGGGGGGAATGACGATAATCGGAAATTCTAATGAATTGGCTAGATCAACCACCTCTTTAGGGATTACATCAATGAATCTTTTTAGTTTTATGGCGATGCCGGCACAGGGGTGCTTACTCATTTGGGAAATGAACTTCCCGAGTGCAAGTGGATCATCTTTAAATGCAAAACCTGTTGTCAATAACAGAGAGTTCTCAGCTAAAAAATTTATCACGTCCGGTGTTTCGGAAACCTCGATTGATTCGACCACTCGTTTTAGTCCCGCATGCCCGGCAATGACTTCTGCGTCTTGAAAGACATCGACAATAAATAAATCCTCAACTATTTTCATTTGGTACCTCCACCTAGCTAATCCTTTACTTTTTTTATTATTATCTATATTAGACAAAAATACCATATATAATTATGAATAATGACTAATGATTTTGTTTGTCTTTTCAAGTATATTTAGTTCTAATGGGTTTTTTATCTGTTACGGAATTTTTTTAACTTGTTGTTGATTAGTTAAAAATTAGGAAGACCTGAATCCAAATAGATCTTAATTGTTGGGATAAGATAAAAGAGAAATGGAGGGAATTAGTGATGAATCAAAAGTCATCATCTACGATGTTTTTTGCCGGCTTACAATGGCTGTTTTTTATGTTTGCAAATACGGTTGTCATCCCGTTAACCATTGGGGATGCATTCGATTTATCCTCCATGGAAGTCGCGAGTGCACTTCAAAGGTCATTTATTTTTACAGGCGTGGCTTGTGTTCTTCAGGCAGTAATTGGACATAGATATCCACTGATGGAAGGGCAATCTGGATTATGGTGGGGAGCGCTCTTAAGCATTAGTGCATCCGCTTCTTCAGCAGGGTTAACTGCCAGTGAAATGGGTGGTGGTCTAGCAGTTGGTATCATCCTATCCGGGGTTCTTGTTACGATACTTGGTGCTCTTGGAATGGGAAATGTGTTAAAACGTTTGTTTACACCTGTTGTCATGAGTACAGTGTTATTTTTGTTAGGGGCACAGTTGGTTGGAATTTTTACAAAAGGGATGCTGGGGTTGGCAACTGGGGATCAAATTCACTTGCCGACAGCGGCTTTGTCGATTTTCTTAGTCATCCTTGTGGTTTGGATTAATGTAAAGGGACCTGGAGTCATTCGAAATTTTTCAATTCTGATTGGTATTGTAACAGGTTGGATTATTTATGTGATTTTCTTCCCTGCCCAGTCAGTTGAAGTCGTTACATCAACGAAGATTTTCAATGTTTTTCCTTGGGGGAAACCAACCTTTAATCTCAGTCTTATTATATTTGCTGTCATCACTGGATTAGTGAATACAACCAATACCATATCCGCTATTAAAGGGTTTGAACCTATGGTTAATGCCTCGACTACAAATAATCAGTACCGCAAATCATTTGTGTTAACAGGTTTAAATTCAGTTGTTTCAGGAGCGTTCGGAATGGTTCCTTATGCACCATATGTGTCGTCACTAGGGTTTTTACAATCAACACTCATATTTCAAACTCTGCCAATGATCATTGGTGCGGTTATGTTTATGGTGCTTGGTTTAGTTCCGGCGCTTAGTCATCTCTTTTCAACATTACCAGTAAGTGTAGGAAACGCCGTCTTATTTGTTGCTTATTTACAGCTATTTAGCGGGGCTATTTCGAATTTAAAAGGAATTACCTTTACCTCAAAGAGTATTTATCGGATTGCTGCTCCAGTTTTATTGGGGATTGCTATTATGAATATTCCTGCTGATATGTTTGGATCCATCCCAATGGTTGTCAGACCACTTGTAAGCAGCGGTTTATTAATTGGAATTATCCTAGCCATACTGCTTGAAAATACCATTAATTGGTCAAAGTTGGACCAGTTCAAAAAAATTATGGTAAAAGAGGAAAAGGTTAGTTAAATAAAAAAACAATAAATACAAAAATGCCACAGTTTTCGCGACTGTGGCATTTTTTTGTTCATTGTATCTAAAAGAAATGGAAAAGGATTGTTTACAATTGCCAATGACAAGTTTTTTGCAAACGGTTAAAATCAATTTATCAAATCAAGTTAAAAAAAGATTAAAAAGTGTGACGTTGATATAAAATAAAAATAATGATTTTTACAAAAAGTTTAAAGAAACACTTTCCACCTTCGTTTAACTTGATCATAACTACAAAATACCACATCTAGAATGGGAGAAATTCTTGGACAAGGCTCAAAAACAAGAATATTCCGTACACAAAGAATAGGGGGAAAGTTTATATGTCTACACATTCTGAAACTTTTGCTTCAAATGAGATAGATATGCAACATGAAGCAGGCTTAGATGACTCACTAAAACCGAAAACCAAAGAAGGCAGAACGGTTAATCCATTATCCTATATGTTTATGTGGATTGGAGACGGCGTTAATTTAGGGAATATGACTCTAGGGGCTAGCGTCATTGTAGCGGGAGTTGCAACACTTAACTTGTGGCAGACCATTGCGGCCGCTATCATTGCGATCGCTATCATTTCAACCATCTTTGCCTTGAATGATAGGCTTGGCTACAGAGAAGGGATCCCATATGTTGTTCAGCTAAGAATGTCCTTTGGGATAAAAGGAACCGTAATATCGTCACTTTTACGTGGTATACCAGCCATCGTTTGGTATGGTATTCAAAGCTGGATTGGTGGTACCGCTTTAAATGAAATTATGAAGATTGTTACAAATGGTTCATTTGATAGTATTGTTATTTGTTTTATCGCCCTACAGTTAGTGCAAATTGTCTTATCAACGTTTGGTTTCCATGCTGTTAAATGGGTAGAAACACTTGCATCTGTTGTGATTATGCTAGCACTTATTTATGTAGTTGGAATTCTTTTAACATCCCATAGTGCTGATATCACTAAAAATTGGGTGCAGGCAAAAGGTTCATGGGGCTTGCCATTCTTTGGAATGATCATGGTCTTTTTAGGGAACTATGCTGGTATCTTTGTCAGTGCTGCAGATTATTCCAGAGAGCTTAAAGCTGGTTTAAGTGATACAAAGCGCGGGGCATTATATTTTGCGCCTATTACTGTAGCGTACGGTTTTGTCATTATTATCGGAACAATGCTTGCTTCAGCAACGGGTATCACGAACCCTGCAAAAGCAATTCCCGTTGTAATCGATAACCCTTATATTTCATTAGGTGTGTCTGCATTTATTGTTATGGGGGTTATTGCAACAAATATGGTTGCCAACATTATTCCACCGGCTTACGTTATTACATTGCTGACAAAATTAAAATATAAAATGTCAGTAATCATCACAGGAGTGCTTGCATTGGGTGCATTCCCTTGGCTGCTTGTTCAGGAATCATCAGCAAAAGGCCTTAATGTGTTCATCCTTGTCTATTCTGCATTCTTAGGACCGGTTGTAGCGATTTTATTAGTCGATTATTATGTATTAAGAAAACAAAAAGTAAATGTTGCAGAATTATATAAGGAAAATGGAACATTTTCTGGATATAATCCAAGCGGGTTGCTTGCCATGTTAATTGGTGCTGCCGCAGCCTTTATCGAAGTAGACCTAGCATGGATTATTGGACTAGTCGTTGCAGGAGTTTCCTATATCCTTCTGTCTAAGTATGCCTTTAAAGATTCGAAATTTAAAAAAGGTACGATATTTGAAAAATAATCATAAAAAAAGCCGTATTTCAGTGGAGAAATGCGGCCTTTTTTTATTGGGTTATACAAAGTAACTAAATGTTTAGAAGTGAATTGTTCAAAAGCAACAATGACAAATTTAATGAGGACGTTTACAATTACAAACGTAATCAAGTTAAAAAATAATTAAAAAGTGTTACATAATATAAAAAAGGTATAACACATTTCGCGCTATTAAAAATTATATTAGGCAATACTTCCCGCTTTTAATTTGATTTATTTAGGTAGAAAGTAAAAATATATCTGTTTTTGGATAGGGAAACCTTGGAACAAATACAGACTCTAGCGGAATAAAAGTTCAATAATTTGTAATGATTTAAATTTTATCTTTCTTTCTGGGAGGAATTAATATGAGTTACGATTTAATTATCAAAGGTGGAAACGTAGTATTCCATGATGGTGTTCGGAAAGTTGATATTGGGGTTAATGATGAAAAAATTACCTGTATTGCTGAGCAAATTACTGAAGATGCGAAAGAAATTATTGATGCAAACGGGCAATATGTAATGCCGGGAATGGTTGATACACATGTTCACATCAGTGAACCTGGACGTACAGAATGGGAAGGCTTTGAAACAGGCTCGAAAGCAATGGCAGCTGGCGGTACAACGAGCTATGTAGAAATGCCGCTTAATGCGCTTCCTGCAACGATCAATAAAGAAGCATTAGATCTTAAACTTGAAGCAGCTGTTAATCAAAACTATGTAGACTATGCGTTCTATGGCGGTCTTGTACCGGAAAATCTAGATAAGCTGCAAGAGTTGGCTGATGCAGGTGTTCTTGCTTTCAAATGCTTCTTATCTGATATCACAAGCGATATTCCAGGAGATTTCACTAATGTGGATGATTACACATTGTATAAAGGTATGCAAAAATTAGCTGAATTGGATCAGATACTATGTATCCATGCCGAAAACGCATCGGTTACCTCTGGGCTTTCAAAAGAATTTGCGAGAGAAGGCAAAAATTCAGGGGTAGAATATGCAGAATCACGCCCGATCGTTACAGAAGTCGAAGCTGTCAGTCGTGCGATTCTTTTTGCTAAAGACACTGGCTGTAAGCTGCATCTTGTCCATATTAGTACCTCTGAGGCAATTCAGACCATCTTGAAAGCACGTGCCGAAGGTGTCGATGTAACAGTTGAATCATGCCCGCACTATTTTGCGATGACTGCCGAACAAGTTGATGAGATTGGACCAAGAGCAAAATGTCAGCCGCCTATTAGAAAAGCAGTAGATCAAGCAAAATTATGGGACGAGCTTCTGAGCGGCAATATCGATTGGCTAACTTCCGACCATTCGCCTTGTACCGAGGATCTAAAGCAAGGAAATCTTTGGGAAGCATGGGGCGGAATTAGCGGTATTCAAAATAATGTCGATTTAATGTTTGATTTGGCTGTAAAACAACGTGGCTTAGCTGTTGAAAAGTTTGTTGATTTAATTGCTTCCAATCCTGCTAAACGTTTTAACCTGCCTAATAAAGGCGAAATTGCCGTTTCAAAAGATGCGGATATTATTTTGGTAGATCCTAACCAATCATATGTGGTCAAACGTGAAGACCTTTACTATAAAAATAAACACAGCGCTTATGAAGGCAGAAAAATTGACTGCCGGGTAACGAAAACAATCGTACGTGGTAATGTTGTATTCGACTTGGAAAAAGGTATTGTTGGGAATCCGATTGGAAAACTAATGTCTGCACAAAAATAATGGGTAAACCTGTATTAGTGCAACGGATGGTGTTGTAGTACAAACGTATTGATAATAAAAATACCATATTTTCTGAATAATTACAATGGAATAGTAAAAAACATTTTGTATTTTTTTGTAAAAGGGAGATTATCTGCCATGACTAATTACGATTTAATTATTAGAAACGGTAATATTGTAACTGCTGATTCAGTTGTCAAAGGGGATATTGCAGTTCAGGCGGGGAAAATAGCAGAAGTGTCAGTCAACAAGGCGATTGAGGCAAAGGCTGAAAAAGAAATTAATGCGGAAGGTCTTCATGTATTCCCAGGCTTAATTGATTCACATGTTCACTTTAATGAGCCGGGAAGAACAGAATGGGAAGGACTAGAAACAGGCAGCAGAAGTCTAGCGGCAGGTGGAGTAACAACATTCTTTGATATGCCGTTAAACAGTACACCGCCAACCATTAATAAAGAAAATCTTGAATTAAAACGTACACTTTCTGAGCAAAAATCGATTGTTAATCCACGCTTCTGGGGCGGACTTGTACCAGAAAACATCGAAAATTTAAAAGAACTTCATGAGAATGGAGTCATCGGCTTTAAAGCGTTCATGTCTCCAAGCGGTATTGCCGATTTTGATAATGTTGACGATGAAACTATCTATAAAGGCATGACGGAAATTGCTTCTCTTGGCTCTCTTTTAGCTGTTCACGCCGAAAGTACGGTTATTTGCGATCAGCTTGCACAAAAGAAACAAAGGGAAGGCAAAACATCGGCACGTGATTTTGTTGAGTCAAGACCAATCATCTCTGAGATTGAGGCAGTACGAAGAATCATTTCTTATGCGGAAGCAACGGGATGTAAATTACACATTGTCCATGCAAGCAGCCGGAAGGTTGTCGAAGTAATTGAAGAGGCAAAACATCGGGGTGTTGATATTACAGTCGAAACTTGCCCGCACTACCTCTCATTAACCGTTAAGGATTTAGAAGAAAAAGGCGGAATTGCGAAATGCGCCCCTCCGTTGCGCGATGAAGATGAACTTGAAGATTTATGGGTTGCTGTAGCGAACGGCGAAATTGATGTGATTGGTTCTGACCATTCACCGGCACCTGCTTCTATGAAAGAAATTGAAGGAAACTTCTTCGAAGGCTGGGGCGGTATTTCTGGTGCACAATCTACCTTGAATATTTTGTTGACGGAAGGGTATTTTAAACGGAATCTTCCGTTAGAAAAAATTGCCGCATTAACAGCAACAAATCCTGCGAAATTATTTGGTCTTTCAAATAAAGGAACAATTGCTGTTGAATACGATGCAGATTTGACTCTTGTCAACTTGAATGAAAGCTTTGAACTTAAGAATGAAGATTTATTCTATCGTCATCAACATTCACCATATGTTGGTATGACCTTTAAAGGAAATGTCAAAACAACGATTGTCAATGGGGAAGTTGTTTTTGAAAACGGGCGTATCACAAAAGAGTTAATTATTTCTTAATGATTACTATGATAAAAGGGCTTAGAGTTTTTCTCTTAGCCCTTTTCAGCAATTTATTGATGTAGAAAGGTTGCAGCAGCTTATGGAATTCAGAGTAAATGATTTGCTCCAAATTGCGTCTCTTAAAGATGCTGTAGTACTAAGCGGGCACAACTATTTAAACAAAGTAATTAAAGGTGCCACGATTATGGAAGCCCCCGACATTACTGACTGGTTGAAGGGCGGGGAATTAATTTTAACAAGTCTCTATCCTATCCGTTCTTTTGATAAAGAGGAGCAGCAGCAGTTTATTTCTCGTCTGGCGGAAAAAGGGGTAAGTGCACTGGTCATTAAAAATCACCGCTTTGTGACAGAAATTCCTGAAGTAATTGTAAGTGCCGGGGAAAAATCCGAGCTGCCCATTATCCAGCTTCCAAAAGAAATTCCTTATGTCGATGTTATGTATCCAGTTATGGGCGAAATCATGAATAATCAAGTAAAGAAACTCCAGTATTACAAGGAAATTCATGACCGTTTTACTGCATTATCGTTAGCGGATGAGGGACCTGATAAAATAATTGCTACGTTAGAGTTATTAATTGGAAATCCAGTAGCCCTATTTGACCGGAATTTCCATTGTATTTCATCTACGCTTCCCTCCCTGGCAATGTTTGAGATTGTTGAAAAAATCCCTTATTACAATCAAACAGAAGAAATAAAATTCCCGCATTATCGACAAGTTGTCAAATATCCTGAGCTGTCTGGCCAAAAGGGATATCAAATCGTCGTTCCAATCGAAACGATTAACCACATTAAAACATATCTGTTAATCGGAGAAACGAATAAACCTCTAGAAGAACTTGACTTTATCGCTGTTGAAAATGCAGCGACAGCTTTATCGCTGGAATTAGTGAAACAATTTGCCGTAGCAGAAGTAGACAAGAAATTTAAAAATGATTTAATCGGTGAAATAATTGAGGGGAAATACCAATCGAAGACAACGCTTTACCAAAATGCGAATTTAGTGGGTTGGAATTTAGAAGGATCCTTTGCAGTTGTATTGTTCAAGATCATCAAAAATAATGAAACACCTTCATCAAGGCTTAAAAATAAACGGGGATTAACCAACCAGCATGAGCCAATTGTATATGAAATTATTCACCGATATTTGCCAAATGGGATTATTGGAAATAAAAGCAGCCAGGTTATTGTGTTATGGAAAATAGAGGAAAGTAAGGAAAGTGAACGGAAGTGGATGCCGAGGATTAAAGAAACAGCAAAAAGCATCCAAGATTTACTGAAAAATCAAATAGGAGATTTCGTGGTACAGGTAGGGATTGGAAGCCTAGCTGAAAATATAGATGAAATTCCAATAAGTTATCAAAAATCCCAGGATGCTTTGGAACTGGGGGAGATTTTGAAAGGGAAAGAAGCCATTACGGCATTTTCTGAACTAGGGATATTTAGACTCCTTTGCCAATTTGATGATCCGACCCTTTTAAAACCATTTATTCCGTCTTCACTTCAAAAACTACTTCATTACTCGCAAGCAAATAAGAATGATTTGCTGGAAACATTAAAGACCTTTTTAGAATGTAATCAAAATGCTACGAAAGCGTCCCAAGTTTTATTTATACACCATAAAACGGCTGTTTATCGGTTAGATAGGATAAAAGAGATTACCGGGATGGATTTTGAAGACCCAGAGGAAATGTTATCCGTTCGAGTTGGTTTGAAGATAGTAGATCTTCTTGAACGAGAAAATAAAACACTTTGAATTGATTTTTTTCTTACTATTATACATTTACTATGATTTAGGATGGGGGAATTTACATGACTAGAAAAGCTTATACTGCAAAAAATGCTGTTGCTTCCGGACCATATTCACACGCGGTTGACGGTGGGGAATTTATTTTTTTATCGGGTCAAACAGCAATGAACACAGTCGGAGCTGAAAAGATGTCGGGCGATATTGGTGCACAGACAAAGCAGTGTTTTGCTAATTTATTCGATGTGTTAGAAGCGGGAAACCTTACACCAGATGATGTAGTAAAAGTAAATGTGTATTTGACGGATATGAAGAATTTTACAGCAATGAATGAGGTTTACAAAACATTCTTTGCAAATCCGTATCCTGCTAGAACATGTGTCGCTGTTTTAGCGCTGCCGCTTGGTGCAGAAGTAGAAATTGAATTAATTGCAAAGAGACCTAGCTAAATGTAGGCTTTCCTTTTTGTTATCTTTTCTAATTATCCACTTTGGACAAAAAGTCAGATCATCTTTATCCATTAGTCATAATGATATTTTGGCTGAAAATGCTTACACTAAAAGAGGAAAGAAATTTATATCTCTGTAAAATGTTTTTTGGGGGTAGATGCAATGGATGATTTACAAAAAGAAGTAGTTGAAAGACTTGAGTGGCTGGGGGGATATGGAAAAGATCCAGCTGGCGGAGTTTCACGTCTTCTATATTCAAAAGAGTGGACCCAAGCACAGCAAGCTTTAAAAGGCTGGATTGAAGAAGAAGGCCTTGAAGCCGGCTTTGATGAAATTGGCAATTTATTTGGGACGTTAAAAGGAAAAAATACGAATGAGACAGTTCTTACTGGTTCACACGTAGATACGGTTAAAAATGGCGGCTTATATGATGGCGCATATGGTGTAGTTGCTGGAATATTGGCATTAAAATATTTAAAACAAAAATATGGACAGCCACTACGTAACATTGAGGTAGTTTCCATGGCAGAAGAAGAGGGCAGCCGTTTCCCTTATGCTTTTTGGGGCTCTAAAAACATCGTAGGTATCGCTCGGCGCGAAGATGTTGAAACCATTACGGACTTTGAGGGAATTCCATTTGTTGAAGCAATGAAAGAATCAGGCTTTAATTTCAAGGATGATTCAAAAGCACCGCGCAATGATTTAAAAGCATTTGTTGAGCTTCATGTTGAACAAGGCAGCGTCTTAGAAACGGAAAAAATACCAGTAGCTGTTGTCAATAATATTGTTGGCCAAAGACGTTTTACTGTTGAAGTAAACGGTGAAGCAAACCATGCCGGTACAACTCCAATGGGATATCGGAAAGACGCACTCTATGCAGCAAGCCAAATGGTTTTTGAAATGATCACAATGGCCAGAGAAGTAGGAGACCCGCTTGTTACTACAGTTGGTAAGATTGAAGCACAGCCGAATATCGTGAATGTGGTGCCAGGAAAAGTGATTTTCACAATTGATGTCCGCCACACAGAAAAAGAGGCACTCGTATCATTTACAGACCAGTTAACTGCAAGAATAAACGATATTTCAAAAGAACATGGTGTTGAAACAACCATCGATATGTGGATGGATGCTGACCCAGTTCCAATGGATGCAACAGTAGTAGAATTGATTGAGAATCAATGTAAAGAAAACGGTTTGAATTACAAGGTAATGCACAGTGGTGCAGGGCATGACTCGCAAATTTTTGCCCCATTCGTACCTACGGCCATGCTATTTGTGCCTAGTCACAAAGGAATCAGCCATAATCCGGCTGAATATACAGAGCCTTCCGATTTAGCAGAAGGCGTTAAGGGTCTTATAGGTGCCCTATATGAATTAGGTTATAAATAAACTTTAAATATAGAGGAGAATTGAATCATGGGTTATCCAAAAGATTTACTATCAAGCAGATCAATTATTAAACACGGCTTATACGCGTTAATCGCACCTGGAGGTTTGGTAAATAATGTTGTCCCAGGATTTGAGAATTGCTCAATGTCTATTCTAGGATCACCAAAGCTTGGTGCAAGCTTTGTTGACTACATCATTACGATGCACGAAGGCGGAAAGAATAGCGAAGGTTTCTGCGGTCAAGAAGATGTAGAATCATTTGTCTATGTACTAGAGGGAAAAGTGAAAGCAACAGCAGGCGAAGAGGAGCATGTTCTTGAAGGCAGCGGCTATTTATATTGCCCGCCTGGAGTAAAAATGTATTTAGAAAACCTTGAAGCTGGTGACTCACGTGTATTCCTTTATAAGCAAAAATATAAACCGCTTGAAGGACGCAAGCCGTGGGTTGTTTCCGGACACGCAAATCAAATAGAATTCAGAGATTATGATGACATGCACAATGTTCATATTAAAGACCTTTTACCAGCAGAGCTTGACTTTGATATGAATTTCCATATTTTATCGTTTGACCCGGCAGCAAGTCATCCATTCATCGAAACTCATGTTCAAGAACACGGAGCATACTTATTGTCTGGTGAAGGTATGTACAATCTTGATAATGAATGGATTCCAGTTAAAAAAGGTGATTACATCTTTATGGGACCTTATGTTCATCAAGCGGCATACGCAGTTGGCAGAGAGCCATTAGCATACGTTTACTCTAAAGATTGCAACAGAGACGCTTCATTATAATTTACAACAAGTTTTTACTAAAAAGTAGGTGCCTAAATGAGAGTTACAAAAGAGAAATTAAAAGATCTAATCAAAACGAAGCTTCAAAAGGCAGGTCTTAAAGAGGAACATGCTGAAATTGCAGCAGATGTCCTTGTATTTGCTGATGAACGAGGTATTCATTCACACGGGGCAATGCGTGTGGAGTACTATGCAGAGAGAATTGCAAAGGGCGGAATAAATACAAATCCTGACTTTAAGTTTGAAAAAACAGGGCCTTGTTCGGCCGTTTTTCATGGTGATGGCGGGAATGGACATGCCGCTGCGAAACTGGCAATGGCAGAAGCCATCAATATGGCAAAAGAAAATGGTGTAGCAATCGTTGGGGTGAGAGATATCTCCCATAGCGGTGCAATCTCCTACTTTACCCATCAAGCAGCAGAAGCAGATTTAATTGGATTCTCTGTTTGCCAATCCGATCCGATGGTGGTCCCATTTGGCGGGGCAGAGCCTTATTATGGAACCAACCCAATTGCCTTTGCAGCACCAAGTAATGATGGAAGAAAAATCACGTTGGATATGGCGACTACGGTTCAAGCATGGGGGAAAATCCTTCATGCAAGATCAAAAAATGAGTCTATTCCCGATACATGGGCAGTGGATGAAAAGGGAGAACCAACTACAGATCCCCTTAAAGTAAGCGCGTTATTGCCAATATCCGGACCTAAGGGTTATGGCCTAGGAATGATGGTTGATGTATTATCTGGAATTCTTCTAGGACTTCCTTTTGGAAACAAGGTTTCTTCAATGTATGAGAATTTATCCGAATATCGTAAATTGGGTCAACTTCATATTGTGATTAACCCCGCATTCTTTACGGGTTTAATGAATTTCAAGCAAAATATTTCTAATACTATGGAAGATCTAAATCAGATTAAACCTGCAACAGGCTTTTCAAAAGTCCTGTATCCTGGGCAAAATAATGATGTAGTTATAGCAGAATACAAGGAAAAAGGGATTGAAATCGTTGATGATATTTATGAATATTTAATCTCTGATACCATCCATAACAATCAATATGATCACAAAAACCCATTTGCTGAATAGTTACATTTATAAAACCTACAATAACTAAAGAGGTGTTTAGGGATGAGGGTAACAAAAGAGCAATTAAAGGATTTAATTGTCACAAAGCTTCATAAAGCAGGTTTAACAGAGGATCATGCTGGTATTGTAGCGGATGTACTTGTTCATGCTGATGCACGAGGATATCACTCACATGGGGCTATGCGGGTAGAGTATTACGCTGAAAGAATTGCAAAGGGTGGTACAACTCATAATCCTAATTTTGAGTTTACGAAAACAGGCCCATGCACAGCGATTTTCGACGGTGATAATGGAGCAGGTCAAGTTGTGGCCAAATTAGGGATGGACGAAGCGATTAAAATGGCTAAGGAAAATGGAGTTGCTATTGTAGGTATGAGACGCTTGGGACATAGTGGTGCCCTATCATACTTTGTACAACAAGCTGCTGATAAAGACTTGGTTGCGATTTCCCTTTGTCAATCTGACCCAATGGCAGTACCATTTGGTGGAGCTGAGCCTTATTATGGTACGAACCCTATTGCATTTGCGGCTCCTGGAAAGAATGGAGAACATATTATTATCGATATGGCAACAACCGTTCAGGCATGGGGGAAAATTCTTGATGCCAGATCCAAAAACAAACCAATTGCTGAAGGCTGGGCTGTAGACAGCAATGGCGAAAATACAACAGATCCATTTAAAGTCAATGCGTTGTTACCAATCGCTGGTCCAAAAGGATACGGGCTAATGATGATGGTTGACGTATTATCCGGAATCCTGTTAGGCCTTCCATTCGGAAATAAGGTAAGTTCGATGTATCATGATTTAACTGAAGGTAGAAATCTTGGTCAGCTGCATATTGTCATTGATCCAGAACGTTTTGCAGGAATTAATGCTTTTAAAGAAAGTGTTGCTCAAGCAATGAAAGATCTGAATGATATTAAGCCAGCTACAGGATTTGATAAAGTTTACTATCCTGGACAAAGAAGTGCAGAAAGAGAAAATAAATCTGAAAAAGACGGTATTGAAATCGTCGATCATATTTACGAATATTTAACGTCAGATGTTGTTCACAACAACGCTTATGATAATAAAAGCCCTTTTGCAAAATAATCGTAAATAATTTCTTTTAAAAGGGCGGCTTCCAATTATAGCCGCTCTTTTAAATTGGTTAAAGAGTGAAAATTCATAAGAGTATAACTAAAATTGTTTTAACGAATTTTTAATGTATAGGCACTGTTTTTTATTACATTGCAAGGGAAAAAAACATACCATTACAGAGGAACAAATGATTTAAATTACCGCTTGTAATGGAAGCGAAAAATAAATTAAAGAGGTGCATTCATTAATGCTTTATACGATTATCAAAGAGAATTCCTACCAGGATTCAGTAAACCTGATGCTTCTCACCAATAAAATTTCTACTATGGACGGGATTAACAAAGTCCAAATTATGATGGGTACTCCTGCCAATAAAGATATCTTCAAAACATCCGGCCTTTATACTGAAGAGCTTGGAAAAGCTGCTGCCAATGATATGTGTATTGTTGTTGATACAGATTCAGAAGAAAAAATTCAAGAAGTTCTTGACGAGGTTGATCAATATTTAAACAATCAAGCAATTGCAGGAAGCAAGGAAGAATTCGAAACAGTACGTACATGGGATAAGGCACTTAAAGCTTTACCAAATGCAAATATTGCGCTTATTTCTACTCCAGGTCAATATGCGGCTGAAGAAGCTGAGAAAGCACTTGACAATGACATGCATGTCTTAATCTTTAGTGATAACGTGTCAATTGAAGATGAGCGCCGTATTAAAGAAAAGGCGCATGAAAAAGGCCTTCTTGTTATGGGTCCTGACTGTGGTACTGAAATTGTCTCCGGTGTACCGCTTGCATTTGCAAACGTTGTAAAGCAAGGGAATATTGGTATTGTTGGGGCTTCCGGAACTGGTATTCAGGAAGTAACAGTTCAAATCGACCGTCTTGGCGGCGGTGTTACTCACGCAATTGGTACAGGTGGCCGCGACCTTTCTGATAAAATTGGCGCGATTACTATGCTAGATGCAATCAGAGGTTTAGCAAACCATAGCCAAACAGAAGTAATCACACTTATTTCTAAGCCGCCTGCTAAAGAAGTACGTGATGAGGTTGTTCAATTACTTCAAAGCGTTTCAAAACCAGTTGTTGCGATTTTCCTTGGCGAAGAGCCTCATGCACATGAAGGAAATATTTATTATGCAAATACACTTGAAGAAACGGCTGCAATCTCAGTAGATTTAGCAAAAGGAAATGCTGTTAAAGCGAACTATTATCAAGCAACTCTTGATGTGCCGGCAGTAAACTTAAAGCCTGAACAAAAAACAATTAAGGGACTTTATTCCGGCGGAACGCTTGGATATGAAGCAGCAACACTTATTAGCAGAGGTCTTGGACTTGGAAAAAGCGAACATCATGAGGATGGATATCTATTAAACGCAAATGGCTTTGAAGTAGCTGACCTAGGTGATGATATTTACACACAAGGTAAACCACACCCAATGATTGACCCTAATACAAGAATTGAATTCTTCCAAAAAGCAGCGCAGGATGAGCAAACAGCGATTATCCTATTCGATGTTGTTCTTGGTTACGGTTCACATGAAGATATGGCAGGCGCGTTACTTCCTGGTATTGAAAAAATTCAAAAAGCGGCACAGGAAAACGGCAGAAATATTTACTTTATTGCGACTGTATGTGGAACAGATCAAGATCCACAAAACATTCAAGAACAAAAATCAAAACTTGAAAAAGCTGGGGTTATTTTAAGAGACAGTAATAACCAAGCAATTCGCACCGCTTTAGCGATGCTTGATATCAAAGTTGAAGAAGCAGATAAAGAAGTTGTTCCTGCAAAAGCTGAGGCTGCAAAAGCTGAAATCAGCGTTTCTTCAGCAATTGAAAAATTCCTGAACGAAAAGCCAAGCGTGATCAACGTAGGTTTAAAGAAATTCACAGAATCTATTACAGCTAACGGCGGGAGAGCTGTTCAATTCGACTGGCGTCCAGTAGCCGGTGGTAATGAAAGAATGCGCAAAGTCTTAAGCGTACTTCGCTAAACCAAAGGCTAAACGAATTTGCACTAACATTGAATTTTCAGGAGGAAAGCATAATGTACGGACAATTTAAAACACTTGATGAAGCAAACCGAGCGGTTATCGATAAAGTTGTATCAGGCGCACCATTTTTAACGGATGTTGTTCCAGCTAAATCTGTTATTAAAGAATTAAATGGCAAAGTATTACTACATGCAGGACCACCTATTAAATGGGAAAACATGACAAGTCCGATGCAAGGATCATGTGTAGGAGCTACCCTTTTTGAGGGATGGGCATCGAACGCTGATGAAGCATTTGCAATGCTTAAAAATGGCGAAATTGAATTCATTCCATGTCACCATGTTGATGCGGTCGGCCCAATGGGTGGAATTACATCCGGGAACATGCCTGTGCTTGTTGTAGAAAATCGTGACAGCAGCAACCGCGCGTATTGCACAATGAATGAAGGAATTGGAGCAGTTCTACGTTTCGGAGCTTATTCTGAGGAAGTAATAAACCGACTAGGATGGTTCAGAGATATTCTTGGACCAACACTATCTAAGGCAATTAAAGTTAAAGGTGACGGATTAAACGTTAACGTTATGATGGCAAAAGCAATTACAATGGGTGATGAGTTCCACCAACGTAACATTGCTGGTTCTCTTATTTTCTTAAAAGAAATCGTTCCATATATTTTACAAACGGATGTTGCTGATAAAGACAAACAAGATGTTATTCAATTCTTAGCAGATACAGATCAATATTTCTTAAATATTGCAATGGCTTCAACGAAAGCAGTAATGGATTCAGCAAGACAAATCCAGCATGGTACTGTTGTAACAGCAATGTGCCGTAACGGTTATGAGTTCGGAATCCGTATTGCAGGTATGGGTGATCAATGGTTTACAGCACCTGTTAATACACCACAAGGTCTATTCTTTACTGGATATGATCAAAACATGGCTTGCCCTGACATGGGTGACAGTGCAATCACTGAAACATTCGGTGTCGGTGGTTTTGCAATGATCGCTGCTCCTGGTGTTACACGCTTCGTAGGTGCTGGCGGTATGGACGATGCAGTTAAAACAAGCAATGATATGATGGAAATTTGTATTGACCATAACTCAAACTTCTCCATTCCAACTTGGGATTTCAAAGGTTCTTGTCTTGGAATTGATGCAAGAAAAGTTGTTGAAACTGGAATCGAGCCTGTTATCAACACTGGTATTGCTCATAAAGAAGCAGGTGTAGGACAAATCGGTGCAGGTACTGTTCGTGCTCCATTAGCTTGCTTTGAAAAAGCAATCGATGCTTACGCAGTTAAACTTGGCTTAATTGAACCAGCAGCAGAATAAATGAAGAAGAGTACTCTTTTTGGAGAGGAATATAGTGATCTAATTCCTCTCCTTCTTTCTAAAAAGGGCAATGGTCAGGTTCATAGTATTTTTAAAAATGGCTTCAATATTAAAATGGAGGATTCTCTCGTTTTTATTGGCAATAAAAAAAACGGGCTGCTTCCATTTGGGATTCATCTTCTAGAAGAAGATACTTTAAGGGCCGTTTCAGTCGTAAATAATGGAGAAACCGTTTTCTGGAATCCGAGAACGAATTCTTTGGAATTTTCAAGCCTTTCAATCAGCCTGGAAAAGGGTCACCGTTTTAAAAATGAGTTAACCTCTTTAAAAAACAACCAGGTCTTCGATATCAGTTTTGAAAAACTTTGCTCGCAGTTAACCACTGTGGAAGAATTATCAGGGTTGGATGTTGATATCAATCAATTTTTACAAAGGTTTAATGATATCGGCGAAAAGAAGTGGTTCGCACCTGAATCCTATTTGGTTATGCTGATTGAAGTGGTAATGTCGAGTGACCATTATCTAATTGAGAAAACTCTTAGGTTTTTCCTTGGCAGGGGAAAAGGTCTGACCCCATCAGGTGACGACTTGATTGTCGGGTTACTAGCTTTTGATGCCACTTCCCATTTTATTTCTGCACTATTTTACCAACAGCTTTCAGAGCTGCTGGAGAGTGAACCAATCACAACGGATGTGAGCAGGGAATACTTACGGTATGCGATTCGGCATGAATTTGGCTCAACCGTTACCGAGTTGGTGAACGCACTTGCCAGTGGTGATGATTCTACTTTCAATAAGGCCTTTCAGAACTTGCTTGAAGTCGGCCACAGTTCGGGATTGGATACACTATTCGGTATTCTTATCGGGATGCTGGCCTTTAAAAACCCAAATGAACAATAAAATTATATTACAACATTGGAGAGATGTTACATGAGTAAAATTGTCCTAGCTATCGGCGGCAATGCAATTATTAAAGAAGGACAAAAGGGTTCGATTGAAGAACAACAGAAAAATATTAATGAAAGCTGTGAACCTGTCCTCGGGTTAATCGAACAGGGCCACACAGTTGTTATCACTCACGGAAATGGACCACAAGTTGGCAATACGTTAATTAAAACTAAAATGGCTGAATCAGTCGTTCCAGCTTATCCTTTAGATGTGTGTGATGCGGAAACTCAAGGCAACTTGGGGTATTTAATTCAGCAGGCATTTAGAAATAAAATGGTTGAGCGTAATATCAGTAAGACAGTTGCAACCGTTGTTACACAAGCAATTGTTTCTAAAGATGATCCCGCTTTTGAAACTCCTACTAAACCAATTGGACCATTTTATTCTAAGGAAGAAATGGAAGAAATACTTAAAACTGAAAAGCTAACTTTTATCGAAGACAGCGGTAGAGGATACAGACGTGTAGTGGCTTCTCCGAAGCCAATCAAAATTGTTGAAAAAGAGGCAATTGAAGCGCTGCTTGAGAAGGACATTACCGTTATTACTGCTGGCGGCGGCGGAATTCCTGTTATCGAGAATAACGGTATGCTTAAAGGGACGGAAGCTGTCATCGATAAAGACTTTGCAAGTGCACTGCTTGCTGCTGAAATCAATGCAGATTATTTATTTATCTTAACGGGTGTGGAACAAGTTGCCATTCATTTTGGCAAACCACAGCAACAAAATTTATTAGAAATGACAGCTGATGATGCACTACGCTATATGGATGAAGGTCATTTTCCAAAGGGAAGTATGGGGCCGAAAATTGAGGCAGCCGTTTTATTCCTGCAAAAAGGCGGAAAGAACGTTATCATTACATCGATTGATAAACTTCAGGATGCTCTTCAAGGAAAAACTGGAACACGTATCGTAATGAAAAGTGAAGCAGCAGTAACAAATAACTAAACTACTATTTAGCCCCTGTATGTAAAAAACATATAGGGGTTTTTAATAATCATGGTCGTCGGAGAGAATTTTTAGGATAGGAGGCAACTAATAAATGAAGGAGTCAGAAGTACAATTTGCAATGATGAATAAAGGAAAATTCAATTTTGAGGAAGATAAGGACCAGCATGCCCGGCTGCATGCTGTATTAAAAAGTATGTCTGAAGGAATTATCCTAGTTGATAACAATAAAAATATTGTTTACCAAAATGAATTTGTTACTAGTCATCTTTTTAGCGGAATTGGGTCAGATAGCCTTAAAACAGAAGTAGATTTAATTGCTTTCATCCAAAAGGTAAGTGTTTCGAAAAATAATAAAGTGGATGAGTTATTACAATCAGAGGATATAACATTAAAACTGACGCTTGAGTTTGAGAATCAGCTAAAATATATTATGTTGAACAAATTTAGTGTGTATTCTGAAACAGGCTTTATTGGTAATGGCTATTTACTTCGTGACATTACGAAAGAGGAAGAGATTGACCAGCTAAAGAGCAATTTAATTACGATCGCCAGCCATGAATTTAAGACACCGATTACGAGCATCCGCGGCAGCGTGGAAACGCTAATGAGGCGGGATGCGGACTGGGATGAAGACTTCAAAGTGGAGCTTTTACAGGGAATCCATGAAGATATTTTGCATCTGCAGGATTTAATTTCTGTCTGGTTCGATATCAAGAAAATCGAAATGGGAACCATGTCTTTAAATAAGGGTTATTTTCCAATTTCACAGTTGATTTCCAATACGTTAGATCAACTGCCCCGTGAAATTGGTAATAAGGTCCGGTATGATCAAAGTAATAGTTCACAGATTCCATTGCTTTATGGAGATAAAAAGCGTCTTCAACAAGTGCTGCTAAATTTAATTATGAACGGACTTGTGCACAATGACTTACCTGAGAAACAGGTTTTATTAACTGTGGAGGCAGGGCCCCATGATGTATTTATTCATGTTAAGGATAACGGAATTGGGATTTCAAAGGAACTTTGCAAAAAAATCTTTGATCGTTTCTATAGGGTCGACAATTCGCCGCAGCGGAAAACGGGAGGAACGGGCCTCGGTCTATCGATTTGCCTTGGATTAATGAAAGAGCATAAGGGTGATATACTAGTAGAAAGTGAACCCGGAAAGGGAAGTATTTTTACGATGAAGCTCCCGATTAACGAGGAAGATCTAGGAGGTATTTATGAATCATAAAATTGCAATCGTAGATGACGAACCAAAAATTGTCCGATTCATAAAGGCCAATTTACTCTCTCTTGGATATAAAGTAGAAACGTTTTCAGATGGTGAACAGTTTCTTGATCATTTTGACCTGCATGAACTTGATTTAGTCCTGCTTGATGTTATGATGCCGAACATGGATGGGTTCACCGTTCTTGAAAGACTGCGGAAATTTTCAAACGTTCCGGTCATTATCTTAACAGCACGCAGTAATTCTAACGATTTAGTGGAAGGCTTTGAACTTGGGGCCGATGATTATTTAACAAAGCCCTTCTCGCTTGAAGAGCTATTTGCCAGAGTGAAGGCCGTATTACGCAGAACATCGCATCTCGAACAGACCGTTCACGAGGACAAAAAGATTACCATAGGCAAAATTAATATAAATCTTGCACAAAAACGCGTGTTTGTGGATGAGAAAGAAATGCGCTTTACCAATACGGAATATTTGATTCTAGAGCAGCTTACCATTCATGCCGACAAAATTGTCAGTCATGAACAAATTCTCGTGTCGGTTTGGGGAGCTGAGTACCGAGATGAAGTGGAGTACCTGCGTGTAGCGATTGCGAGAATTCGGAAAAAGCTGAAGGATGCTGGCTGCAAGGATATTTCTAAAATTATTCGTACCTATCCTGGTATTGGGTACTCCCTTATAACAACGGAAAAGTAAAAAAGACGGCAAGTGCCGTCTTTTATGGAAAAGGGCAGCTTGGCACCAAAACACCGCATTTATTAAGTTAGTTAGGAATTTGAAAAATAGGAGAAGTTTCCATGTTAGATCTAATAAGCCAGCTGATTTGGCGGATGTGCATGATTGTTACGATAGCATTCTTAATTACCCGGCTATATCTCTTTAGGCAAATGATTTACCAGCACTTAAGCTGGAAAGGTAAAATTGTGATGATTTTTGTATTTGGTTTATTTGGAATAATAGGGAATTATACAGGGATAGAAATCCATCCCGATGTTTCAAAAATACCATCTGGAGATGTGGCGCATAATCTGGAATCCTTTAAGGCAATTGCGGATACTCGTAATATCGGAGTAATTATTGGCGGGCTTTTTGGCGGCCCAGCAGTCGGATTGGGTGCTGGAATTATCGCAGGCGGACATCGATATCTTTTAGGCGGATTTATTAATACGGCCACTTTTATTCTGACGGTATTAGGTGGATTAACAGCGGGTTGGATCAATCGGAAAATTACCATTAAAGAACGAATGCAGCCGACGCTTATTTTATTGATAAGTGTATTAATCTTATTCCTGCAAATTATTTTAATCCCTGTCTTTACGAAATCCCATAACGTGGCTTTATTATTAATTCAATTCACTGGCTTACCGATTATCATTGTAAATGGAATTGGAATTTGGATCTGTGCATTAATCTTCTATAATGTGGTTCGCGAAGAAGAAAAAGTAAAGGCAATTCAAACCCAAAAGGCATTATTTATCGCAAATAAAACATTGCCATTTTTTCGTAGAGGGTTCAATGTGTTCTCATGCGAAAAGGTAGCACAAATACTATGTACATATACAAAGGCTGATTCTGTAGCCATTACGGATTTAACTGATGTTTTAACCCATGTTGGTGAAGGGAAAGAATATGGACACTTACTGCGGAACGCTGATCAAGACGCAGTAAAAGAGGTACTCCAAAAAGGGGAAATACATACCTTAAAGTCGATTAGCTTGAAAAATAGTAATTGTCCATTGAAAGCGGTCATTATTGTCCCATTAGTAGTGGGCGAAAAACCTGTAGGTACATTAAAATTATATTATAAAAAGCCATTTAAAATGAATGAAGCGGAGTTAGAATTAGCGGAAGGATTACTCATGTTGTTTTCAACCCAGTTAGAAATAGGGGATGCTGAACGGCATAAAGAATTGCTGCAAAATGCAAAAATTAAAGCATTACAAGCCCAAATTCACCCTCATTTTCTTTTTAATTCAATTAATGTGATTTCCGCTCTTTGCAAAAGAGACCCATTGTTTGCGAGATCGCTGCTCCTTCACTTAAGTACTTTTCTTCGCAATAATACGAGTGCGGCAAGTCAGACTTTAATCCCAATTGAGAAGGAGATGGAGACTCTAAATGCTTATTTTATTTTAGTACAAGCACGTTTTCCAGAGCGTTTTACCATTAAAACTACGGTACATCCAAGAGTTAAGAAGGCACTAATCCCTCCTTTCACCATTCAACCTCTTGTTGAAAACGCAATTGTTCATGGATTTTCACAACGACGTAAACAGGAAACTATTGAAATTATGATAGACATTAAAGAAGAAAGCTTCCTTAGACTATTAATTAAAGATAATGGTCGAGGAATTCCTAGCAAAATGCTGAAGTTTATTGGCAGCGAAACCATTCCTTCAAATAAAGGGGCGGGGATAGCGATACAAAATATTAGGGAGAGGCTATCATTAGTGTTTGGTTCAGAAGCTTTTTTTTCTATAGACAGCCAGGTTAACAGTGGAACAAACATTACAATCATTGTTCCCCTCCAATATGAAAGGAAGGAAGAGTCTAGTGATAAGAGCTTTCTTGGTTGAGGATGAGTTGTTTGCCAGAGAAGACCTTAAGGACATACTTTTACAAAGTAATAAAATTGAGGTCGTTGGAGAAGCAGATGAAATAGATCAAGCCATTTTGAAGATTCATCAATTGGAGCCCGAAGTAATTTTTTTAGACATTCATTTGGCAAATGGAAATGGGATTGAATTAGCTCATCAACTCCGTTCATTAAAGAATCCGCCATTCATTGTTTTTGCAACTGCGTTCGAAGAATATGCAATCAAAGCTTTCGAGCTTGATGCCGTCGATTATATTTTAAAACCGTTTGACGAAAAAAGAATTGAACAAACAATTGAAAGAATAGTGGAGTGGCATCAATTAAAAAAAGAAGACGGCCAATCAAAGCCAGTTAAAGAAGTGAAACCGAGCCTTAAAATAAATAGGCTAGCTGTCGTTAAAGATGAGCGGATTATCTTGGTAGATTTCGAAAACATTCTATATTTCGGAACAGAAAATCGCCAAGTATTTGTAAAAACTGTAAATGATAAATACGTCATAGATACAAATCTATATGAAATAGAACAAAAGTTAGAAAATCATTCTTTTCTGAGAGTACATCGTGGCTATATTATCAACCTTAAATATGTGAGTGAAATAGAACAATGGTTTAATGGCACTTATAATATAATTTTTTGTGATCAATCGAAAGTTCCAGTTAGCCGCTCCTATGCCAAAACCGTTCGCCAATACTTAGGTTTTTAACCAATCCTTAAAAAAAACTGGCGGTTTCGCCAGTTTTTTATTTTATCTTTATATTTAAATGGAAAGGTTAACGTTTTTTTAACCCCCTTTTAACGTTTTTTTAACTTTACTCACTGCAATTCGTATGTATTTGAAGACGTTTTATATCTAATTATGTTCATTTCGTGACGAATATAACAAAATGTCCAACCATTTATATATCATGAAATCAGGGAATAGTTAAAAAACCTTTTCGAATAGATGAGAGGTTAGAATTTATAGTTATTCCTGAGAAAATGAAATCGCTTTATTTTTAGACTCAAATCTACGAAGTTATTTAAGGGGGTAATTTGGTGAGTGACTTATCTCAAGTACAGCCAAAGAAAAAATGGAAAGTTCGCTATTCAATTTTATTAGTCCTATGGTTATGTTGGTTATTTTCATTTCTAGATCGGATGGTTATTACGATTGCCCTGCCATTTATCGGAGACGACCTTAACTTAAATAAGACAGCTCAAGGATTATTATTAAGTATGTTCTTTGCTGGCTACGCATTGTTCCAGATTCCCGGCGGGATGTTATCAGATAAATTTGGTTTCCGTCGGATAGTAAGTGTTGCAATTGTTTGGTGGTCTATTTTTACATCATTAACAGGATTAATTTTCTCTTATCCTTTGTTCTTATTGGTTCGTTTTGTCTTCGGTTTAGGTGAAGCCTGTTTACCGGGGGGATCATACAAAGCAATTGCTACCTACTTCCCGAGTAAGCAGCGCGGTACAGCCACAGGGATTCAATCTACCGTAAATACGCTGGGACCGGCAATAGCAGCGGTTGTGGCAGCAGCAATCATCGGGTTGTATGGATGGCGTGTTGTCTTTATCGTAATGGGGATTCCAGGAATAGCAGCCGGTATTTATATCTGGTTCAAGTTTAAAGATAATCCAAAAGATCATCCTAAAATAACCAAAGAGGAACTTGCAGAGCTAGACGAAGATGATGTGGTGGAGAAGGCTTCTGGGAAAAAGAAATCTGATGTATCTTTCAAAGAACTATTAAAAAAGCCAATTTTATGGCAAATGGCACTTATTTGGTTCTTCTTTGATATTACGTTTTGGGGCTTTACCTCATGGCTTCCATCTTACCTGATTAACGAAAAAGGTCTCTCTTTAATGAAGACAGGTGTCTATAGTGCATTACCGTATTTAGTAGGAACAGTTGCAATCGTTCTAGGAGGGTATATATCCGATAGAATGAAAGGAAATCGAAAATGGGTATTTATCCCGAACGCATTAGCTGGAGGTTTAGCATTATTTTTAATGTTCCAGGCTTCGTCCTTAACTATGGTAATCATTTACCAATGTCTTGCAGCATTCTTTATGTTCCTAGCCCAAGGGGGATTCTGGGCGCTGGTCGTTGACAGTCTGCCTGCAAAAATTATGGCATCCGGTTCAGCAACAGTTAACTGTTTAGGATCGATTGCAGGTTTCATTTCTCCATTCTTAATGGGTTACATGATTGATTCAACCGGCTCATTCAATTCATCATTCATTATGATGATTGTGGCTCTAGTAATAGCAGCCGGTATCGCGCTTACTATTTCTGGGAAGTCAAAAGAGGAACCAGTAAATTTAGCCCCTAAACTTGGCGCTTAATAAATAGAAAGTGGAAATAATAGGAAAGGCCTGCCCCTGCTGCATTAACGAATGATGCAGAGAGGGACAGGTCTTTATTTATTTTAAGGATATAGTGGAAAAGTCCAACAAAAATTTGTATTACAGCCATGAAACGCGATGTAATAATTGTACCTTTACTATCCACGTGTGTAACTTTTAGGAAAAAAACAGCCAATGGTTATTACTACCAATTGATAGAGAAATGCCTTCATGATGGGCGCTAGTTTAGTTGATTTATACTTCCCATTTATTGGGCGATGAATAAGAGTGTTACAACTGATAGCCTTAGTAGTAGGGAAACGAGATAACAAATTGGAGGTAATAAAATGAATAAACTTAAAAAACTAGTAATCACAACGGGATTAATCCTATCAATGTCAGCATTTACGTTAAACGGAATGACTGAAGCAGCAACGACTACTCATAAGGTGCAATCAGGTGATTCGTATTATAAAATTGCTGCCAAATTCGGCGTTCCAGTTAATAGTTTAATGAAAGCAAACAATGCAGCTAGCAGTGCACTTAATGTTGGTCAAAATCTAGTAATCCCAAATTCTACTGTTACTGCAGCAGAAAAAGACTTAATGGCACGTCTTGTCCATGCAGAGGCTAAGGGCGAACCATATGCAGGGAAAGTAGCGGTTGCTACCGTCATTCTTAACCGTGTAGCAAGCAAAGATTTTCCGAATACGATAAACGGTGTTATTTATGAAAAGTCTAACGGCTATTATGCTTTTACACCAGTTCAAAATGGCGCGATTAACCAGCCGGCTGATGCCTCGTCAAAACAAGCGGTAAATGAAGCATTGGCTTTTAAAGGCCAAGGCAACGGCTCATTATTCTTCTTTAATCCAAAAACAGCTGTAAGTAAGTGGATTTTCTCTCGTGAAGTAACGGTAACAATCGGAAACCACCGTTTCGCGAAATAATACTATTAACATGCCAAGGAAATTAAAATTTATACAAAAAAGCAGTGAAATCCTAAACTACGGATTTTACTGCTTTTTTTAATTTTTAAAAATTTAAAAAATTCTAAATGAAGTGGTAGAATAAGGTAGATAGGATTTTAGGGGGAGGGAATGGATAAATTGGTCAGCACCCTTAAAATAGGTTTTAGAACAAGTACTAGAATAAACGGGTCATTATTTAAGTATGTATTTATAAAGGGGGGAAAGAGAATAACATGGACACTGTAAAAAAGAACTGCCAAATCTATCCGATGTATCTAAACGGTGAGTGGATTGGAAATGATTATGAAGTATTTACTGAAGTCATCAATCCGGCGACAAAGAAAGTTGTCGGTGCTGTGCCGACAGGTGGTGCTTATGAGGCGGAGCAGGCAGTTGACGCCGCTCATAAAGCCTTCAAAATCTGGTCGAAAAAAACAGCAGACGAGCGCTATCAACTTCTTATGAAGTGGTACCACTTAATAGAAGAAAGCAAGCATGAAATTGCTCGGATTATGACGATTGAGCAAGGGAAACCATTAAAGGAAGCACTAGGAGAGGTCCAGTATGCGAATGGGTTTATTTCCTGGTATGCAGAAGAAGGCAAACGAATTTACGGGGAAACGATTCCGGCTTCTCACCCGAATAAACGAATTTTGGTACGGAAGGAACCAGTCGGGGTTATTGCGGCAATAACTCCTTGGAATTTTCCAGCGGCAATGATTACGAGAAAGGTAGCTCCTGCGCTTGCTGCCGGGTGTACCGCCGTTGTGAAACCGGCAAACCAAACACCGCTTACGGCCTTGAAAATGGTTGAACTTGCCCATGAGGCTGGAATTCCCGCCGGTGTGTTAAACGTGATTACTGGAAGATCATCAGAAATTGGCGAGGTGTGGCTGAAGGATCCAAGGGTGACGAAGATTACCTTTACAGGTTCAACAGAGGTTGGAAAAACATTGATGCGCGGTGCAGCCGAAAATGTAAAAAAGGTATCACTTGAGCTGGGAGGGAATGCCCCGTTTATCGTGATGGATGATGCCAATTTAGCGAGTGCCGCTGTTGGGCTCGTTCAATCAAAATTCCGCAACGCAGGTCAAACCTGTATTTGTACAAATCGGGTTTACGTCCAAGAAGGGGTAGCTGAGCCATTTATTAAACTGTTCCAAGCAGAATTAGAAAAGCTTAAGGTAGGTAATGGGCTGGAAGAGGATACGGATATCGGTCCATTAATTGATAAGGCTGCCTATAAAAAGGTAGACGGTCTTGTTAAAGATGCCGTGAAAAAGGGTGGAAAAGTCACTTACAGCGGCCTTAAACCTGCTGCTGAAAACGGCTATTTCTATGCCCCAACGATTTTAACTGATATTCACGATGAAATGGAATGCATGAAGGATGAAATCTTTGGTCCGCTCGCTCCAATAACAACCTTTAAAACAGAAGAGGAGGTTATTGAACGGGCAAACAATTCTTGTTACGGACTTGCTGCCTACGTGTATACGGAAAATTTAAGCCGTTCTTTTAGAATCACAGAGCAGCTGGAGTATGGAATCATTGGCTTGAATGATGCCCTGCCATCAGTCGTTCAAGCACCATTCGGCGGCTATAAAGAGAGCGGCCTCGGCCGTGAAGGCGGACATTACGGAATCGAAGAGTTTTTAGAAGTGAAATATATCTCGATTGGATTGAATCTTTGAAAACTTGTCCTTCCGATGGGCCGTAAACCAAACAAATTGTGAACTTGGATTACGAGAACTAAAAAACAAGCCGTACCGCCGGAAATTCCCAGCGGACGGCTTGTTTGAATGTTGGTTAAAATAGTTAAAATTGTATCAATTGAGGTATGGTCCTCAGGCTGTGTCTCAATATGCTTCCATTAGGTTGTTCCGCTGTGTTACGATAACGTATAAAAGCAGACTAGGAAAGAGGGGATGGACGATGATTAAGACAATTTTGTTTGACGTGGATGGGGTACTTTTAAGCGAAGAGCATTATTTTGATGCTTCTGCCTTAACAGTTTGGGAGCTGCTGAACAGCCGTAATTACTTAGCATTGGCACGTGAAAAGTTTAAAACGGACTATAATGAAGCTGAAATTAAGGCAATAAGGGAACAGGTATTTAAGGGGGATAAAGCTCTCAAATTATTAAAATCCCGCGGCTTAAACGCAAACTGGGACATGATCTACCTATCATTCAGTCACCAACTAATCCACCTCCTATCGCAAATTAAGGATTCTGAATTTGAAAAAATTAACAAATGGTGTCAGGCACCAATCAATCGTGAAACATTATTAGAGATTGGCACGGTGTTGAGTAATTATCCGGTAAAGATGGATTTTAGTTTGTTTGTGGCGGATTTTGAGCGCTCGCAAGCGATGAAGCAGGAATTGCTCGGGTATTTGAATGAACTGGCACGAGAAAAGCTTGGGGTGGAAACATTGAACTTCTTAAAAGGGGAGCTATGGTCCATTTGTGAGCATGTTTCACAGGAATGGTATGTTGGCGATGAAAATGTCCTTGCTTCCACTGGGCGTCCTTCCGTGCAAATAGGTAAAAAAGGTTTCCTAGCAAACGAAACAACCCTAGCACCAAGGGAGAAGATTGATGACCTTTTTCAATTTCTAACCAGCGCTGGATTCACGATTGGAATCGGAACAGGCCGGCCCGCTCTAGAAGCAATCCAACCATTTCATCATTTAGATTGGTTGAAGCATTTTGATGATAATCGGATTGTAACCGCTGATGAGGTTTTGGCCGCGGAAAAGGGGCTTCCTGAATGGAAATCCTTATCGAAGCCGCATCCGTATACCTACATAATGGGTCTTAAAGGTAAGAAGGCATCTGTACAGGAATGCTTGGATACGGTGCTGCCGATTGAAAATGGTGAAGAGGTCCTAGTAGTCGGCGACTCTTTGGCCGACCTGCTAGCGGCGAGGCAAATGGGCTGTCAGTTTGCAGCCGTATTAACAGGCCTGTCTGGAAAAGATGCGCGAAGTGAATTTGAACAGCATGGTGCAGATTATATTCTTGATTCCGTGCTTGATTTGAAAGGGATTTTATAAAAAAGGAAAATTTGATTTTTTTAGACCCCTGTAAGTGGTTATTTACGGAAAAATTCAATCAATTCGATAATAATCGGAGTCTATCGAGGAATTTAGGCGTCATATCAGCAGGAATTCGAAGTTAATCAATGAATCTTCAAGTTCAACGGGCGAATTTTCCCGTTCAATGAGCGAATTTACGGGGGCAATGAGCGAATTTCCCTGTTCAACGAGCGAATCCAGGCGTTCAACGAGTGAATCATAATATCGGGGAATATCATCGAACTTTCTGAGCGTATCCAAGCATTCAATCGGCGAATTTTCAGGTTCAATCGGCGTATCCAAGCATTCAATCGGCGAATTTTCAGGTTCAATCGGCGAATTCTGGACTTCTGTCAATAAAATAGATATTTATCCGGCTTGATTTGGCGTATTTTTTTAACTTCCGCGCTTCGCTTGGAGGCCTCTGCGCAAAGGAATAATTTAAAAACCAATTATTCCTTTACGCAGAGGTTATATGGCCTTTACAGGCGACTTGTCGTTGCGCCATTTCATACGCCTTTTCATACCCGATTGGACTGGCGTATCCTAACGTTGAGTGTATACGTTTTCTGTTATAAAAGTTGATATAAAAATCTATGGCTGCGATTGCTTCTGCTTTGGTCTTAAATACATGTTTATAAATATATTCCTTTTTCAGTGAGGCAAAAAATGACTCTACACAAGCATTGTCATACGGGGTTCCTTTTCGGCTCATACTGATGGTAGCCTTGGTCTCTAAGAGTTCATCAATATACCTGGTTGAACAATACTGGGAACCTCGGTCAGAATGGTGGATCCAACCCTCTGATGGGTTCCGTTCAGCTATCGCCCTTCTTAAGGCACGAAGTGGCAAGGATTGATCCATATGGTCATCAACCGCGTAGCTAATAACCCTTCGTGAAAACAGGTCGAGGACAGGGTTGAGATAAAGGAATCCCTCTCCTGTATGGATATAAGTAATGTCCGTGGCCCACGCCTTGTTTGGCGCTTCCGGCCTAAAGTTCCGATCCAACTCGTTCCGATAGACTTTCTTGACGTGATCGGAATCCGTAGTATGAATATATTTTTTCGGAGGCATGGCAAATAAACCTAGCTCTCTCATACGATTGGCTACTTTCTTTTCAGATACCTTTAAGTCCTCCCTTATAAGCAAATGATGAATTCTTGGACTGCCGTAAGTGCCAAGGTTGTCATTGAAATGGAATAAGATTCTATCGTCAAGAAGTTGATTAAACCTATCCCTTTCAGTTTTATCGTCTTCCTGACGCTTTCGCCACCTATAATAACCAGCCGTTGAGACATTAAGTACCTTGCACATCTTCACGATTGAGTGCTCCTCTTTGTGAGCATATATGAATTCAAACCTTAGTTCTTTCCTTGCGTGAAGATGTGCATGGCCTTTTTTAGAATAGCCACCTCCTCCTCAAGCTCAAGTTTCTTACGTCGCTCTGTTTCATACAGCTCTTTGTATTCCGAAGCGGTCATGAGCTGGTTCTGCCTTAAGTGCTCGTCTTCCTGTTGTTTCTTGCGATAACTGGCCACCCACTTTTGTAGGGTATCGTAAGGGATATTGAGCTCTTGGCAAATATCAACTATCTTTCGGCCATCTAGAACTACTAGCTTGGTAACATATTCTTTAAATTCTTTTGGATAGGTGTTTTTTTTCGCCATGTTAGACACGTCCTTTTTCGTCTTGATATGATTTAAACATGACGCCAAAGCCGGTGTCTACTTTTTATACTAACCTCCAATTCAAGCATTCTATCGGCGAATCATAAAAACCGCGCTGCCTCCTGGAAAAAGAAGAGGGATTGCCCACATCGCAATCCCTCTTTCCACTGACTAAACACTCTCCACAATTTCCAACTCCGGCTCCACACGTCCCGGTTCAAACGTATCCACATTGGTTAACTCCAATAATTGTGCTTCCTCTAGCCCCTCAATTAACGTTAGTTCACCTATGACATTCGAGCCCATGGTTTTATCGAGTGTTAATACCATGATGGCCTCACCGCCAACCTCAGTTCGCCCTACCTGCATCGTACCAATATTTATTCCATAATCGCCTAACAGCGATCCGACCTTGCCAATCATCCCCGGCACATCGCGGTGCTTAATATATAACAGGTATTTTTCCGGCTTCACATCAATTCGGTACTGGTTGATTTTTAAAATTCGCGCGCCGTAACCATTTAAGACAGTTGCGCCAATCCGCGCTGTTTCCAGACCATTAGAAACACAAAGCTCCATATAATTTGCAAAGCCTTTATTAGTAGCATTTTTCGCAACATTATAGGAAACGCCCTGCTCTTTCAAGAGATGAAGCACATTAATCAAATTGACAGAATCACTTAAATGATAGGATAATACGCCTTTCAACAGCGTGCGTGTTAGCAATTCCGTATCCTCATCAATTAAATCACCATAATAATTGATTTCAATTTTTGCAGGGGCCTGCTTGTTTAATAACTGAATTACGAGCTGCCCCATTTGATCGCCAAGCAGTAAATAGGGCTGGAGTTTTGCCTGAGTTTCCCCGGACATTTGCGGCATATTGACCGCATTCTGAATCGACTGTGTTTCAAAAATCTCGATAATTTCCGCACTTACCTCTTGGGCCACTTTCTCCTGCGCCTCAACCGTTGAAGCCCCGAGGTGCGGCGTCACAATGATATTTGGATTTTGCAGTAATTCTACATCTGCAACCGGTTCCTTCTCAAAAACATCGAGTGCCGCACCTGCTACATGCCCAGCTTGAATCGCTCTAACCAACGCTTTCTCGTCAATCACACCGCCGCGGGCACAATTGACAAAGCGGACACCTTTTTTTGTTTTTCGCAAATAATCATCATTCACAAGCCCTCTAGTGTCATTGGTCAGCGGCGTATGAATCGTAATAAAATCGGATTCCGCGGCAATTAAATCAAGGCTTGCTTTGGTGAATCCCAATTTTTTCGCCCGCTCCTCCGTTAAGTATGGGTCAAACCCTAATATGTTCATGCCGAAGCTCTTAGCCCGTTTGGCAACCTCCGTCCCAATCTTCCCCATCCCAATAACACCGAGTGTTTTTTTATACAGCTCCACACCCTTAAAGGAGTTGCGGTCCCATTCGCCAGCCGCTGTTTTTTGATGGGCTTGAGGAATTTTTCGCGCTAAAGACAGCATCATCGCCAATGTATGCTCGGTAGCGGCAATCGTATTGGCGCCGGGTGCATTAATAACGATGATTCCTTTGCGGGTCGCGGCATTGACGTCAATATTATCAACACCAACACCAGCCCTGGCAATAACGCGGAGCCGGCCGGCAGCTTCCAGCAATTCGGCAGTTACCTTTGTTTGACTTCTTACGATCAGGGCGTCGTAACCACCAATAATCTTTTTCAACTCTGCAACAGGAAGAGTCGGCTGCCGTTCCACAATAAAATGCGGATGTTCCATTAAACTGACCAAACCTGTATGGCTAATTCCGTCGGTTACCAGTACTTTATACATGATTTATCCAAACCTCCTCAGCTCTTTTCACCGCAATACCTAACACATTTTTTCCTTCTAAAAATTTCAAGGTCATTTCAATGCTTCCTAATACTTTTATGACATCAAACGGCGTACAATACCCCATATGGCCGATTCGGAAAATTTCACCCTTCAATTTTTTCTGGCCGCCGCCAACCGTAATCGCAAATTTATCTTTAAGCAATTTTTTGATTTGTTTTGATGGTCCATCAATCGTTCTAACAGCCGTAACAGTTGGCGATGCATCTTCATCAGATGTCAATAGCGGTAGTTCAATCGCCTTTAAGCCTTCCCGAACCATCTCTTTTAAAAGCAAATGCCTTTTAATTACATTATCAAAACCTTCTTCGTCAAACATACGGCAAACCTCTTGGGCCCCGTAAATGAGTGACACGGCAGGTGTAAAGGGGGTAGATTTGTCAGTTTCATAGGATGCTAGATAGCGATTTAAATCGAGATAAAACCGTTGCGCCTTACAGCTGCGAATCACCTCTCTCGCCTCATCATTCATCGCAACAAACGCTAGTCCCGGCGGGAGCATGAGCGCTTTTTGTGAGCCGGAAACGAGAATATCGATATTCCATCCCTTCATATCTACAGGGACAGCGCCGATACAGCTTACACCATCAACAATATAAAGGGCATTGGTTACCTTCTTTACAACCTCCCCTAATGCTTTTATCGGATTAAGAACCCCAGTTGACGTTTCACAATAGGTTGCAAAAACTGCTTTTATTTCTTTTGGAATCGACTGCAAAAATTCCTCCAGCTGCTCAGGTTTACACGCCGCCCCCCATTCAATGTTCAAGCGGTGGACATTAGCGCCAAAGGTCTCGCAAATCGAAGCAAACCGGTCACCGAAAGCGCCAGCAACCACCACCACGACCTCGTCGTTTTCTTCAATCACATTAGCGGCCGCTGCTTCTAATGCGGAAGTGCCGCTTCCAGCGAGAACGGTAACAGGATTTTCTGAACCAAACACAGGCATTAGGCGGGTTGCAACATCTTCAAGTAATGTAGGGAATTCTTGGCTGCGGTGGGCAATCATTGGCTGATTCATCGCCGCTTTCACGCGATCAGGAATCGGTGTTGGACCAGGGGCGAATAAGTATTGCTGATCAAGTAACATCGAAATCATCCTTTCAAATTTTTGTTAGGTATTAGCGCCGAAGGACCTTGGAACTTTTGCTCTTAAAATAGAAAACGTCCCTCATAACAGGCAGAATAATCCTGTTATGAGGGACGTGAATAAACGCGTGGTGCCACCCTCTTTTGCCGCAAGAAAAATACATGCAGCCTTAACAAAATAACGGTTTTTACCGGGCTAGCCTACTTCAAGCTTTCAGCTGCCAGTTCAGAAGGGCTGGGCTGTATTCTAATCAGAAAATCCTCGCGTAAATTCTGGTTAGCATGAATTAAGAAATTGCACCGGTTCGCAGCAGCCACCGGCTCTCTGAAGCATTTTCTTAATGCCGTCTTCATCATCACTTTTCATCCATATCATAACCCAAGTTGATTGAAATTTCAAAAATTAACTAAATATAGGGACTATTCTACAACGATACCTTCAGTATTGTAAAGAGATAAAGCAGAAAAAATTTTTGCCTAAAATAGTATTCCATGTATGACGCAATAGTAAGCGATTACATAGTAATTGAAGAAAACAAAGCTATTGTAAAAATATTCAGAGAATCATATAATGTCTACAACAGAAAAACATTTGTACGTCACAGGTGGACAAATGCAGGAGGGGAAACGAGTGAAAGCCATCTCAATTGGGTTATTAGGTTTAGGCACAGTTGGTTCAGGAGTTGTCAAAATTATCAAAAATCACCAGGATAAATTAATCCACCAAGTGGGTTGTCCGGTTATCATTAAAAAAATCCTTGTTCAAGATTTACATAAGGATAGACCGGTTGAAATCGAAACCGGGCTATTAACATCAAACGCCGACGAAATTCTCCGTGATAAGGAAATAGATGTGGTTATCGAGGTAATGGGCGGAGTAGAGGAAACAAAAGACTATTTAATCACTGCACTCCGCAATGGAAAGCATGTAGTAACCGCGAATAAGGATTTGATGGCCCTGCACGGTTCAGAGCTGTTAACGGTTGCTTCCGAGCATGGCTGTGACCTCTTTTATGAAGCAAGTGTGGCCGGAGGCATTCCCATCTTACGGGGCCTTGTTGATGGGCTAGCATCCGATAGAATTACTCAAATGATGGGGATTGTAAATGGAACAACGAATTATATCTTAACGAAAATGAGTGATGAAGGCCGCTCCTATGATGAAGTTCTGAAAGAAGCCCAGGACCTTGGGTTTGCCGAAGCGGATCCAACTTCAGATGTCGAAGGTTTAGATGCCGCCCGCAAAATGACGATCCTGGCGACATTAGGTTTTTCGATGCACATTGATTTAGATGATGTGAAGGTAAGTGGTATTTTGAGCATTACCGAAGAAGACTTACGGTATGGAAAACAATTAGGCTATACCATGAAACTAATCGGCTATGCTCATCGTGAAGGTGAAAAAGTCGAGGTTAGTGTAGCTCCTACCTTTTTGTCTAATAATCATCCGCTTGCCTCCGTGCAAAATGAATATAATGCCGTTTACGTTTACGGCGAAGCAGTCGGGGAAACGATGTTTTATGGTCCTGGCGCCGGAAGCCTGCCGACAGCAACAGCAGTTGTTTCCGACCTGGTTGGTGTTATGAAAAATCTAAGATTAGGTGTAAATGGCCGCAGCGCCGTCACACCGCAATATCCTAAGCTGTTAAAGGACAATGAAGAACAGTTCTCAAAATATTTCTTGCGGATTCACGTACAGGATGAGGTTGGCGTTTTTGCGGATATTACTGCCATTTTTGCAAAATACGGCGTAAGCTTTGAAAAAATACTTCAGCTGCCAATTAAGAAAAATGAAACATCGGAAATCGTCTTAGTTACGCACAAAGCTTCGCTAACTAATTACGATAAAATTTTACTAGAGTTATATGATTTAAAGGCAGTAAAGGAAGTAAAAAGTGCGTATAGAGTGGTGAGGAAATCGTTATGAGATGGCCAGGATTGCTAGAAGCCTATAAAGAGTATTTACCAATCAACAATCAGACTCCAAAACTTACATTGAATGAAGGAAATACCCCGTTAATAAAGCTCGAACGACTGTCTCGAGAATGGGATGTCGAGCTTTATGTGAAAATGGAAGGGGCGAATCCGACAGGATCCTTTAAAGACCGGGGAATGGTCATGGCTGTTGCCAAGGCAGTCGAAGAGGGCAGTAAAACGGTCATCTGTGCCTCAACTGGGAACACTTCTGCTGCCGCTGCTGCCTATGCGGCGCGGGCAGGCTTAAACTGTATCATCGTCATACCCGAAGGGAAAATTGCCCTCGGCAAACTTGCCCAGGCGATGATGTATGGGGCGGAAATCATCTCGATTGAAGGAAATTTTGATCAAGCGCTGAAGATGGTGCGAAATATTAGTGGGGAAGAACCAATTACGCTCGTTAATTCCGTGAATCCATTCCGATTAGAAGGGCAAAAAACAGCGGCCTTTGAGGTATGCGATCAGCTTGGTGATGCTCCAGATATTTTAGCGATTCCAGTTGGGAACGCCGGTAATATCAGTGCTTATTGGAAAGGATTTAAAGAATATGCCTATAAAAAGGAGGCTGGCTTACCACGGATGTTTGGTTTTGAGGCTGCAGGTGCCGCCGCACTTGTTCATAACCGTGTCTTTGAAAACCCAGAAACGATTGCCACAGCAATTCGAATCGGAAACCCGGCAAGTTGGGATTTAGCTGTATCCGCAGTTCAAGAATCCAATGGTCTTTTTGATGAAGTCAGTGACGAAGAAATTGTCGCTGCCTATAAAAAGTTAGCCGCCTCTGAAGGTGTTTTTGCTGAACCGGCATCTTGTGCCTCCATCGCAGGTGTTTATAAAAGTATCCAAACTGGAAAAATTGCTAAAGGAACAAAGATTGTAGCTGTCCTTACTGGGAATGGCTTGAAGGACCCGGATACGGCGATAGAAAGCAGTCTCGTTAAGCCGGTCCGATTGCCAAATGATGAAAGGGCAGTGACCGAACATATTCGAGGAGTTGTCCGTGGATGACTCTAAAAGACCGTTTTGTTATCAAAGTACCTGCGAGTACGGCAAATCTTGGGCCGGGCTTTGATTCGATTGGACTTGCCCTTGATTTGTATTTAACTTTGGAAGTGGAGCAAAATGATAAGTGGGAATGTTATTCTTTAAGTGAGGAACTGAAGGATCTTCCAACTAATGAGGAGCATTTTATCTGCCAGGTTGCGATTAAGACAGCAGCAACCTATTCCGTTGAATTACCCCCGTGTAAAATTAACATCAACAGTGATATCCCGTTAGCACGAGGGCTTGGTTCAAGTGCCGCCGCGATTATCGCCGGGATTGAGCTTGCAGACGTTGTTGGCGGCTTAAGTTTAACCAAGGAGGAAAAGCTCCTCCTTGCTACTAAGATGGAGGGCCATCCGGATAATGTGGGTGCCTCTCTCTATGGTGGACTAGTGGTTGGGTGTTATCAGCAAAACGAAGTGGATATGCTGTCATTCACAAATCTTCCTATAGAAATAGTTGTAGTCATCCCGCAAGAAATTCTATTGACGAAGGAATCACGAGACGTTTTGCCAGCAGCCTATTCTCGTCGTGATGCCGTCCAAGCTTCGTCCACTGCTAATCTTATGATTGCAGCCCTATTAAGTCAAAACTGGTCTCTGGCAGGAAAAATGATGGAACAAGACATTTTACATCAGCCTTACCGAAAACCGCTGATTCGCTCATTTCATGATATTGAAAAAACAGCTAAATCCAATGGTGCTTTCGGAGTGGCCTTGAGTGGTGCTGGACCGACCGTTATTTGCTTTACCGAAAAAGGAAATGGAAGGCAGCTGTCACTAGATTTACAAGCAGTTTTTCAGGAAATGACTGTGAAACCTCTCCATATCGATTATTTTGGAAGCAGGGTAAAAGTAGTTGAAGTTTACTAATCGAGAAAAGGGCTGCCACTGGCCGCCCTTTATCTATTGACCAGCTCTAGGGAGACCATGTCATATTTCTTGGAAAATATAGCCTATTTGTTTTCTCCAAACTCGTACACATATCGCTTTTTCTATGATAAAATAGTGTAAATATTGTGTAAATGGAGAGGGGGGATTTAGAATTGAAGCTGCCGATTATTCAAACAAAACTGCGGATTCCAGCCGTGAAGGAGGACTTTATCAGGAGGGCACAGCTTACTAGGAAACTAAAGAAGATCCCTGACTTTCCGCTGACGATCATTCATTCTGGAGCAGGCTATGGAAAAAGTACGGCACTTGCCCTCTTTATGAAGGATGAAAAAATCCCGGGCTGCTGGTACTCCATTTCGTCGATGGATGATGACATTCTTCCTTTTCTCTCCTATATCATCCATTCCATCCGCACAGTTCTCCCTGATTTCGGTGAGGAATTATCTGCCTATATTGACACGATGGACCGCTATATCCGCGATGAGGAATTGAGTGTATTATCTACCCTTTTTATCAATGAAATTCTCGCGATCGATTCCGAGATTACCTTGATCCTCGATGACTTTCATCAAATAGAACATTCTTATACAATCAACAGCTGGATGGAAAAATTGCTTGAACACATCCCCGCCAATTTACATATCGTCCTTTCGAGCCGCAGCCGCCCGGGATGGAAATATCTGACGAAGATGAAGGCTTGTGGTCAGTTATTAGAACTTTCAAGAGAAGACTTAGTCCTTACGATGGAAGAAATGGAGCTGCTGCTAACCGATCTTTATCGATTAGAAGTCGAGCCCGAGCATTTACAAACGATTTACGAGATGACAGAGGGCTGGGTAATCGCCTTATGCATGATTGCCCAGCAAATCCCGCTAAAAAAAGACATTACCGAGCTTTTTGAACACTCTTCACACTCCCTTCAGGATTTTTTTCAGTATTTAGTGATGGAGGTTTTTTCAAAACAGCCGCCAATGATCCAGCAGTTCCTCGAGCAAACGTCGATATTTGAAGAAATAGAGGAAGAAATTTGCGATGAAGTCATTGGCCTTCATGGAGCCTCCGGATTGCTTGAACAATTGAAAGACCGGAATTTATTTATCCAGAAGATTGGCATGAACCATTATCGTTATCACGCCTTATTTAAAGACTTTCTTGAAAATATTTTTCAAAAAAATAACCCGAATCATTATGCGGTCCTTCACGAAAAATGTGCCCGTTTTTATGAAAAAAGACAATTGTGGGAGGAGGCACTTCATCATTATAAAAAAATCAATCACTATCAAGCGATTGCTTCCATCTTACAAGAGAACGGCTTAAGGATGCTTGAAAGTGGAAAATTGGCGAGCCTGCATGATCAATTAACGATTCTACCAGAAGCGGAGATGGAAACGTACTACCTTCTTTGGTATTTAAAAGCGGAAATTCATCGCTATCGTTCCCAATACCAAGAGGCCGAGGCTTATTATGAAAAGGGCTTTAATGGTGCAGAAAAAAAGCAAGATGCCCTTGGAATGAGTATGGCACTGGAAGGGAAAGCGAAGATTTATTTAGATACGATTCAGCCCCATCATGCCGAAAAGCTTTTATATGAGGCGATTGCCTACAGGGAAAAATGTAAGAGTTCAGGTGCAGAAAGAGGTAAACTCTATCAATTGCTATCTGAGAATCTACTAAACTTAGGAAAAGCATCAGATGCTGAAAAATGGATTCAAAAAACAAAGGCAGTTCATTATGATGGAAATTTAGAAGCAAGATTGTATTTAAGGACCGGCCGATTTAACGAAGCCAAGAAAGTCCTATACAAAGAAGAGTTGAATGGAACAATCGTTACCTCGCTGCCCCAGGCCCATCGTGAAACCGATTTATTGCTTTCCTTAATCGAAGCCTTTACTGGCGAGGGAGTAAAAGCGAAAGAGCTTGCCCAGCAGGCCATTCAACAAGGAATAGGCAGTAAAGCGCCGTTCGTTGAGGCGTGCGGCTGGATCCGCATGGGTCATGCCGTGCAAATTTTAAATAAATATGAAACCCATTTAGCCGAAAACTGCTACCAAACAGCGTTAGAAATCATGGATCAGCTGGGTGTTGACAGAGGGAAGGCCGAACCGTTAATGGGACTTTGTATTTTATACGGAACAAGGGGAGAACTGGAACGGGCACTGGAGGCGGGAAAGAAAGCACTCCAAGAGACAGAAAAGGTTCATGACGTTTGGCTCTCAGCCTTAATTACGCTTTGCATGGGGATTACCTGCATTTATAATGAACGGCTGCCGAAGGCGTTTGTATACTTGGAAAAAACAGATTCCTTATTTCAACAGTGCGAAGACTCCTTTGGTCAAATGCTCAGCAAGTTTTGGTTTTCGTATCTTTTTTATCTTGAGAAAAAGCAAGACTTATATAACCATACAATCGATGAATTTTTAACACTTGTGCAAATTCATGAATACGAATTCTTTTTTCATAAAAGATCCGTTTATAGCCCAAGGGATTTACAACTGTTTGTGCCATTATTACTTGAGTGTATGAAAGCGGAAATCCAAACGCCATTTGTCACGAAAACCTTACAGAATCTAGGGGTTAGCACATTTGACTCCCATCCCGGTTACTCCATTCGTGTTCAAACACTTGGTCAATTCCGGCTTTGGCTTGGTGAGAAAGAGGTTTGGGAAAAGGAATGGCAAAGAGAAAAGGCGAAGGAATTATTTCAGTTATTCATTACCACAAATGAGCCAATCGCCAAAGATGAAATGATACAAATTCTTTGGCCCTATCAAGACAAAAAAAGTGCTGACCGAGATTTCAAGGTGGCCTTAAATAGTCTTCTGCAAGTATTAGAACCAATGCGGAAAGCAAGAGCGGCCCCCTTCTTCATCATTCGAGACGGAATGTTTTACGGGGTAAATCCACAAGCCGTGATTGAAGTGGATACAACGCATTTTCAGTCGCTGATCCAGGACGGCTTAAATGAAAGCGCTGACGAAAAGGTTATTTATTTCCTTGAGAGAGGTTTGACCCTTTATCAAGGCGACTATTTGCCTGACCGCCGTTATGACGATTGGTGTATCAGTAAAAGGGAGAGCCTGCTCGTTTATTTTTTACGTGGTGCTGAGAAAATGGCGCAATTAATGGTTCGCCGCGAAAACTACGAAGCGTCAATTTACTGGTGTGAAAAAATTCTCGAACGCGACCGCACATGGGAAGAAGCCTATCGCTTACTTATGTACTGTTACTATCGAAAAAACAATCGTCCCCAGGCGATGAAATGGTATCAAAAATGTACAGAGGTGTTAGAGGAAGAACTAGGTGTAACCCCACTAGAACCGACAAAACATATGTACCGTATGATTATTGAATCAGAGAACAGTTTAAATCCGATTGAGCAGCCTTAGAGTAGGGCTGTTTTTTATTTTGTAACTCCCCTGTAACTTCAAACTCCTATCATAAACTCAAAGCTTTGCAAGTTTTAAAGTAAATATTTTAAGGGGGAAAAAGTGTGAAGGGGTATCGCGGGAAATGGGCATTAGTAGGATTACTTATGTTTATGATGATCTTTGCCAGTGCATGCAGCTCTGACAAATCATCATCAGAGCCAAAGGACGATGGCGGAAAGAAAACGGAAAATAAGGAACCAATTAAAATCGGTGTCCTTGCTTCTAAAACTGGTGCACTCGAATCGTATGGAAAGCAAACATTAAGAGGTTTTGAGCTTGGGCTTGATTATGCAACAGATGGAAAGATGGAGGTTGCCGGCAGAAAGATTGAATTCATTGTCGAAGATACCGAAACGAAACCCGAAGTAGCCGTCCAAAAGGCAACAAAATTATTAGAAGAAGATAAAGTGGATTTTCTAGTTGGATCATCTAGCTCAGCGGACACACTGGCCGTTCTCCCGTTAGCAGAGGAATATAAAAAGATTATGGTTGTCGAACCAGCGGCGGCTGATAGTATTACAGGTTCAGAGTTTAATAAGTATATGTTCCATTCAGCACGCAACTCCTCACAGGATGCAGTTGCTGGGGCAGCAGCAATTGCCAAAAAAGGCGTAAAAATTGCCACGCTTGCACCGGATTATTCCTTTGGCCGTGATGGTGTAGCAGCCTTTAAAGAAGCAGCTAAAAAGCTGGGAGCCGAAATTGTAAAAGAAGAATATGCGGATCCAGCGGCAACAGACTTCACTTCAAACATTCAAAAAATCGTCGATGCCAAACCTGATTATTTATTCGTTGTTTGGGCTGGTGCAAACTCTCCATGGAAGCAGATTGCCGACATGAAAGTGCAGGAAAAAGGAATCAAGATTTCAACTGGAGCCCCGGATATCGCGGCATTATCGACAATGGAGCCGTTGATTGGAATGGAAGGATTCACCGTTTATTATCATGACCTGCCGAAAAATAAAATTAACGACTGGCTAGTAGCAGAGCATAAGAAGCGCTTTAACAACGATGTTCCCGACCTGTTTACACCTGGCGGGATGAGTGCAGCCATTTCGATTGTGGAAGCATTGAAGAAATCGAATGGTGATGCGGATGCCGATAAACTGATCAAAACAATGGAAGGCATGAGCTTTGAGACACCGAAAGGAAAAATGACCTACCGTCCGGAAGATCATCAAGCCCTGCAAGCATTATACGCGATTAAACTAGAGAAGAAAGACGGCGTTCCGTATCCAGTACCAGTGCTGATCAGAGAGCTGACTCCTGAAGAAACGGCGCCGCCAATCCGCAACAAGTAAGAAAATATCAAGTAAAAATGACGGGGGTTCGACCGAGTAAAACACGGTCAGCCTCTTCCTTATTTCTATACAAGGCGGTGAAGCGAATGTCCTTGCTTATTGAAACAACTGACCTATCGATTACCTTTGGCGGTCATACGGCAGTGGATGCTGTCAGTATTTCTGTTCCGGAGAAGCATTTTAAGTCGATTATCGGGCCAAATGGCGCCGGAAAAACAACCTTTTTCAATCTCCTAAGCGGCCAATTAACGCCGACTCAAGGAAAAATCTATTATCGCGGAAAGGATATCACGAAATTTTCACCGACAAACCGCACAAGAGCGGGGATTGGCCGTTCCTTTCAAATTACCAATGTATTCCCTAATTTAACCGTATTAGAGAATGTAAGATTAGCGGTCCAATCAAAGGCAGGAATTCGATACCAGATGCTGTTTCATTATAAAAAATATCGAGCATTTGAAGAAAAGGCATTAGAATGGCTCAGGCTTGTCCTTTTAGACGATAAAAAGGATTCGCTCGCTAGCAATCTGGCACATGGCGAAAAGCGAAAACTTGAAATTGCGATGCTGCTGGCACTTGAAACAGAAGTTCTTTTATTAGATGAACCCACGGCAGGCATGTCACTCGAGGAAGTTCCGGCGATCTTAGAAGTGATCAAAAGAATTAAGGAACAAGGAAACCGGACGATTATCCTGATTGAACACAAGATGGATATGATCCTCGATTTATCGGATTCGGTGATGGTTCTTTTTAATGGAAGATTATTGGCCGACGGAACCCCGGAAGAGATCATGAAAAACGAGACAGTACAGTCTGCCTATTTAGGAGGTCAACTCGATGATCAACGACCTGTTAAAACTTGATAAAGTAGAAACCCATATCGGTCAATATCATATTCTCCAAGGTGTTTCCTTTGAGGTGAAAAAAGGGGAAGTAACGGTACTTCTTGGAAGAAATGGAGCTGGAAAAACAACCACATTACGAACGATAATGGGGCTGAATCCGGCCTCGAAAGGGAGCGTCACGTTTAAAGGAGAAGCGATTCAGTCCCTGCCAACCTATACGATTGCCAAAAAGGGCATCGGTTATGTTCCCGAGGATCAGGGGATTTTTTCCGGACTAACGGTTGAGGAAAACATGAGAGTGGCGATTCAAAAAGACGATGAAGAAACCGCTAAACGAATGGATTGGATCTTACATTTGTTCCCTGACTTGAATAAGTTTTGGAAAAAACCGGGCGGCCTGTTAAGCGGCGGTCAAAAACAAATGCTTTCCATCGCAAGAGCGTATGTGAATGAAAACGAACTGCTGTTAATAGATGAGCCTAGTAAAGGTTTGGCTCCCATTGTCGTCGAAAAGGTAATGGACTCCATAATCCAAATGAAAGCTGAAACAACCATCGTATTAGTGGAACAAAATTTCATGATGGCGAGCACAATTGGCGATCAATTTTACATTATTGACGATGGTCGAACCGTTAGTCATGGGGCAATGAAGAAATTAAAAGAAGATGAAGAAATGAAACGAAAGTATTTAGGGATTGCTTAAGGAAGGAGGGACTTCTTCGTGGATTTAATCATAAATTTAACCTTAAATGGCCTGGCAACAGGGATGCTGATCTTTTTATTGGCTGCTGGTTTAACGCTGATTTTCGGTTTGATGGATGTGCTGAATTTTGCCCACGGCGGGTTATTTGCCTGGGGAGCTTATAGCGGACTCTGGATTTATTCACAGACTGGCAGTTTTATCATCGGAATCATTGGCGCCATCTTAACTGGCTTTCTGCTCGGAATTATTACAGAAAAGTGGATCATTAAACCGGTTTACGGCAATCATGTCCAGCAAATATTAATCACCCTTGGTCTCATGCTTGTTTTATCCGAAATGCTAAAAGTCATTTGGGGTCCCAATCAAATTACCGCATCGCCTCCGGACTACCTAAAGGGCAGCTGGGAACTCGGCGGCGTTATTATCATCAAGTACCGAGTATTTATCATTTTAGTAGGGCTTGTCATATTTGCAGGGGTGCAATTTTTACTTAAAAAAACAAAGATTGGCCTTGTTGTCCGTGCAGGTGTGATGAATAAAGAAATGGTGCAAGCACTTGGAATCAATATTCAAAGGGTGTTTATGTTTGTATTTATGATTGGTGCCGGTATGGCCGCGCTTGGCGGTGTACTGCTCGGCCCGTATTCCGGGGTAATCCATGCCGGAATGGGGATGGAATTCGCCATCCTCGCATTCATAGTTGTCGTCATCGGGGGGATGGGCAATTTCAAAGGCTCCGTGTTAGCCGCTATTTTAGTAGGGCTTTCCGGTTCGTTTATGGCGTATTATGTCCCCGACCTATCGCTGGCGGTAAATATGCTCCTCATGGCGATAGTATTAATTATTCGGCCGCAGGGTCTATTTGGGGCAAAGGGGTGAGAACATGCGATTGATTCAAGGAAATCGAATGACAGCCATCATTTTAGTTGTTGCAGCTTTTCTGCTCCTTTTGCCGTTCGTCTATGAATCGAGAAACTTATTGATTTTGTTAACACAGGTGTTTGTTTTTTCAATTTTCGCGATGAGTTATGACTTGTTGTTGGGCTTTACCGGAATTGTTTCCTTTGGGCATGCGATGTTTTTTGGCATCGGCGCGTATTCGATGGGGATCTTTATGAAGCGGTTTGAACCAACGCTAACGGTTTTCCTCTTGGCGGTACTGACCACCATTGTTCTTACTGGTTTCGTCAGCTTTCTTGTTGGCTTGCTTACACTTCGTTTAAAAAGTCATTTCTATGCGATGTTAACCTTATCGTTATCAGGACTTTTTCTTGTCTTAGCGGAAAAGTGGCGAACGATGACCTATGGGAATGATGGCTTCACGTTTCGCGTCCCGGAACTGTTTATTGACCGGACTAATTTTTACCTGCTTTGTTTAATTGTCATGGTTGCGGTATTTCTCATTCTGAAGCGGTTTACCAATTCCCCGCTTGGCCGGGTACTTCAGGCGATTAGAGAAAATGAACAACGAACGGAATCATTAGGGTTTCATGTATTGCATTATAAAATTGCCGCAAGTGTGATGTCCGGCGTATTAGCGGGAATTGCAGGAATCTTATATGCGATTTCGCTGCGCTTTGTGAATACGAGTGTGTTTGCAATGGATATCACCTTGGATGCTTTATTAATGACAATCATTGGCGGAGTAGGCACATTAGTCGGTGCCATCATTGGAGCAGGTCTAATCGAGTTTGCCCATCATTGGCTGACGGAACTGGCGAAAGAGCATTGGATTTTTGAGCGCTGGATTATCTTCTTTGGCATTATTTATATTTTGGTCGTGATGTTTTTCCCAAGAGGAATTGTCGGGACGTTAAGTACACTTTCTTGGAAACGGAAAAAACAGCCTGCTGTAAAAAAAGAAGAAAAGATAGCGGGATAGAGGGGGAGACAGATGGAAATTAATCAAATTGCTTCCTTCGTGGTTCGTTTTCAACTTGCCGCTATTGAAAAGGAAACTGGGAAAAAACAATGGAGAATAAAAGTTACACATGTCCAAGAAGAGCGAGAGACGTTGTTTGAATCGGTTGAGGAAGCGATGGAATTCATGCAGGAAATGGCAGAGGAAGCATAGGGGAGAAGGTGATGGTGTTGCAAATTGGCATTCTGAGCACAGGTATTTACTTACCAGAGGAATTTTTGACTGGTAAAGAGATTGCAGAACTGGCAGGTATCCCTGCTCCTGTTGTCGAAGAGAAAATGGGAATCAGGAAAAAGCATATCCCTGGACCCGATGACCATACTTGTGAAATGGGGATTACTGCTGCAAAAAAAGCGATTGCCAAGGCGGGGATTGACCCATTGGAGATTGATCTCGTGATTTATATTGGCGAAGAACATAAGGAGTACCCACTTTGGACGGCAGGGATTAAGCTGCAAGAGGAGGTTGGGGCGTATAATGCCTGGGCATTTGATGTGGCGTTAAGATGCGGAACGACCGTCATGGCCTTGAAAGTGGCGAAAAGTCTGATGATCGCTGATCCTGGGATTCGAACTGTCCTGCTCGCAGGCGGATATCGCAACGTTGATTTCATTGATTACGAGAATCCGAGAACCCGGTTTATGTTTAATCTGGGAGCAGGAGGCGGCGCGCTTCTTTTACAAAAGGGGCATAACGAAAACCTTCTATTAGAAACAGAACTAATCACAGACGGTTCTTTTTCCGAGGATGTTGTGGTTGTCTCCGGAGGTACGAAAAATCCGATAACGAAAGAGGCGATTGAACAGCGCCTCAATAAGCTTGATGTTCTTGACCCTGAAGGCATGAAGCAGCGTTTAGAACAAAAATCGATGGACAATTTTTTAAAGGTTATTCGCGAGTCTTTACGGAAAAGCGGCTATAGTGAAGCAGATCTTTCCTATTTGGCGATTCTTCACATGAAAAAATCGGCCCATGAATATGTTTTAAAAGAACTAGGCTTGTCCGAAGAACAGTCTATATATCTTGAAGACTATGGACATATCGGACAAATCGATCAGATTTTGTCATTGGAGCTTGCCTTGAAAGAAGGAAAAATCAAGGATGGTGATGTTGTCGTTTTTGTCAGTGCCGGAATTGGCTATGCTTGGGGAGCAGCAACAATTAAATGGGGGAAGGGTGATTGAGATGGGTAACGTTGCTTTGAAGGAAGTGCTATTGCCAAATGGAGAAACATTGGCATACAGGGAGAGAGAAGGCGGAGAGGTAAAGGTTTTATTAATCCATGGAAACATGACATCGTCGAAGCATTGGGATTTGGTGCTTGACAATATGGATAAGAAATATAAGCTTTATGCGGTTGATTTGCGCGGCTTTGGCGGTTCCAGCTATAACAATCTAGTCATGTCGATTAAAGATTTTTCTGATGATGTGAAGCTGTTTGTTGATGAAATCGGCCTGAAGGATTTCGCGATGGCGGGCTGGTCAACAGGCGGGGCGGTAGCGATGCAATTCGCTGCTGATTACCCGGGCTATTGTAATAAGCTGATTTTATTAGCATCGGAATCAACTCGTGGCTATCCATTCGATGGAAAAATAAACGAAATTGATGAGCCGCGGCGCTTTGCCTTACATGAAGAGATTAAAAAGGATTTGATTCGTACAATCCCTGTTCAAACTGCCTATGACATGAATAATGTGGACTTATTGAAACTGATTTGGAATGCGGTTATTTATACGGATAATCAGCCAGCTGCTGAACTTTATGATGAGTATGTTCAAGACATGAGAACACAAAGGAATTTGGCAGAGGTACATCACGCCAACAATACCTTTAATATTAGCCGCCACGATAATGGGCTTGTCGAGGGGAATGGAAAAGTGGAGTTAATTGATGTCCCTGTTTTGGTGCTGCAAGGGGACCGCGATATGGTGATTGCAAAAGAGATGACGAAAGAACTTGTGGAGGACCTAGGAGGAAAAGCGGTTTATATCGAATTAAAAGATTGCGGGCATTCCCCATTGGTGGATGATTTGCCGCAATTATTGAAGGCAATGACAAATTTCTTGGAGGATTAAGTGGATGAGATTACAGGATAAAGTAGCGATCATAACAGGGGCGGCGGGCGGAATCGGTTTAACCGCTGCAGAGGTTTTTGCTCGAGAAGGCGCAAAGGTGGCGATGGCAGATTTCAATGTGGAACAAGGGGAAGAACAGGCTCGTGAGCTGCGGCAAGCAGGCTTTGAAGTTACTTTTTTTCAAGTAAATGTAGCAGACCGCCAGAGTGTGGATGAAATGGTCGAAAAGGTTCTAGCGGCATATGGAAAAATTGATATCCTGATTAATAATGCCGGAATTACGAGGGATGCGATGCTGTCTAAGCTATCGGTTGAAGATTTTAAAGCGGTACTTGATGTCAATCTTACGGGTGTTTTTCACTGTACACAGGCTGTATTGCCAGCGATGATTGCGAATGGCCGCGGCAGAATTATTAACACATCTTCTGTCTCCGGAGTCTATGGAAATGTCGGACAAACGAATTATGCGGCTACCAAAGCAGGTGTTGTCGGGATGACAAAAACGTGGGCGAAGGAGCTTGGACGCAAAGGGATTAATGTCAATGCAGTTGCCCCGGGATTCATCGAAACAGGGATGACGGCAAAGGTGCCGGAAAAAGTGTTGGCACAAATGATGCAGATGGTTCCGCTTGCCCGATTAGGAAAGCCGGAGGATATTGCGAATGCCTATTTGTTCCTAGCCTCGGATGAATCAAATTACGTAAACGGAACCGTGCTTCATGTGGATGGCGGGATTATGATGTAATAGTGGAAGCGACCTTATTGGGGTCGTTTTTTTTATGAGGAAAATCTCTAAAAATGTAACTTTTTTTAGATTCGCCGATAAATTGATAAATTCGCCGATAAATTGCTCGGATTCGCCGATAAAAGCCTAAAATTCGCCGATAAATTGCTTAGATTCGCCGATAAAACGACTATGAGTCGTTAAATAAATCATTGAAATATAATGATTGAGTGTAATTTTATATCAAAATTGTGCCTTTTTCGTTTGAAGCATGATGAAAATATTAAATAATGATGAAAACAGAACCAGTTTTGCCAAAACGCCCCCTGTAACTGCCCTGTAACTAAAATTGAGTAAGATAGTTCCATCTAGTAGTGAAGGAGCGATTGGCCGGTGAACTGGGAACTGGATTGGCTGGAAAATCGGGCACGATTATCGCCAAATAAGGATGCAATTATAGATGAAAAGACAAACAGTGTGTGGACATTTGAACAATTGAATACGCGGGCAATCTCGACCGCCAGCTGGCTTCATGCCCGTGGCGTTAAAAAAGGCGATCGGATTGCTCTATTATCGCCAAACCATATTAGCTATTTTGATTTATTGTTTGCCTGCGGGAAAATTGGCGCCATCTTCGTTCCTATTAATTGGCGTTTATCATTGCATGAAATAAACGAGATATTGGCAGATTGTACACCGGTTTTAATCGGAATCCATCAGCAGTTCAACGCTATACATCAACAGCTAAAAAACGTAAATACCTTTTTTATCGGGGATGCCAGTTACGAGGAACTAGTCACTTTTCCAATTGGGGATTTACCCCAAGAGGAAATCTTTGAAACTGATCCGCTGGCAATGATTTATACGGGCGGAACAACCGGGAAACCAAAAGGAGTTGTGTTAAGTCACCAATCCATTCTCTGGAATGCGATTAACACAATTGTTAGCTGGAGCTTAACAGAGAATGATGTAACAGTTAACTATATGCCAATGTTTCATACCGGCGGACTAAATGCCTTGAGCATTCCCATCCTGATGATTGGCGGAACTGTGGTCATAGGCGAGCCATTTATAGGAGAAAAAGCAGTGGAAGCCTTGAATCGGTATCGCTGCACAACGATTCTTCTCGTTCCGACGATGTATCATATACTGATTCAAACAAACGAATTTAAAAATAGTGACTTCCCTTATATGAAGATTTTTTTATCGGGGGCAGCACCGTGCCCGATGCAAATCTACGAGGCTTTTCAGAAAAAGGGATTAGCTTTTAAAGAGGGATACGGGCTGACAGAAGCAGGGCCGAACAATTTTTATATTAGTCCGGAAGATGCCCAAATGAAACGTGGATCTGTCGGCAAACCAATGCTGTTTAATTCAATAAAACTAGTAAAAACAGCTGGATGCGAGACGGAGCCCAACGAGGTCGGGGAACTTTTAATAAAAGGGAAGCATGCCTTTTCGTTCTATTGGAACCGTGAACAAGCAACACAGGAAACGTGGAAGGATGGCTGGGTTCATACGGGAGATTTAGCGAAAAGGGATAATCAAGGATTCTATTATATTGTCGGCCGGAAAAAAGAGATGATTATTACTGGCGGAGAAAATGTCTATCCACTTGAAGTAGAGCAGTGGCTCGCCGCACACCCGGCGATTGATGAGGTGGCGGTCTTGGGTATGCCTGATGAAAGATGGGGTGAAGTGGTTGCCGCGTTCATTGCTTTAAAGCAAACGTATACCATACAAGATGAGGAATTAAAAATGTATTGTGAGTTAAAACTAGGCCGATACAAAATTCCAAAACAGTTCATTCGCTTAGAGGAATTGCCAAAAACCCATGTTGGAAAAATAGATAAAAAAAAGTTAAAAGAAATGAGTAAACATAGCTAAAAGGGGGAACTTCCACTGTTCTCCCTCTTAGCTTTTTTCTGCCAAATCCAGAGCGGTGCCTGACACCGTAAGATCAACTTGCAACTGTCGCTTATTCGCATCCATTAAATTGAAAAGCTAAATTAACACGCCTGCACTTTCTATAAATAGCTTTGAAAGAAGTGATTGTGTTTTGTTAACGTTGTAAACCAGATAAAAATACCTTTCATCATGAAATCCATTAATATCATACATTTTTAGCATGTCCTTAGCAGCATATCCTCTCGCGGCTATTTCCGAAATAATCGAGATCCCGACATCCTGCATCACAAACTGAATTAAACTCTGGCCATCCTCGATATAGGCAATAATATTTAATTTGTCCTTAGCAATGTTATTCTTTTTCAAGAATCTTTCAAGAATTGCATTTGTTCCAGAATTAGAATTTCTCATGATAAAAGGGTGGTCCACTATATCCTGGATGTTGACGGTTCCCCCGGATAATTGAACCTGATTTGAAGTAATTAGCACTAATCTTTCTTTTAATAAGGGAATATAGTGAAGTTTATCATCCTCATATTTTTCGCCTAAGATCCCGATATCAACAGATCCGTTTAGCACTTTTTCGGCAACAATTTTTGAGGAAGATTGGTTAATATGAAACAAAACTTCAGGATACTCCTGGCGAAATTGTTTAACCATTTTTGGAATGATAAACTGCCCTGGAACGGAACTTGCTGCTATTTTAACCATTCCCCGAAGCTCCGTCATCCCCTGCTTTAAATCGAGTAATGCCTGGTCTTTAATTAGCAATAGTTTAAGTGCCCATTGATATAACCGTTCCCCTTGTGGTGTAAGAATGCTTTCCCTGCCAACACGGTCAAAAAGCCTTATGCCCAGCATTTTTTCCAATCCGTGAATGTGAGAGCTTACGGTTGATTGACTTAAAAAAATATCCTCTGCTGCCTTAGAAAAGCTCTTATGCTCAACCACCTTTGTAAAAACGTAGAGTTGGTGCAAATCCATCGGAATCTTCTCCTTAATTATTCATATACTCGATTAATAGTGATTGGTAAAATAGATAAATTGAATTTATTTAATCGTACCACTTTTCTATAATAAAAGTGACTCATCTATTTGAAGAGTTATTGACAGATTTGCCGAAGGGAGAGAAATGTATGTCATATGAAGCAGATTTACTTTATGATGCAGGACCAACTGGGTGCGGTGAGCTAATAATGAATTTGTTCCTAACCATGAAAAAGATGGAACGCGGACAAATTATCAAAGTGATATCCTATGACCCCGGTGCAAGAGAGGACCTGCCGGCATGGTGCAGAATGCAAACACACACACTTCTTGAACGTAAGGACGATGGCAAAACAAGTCATTACTATATTGAAAAAGGCTAAACAAGGCCTTTTACATAAAAAACAAAAAATGGAGGAATGAAATATGGCTGGCAAATTTTTAGTAAGTTTAACAAATGCAAAGAATGATCCTGACAAAGCAACAGTTGGGTTTGTTGTTGCTAACGCTGCGGTCGCATCAGGACAAGATACGGTTGTTTTTTTAAATGTTGAAGGCGCTTACCTTGCATCAAAAGGGTATGCTGATGACATTCACGAAGTAGGTTTTGCGCCATTAAAGCAGTTAATGGACCAATTTGTCGAAGCTGGCGGAGTTCTTTGGGTGTGCAGCCCATGCTATAAAAAGCGGGAGTTAGATGAAGAAAATTTAGTAGAAGGTGCAACGATTGTTGGCGGAGCAAAATTAGTTGAGTTCCTAAGCCAGGGTGCAGCTTCGATTACTTACTAAAATCAGGTGAATAACATGGAAACAGCTCATGCGGTCTGTGATGGCGGAGATTTAGATTGTGGTTCAGGTTTGCTATTGATTATTAAAAAAGCAATGGATCCTCTTTCGGATGGTCAGATCCTTGAAGTCCGCAGCCGGGAACGAACAGTGGCTGAGGACCTGCCAGCGTGGTGTCGTATGGTTGAGCATGGATTTCTCGGCTCCAAGCCCGGTGATAATACCACCCGATATTTTATTAGAAAAGGTTCCGCTCAAGCAGAATTAGAGCAGGATTTACAAGCAGCAAAAGGTTATCAATGGAGTGTGCGTGTTCGTGGGGAAAAAGATCTCTCTGCAAAAGTCCATTCAAGAAACCATACTTTTTTAGCGGGGCAGCCGGCTGATTTTAGTCCAAAGGTCAATGCACCAAGTGCGATTGATTATCTGCTCGCCTCACTTGCCTCTTGTTTGACAGTTGGTTTTAAAGCCCAAGCCTCCAAGCGGAATCTAGAGATTGATAATCTTGAGCTTGCTTTAAAAGGCGGCTTGGATAATGTGTTGTTTCATCTGGAATTAGAAGATGAAGGCAGCCCGAAACTCGAGCAGATTACGGGGACGTTTTATGTATCATCACCTGAATCAGAAGCTGATCTTGAAGAATTATGGGAAAATACGCTTAAGCGGTCACCAATCTACCAAACTCTTAAAAAAGCCGTAAATATTGAAATTAAACTCTCAATAGTGTTTTAAGGGGGTCTTAACAATCGTGAATTTACCAACCTTTCCAACGACAGTGATTGGCAGCTGGCCGAGGTCAGTGGAAGTGAAAAAGGCAATGCGTGACAAGCGGGCCGGAAGAATAAGTGAAGAAGAGTTTCAGTCAATTGCGGATGAGGCCGTGTTGCAGTGCTTGAAATGGCAGGAGGATGCAGGTATTGATATTGTCTCTGACGGCGAACAGCGCCGCGATAATTTTATCTCCTTTGTAGCCGAACATTTACACAATGTCCGGATGTTGATGGTATCAGAGCTCCTTGAATATGTCGAAGATAAAGCAAGCTTTGAAGAAATCCTCGGAACACTAGACGTTCCGGCATTCTCAATGTCAAACCCGGCTGCAGCAGGAAAAATCAGCCGTAAAAAACCGCTTGCATTGAATGACTATTTATTTTTAAAGAAACATACTGATAAAGCGATTAAGGTCATGCTGCCAGGTCCTTATCTGTTAACAAGAGCTATGTGGGTAGAAGGGTTATCGAAAGACGCTTACCCGACGAAAGAGGATTTGGCTGTCGATATTGTTAAAGTTTTACGGGAAGAACTGGAAGAGTTAATTGCGGCTGGAGTTGATTTTATTCAATTCGATGAGCCGGTATTAACGGAGCTTGTTTTTACACAAAAAAACGCCAATCGGACATTTATGTGCGGCGCATTGACCGCTAAGGCGGATGCCGAAGAAGAAATTGAGTTTGCACTGGATTTAATGAATCAGGTAACAGACGGGATGTTAGCCAGGGGTTCAAGAATCGGTGTTCATGTCTGCCGCGGCAATTGGAGCACGCAAGAACAGGTGCTGCTGCGCGGTCCCTATTATCCGTTAATCCCTTATCTGGCGAATGTAAATGTCGACCAGCTAATACTTGAATATGCGACACCTCGAGCAGGGGAGCTTGATGCGATTCGAGATTTTGCTGGAAAAGAGCTCGGATTTGGCATCGTCAACCCAAGGACGGAAACGGTTGAAACGGTGGAAGCAATCGTTGAACGGGTCCAGGAAGCGAGAAAATATATTGCGGATGAAAAAATTTTCTTAAATCCTGATTGCGGCTTTGGAACGTTTGCGCAGCGGCCAATGAATAGTGACAAGATTGCTTTTGAAAAATTAAAGGTTATGGCCGAAGCAGCGAAGAAGCTGCGGGAAATGGTTTTGGTATAGGAGGATTAGTGGATGCCGGAATTCCTGTTGAAAATCAATGGGTGAAAGCGGCGGTAATAGCTTAATATTGCGAAGGAGTGATGTTTCTGCATTACTCCTTTTCCATTAAATAGATTGATATTTGCAATTTGGACGATAAACAAGCAATATTAGTGGATAGGAAATGTGAAAGTAGGGGTATGTTTGTCAGATTTTTTATCATTAGGTATTTCAGAAGCAGTAGCAGATAAATTACGCGGCCACGGAATTGCTAAACCAACACCAATCCAAGAACAAGCGATTCCGTTTGTGATGAAAGGGAGCGATATTATTGCCCAGGCGCAAACAGGAACAGGGAAGACATTTGCCTTTATCCTGCCAATTCTTGAAAAAATAGACCCGGAAGCAGCACATGTTCAAGCACTCATCGTGACGCCTACACGAGAATTAGCCTTGCAAATCACAGAGGAATTTGAAAAGCTAATTGCGGATATGCAGGGGATTGATGTTTTGGCTGTCTATGGCGGGCAGGATGTGGCGAAACAGTTAAAAAGGCTAAAAAGGAACCCGCAAATTGTCGTTGGAACACCTGGCAGGCTGTTAGATCACATAAGAAGGGAAACAGTTCGATTATCAGAAATATCCTTCCTTGTTTTAGATGAAGCAGATCAAATGCTTCATATTGGCTTTCTTGGTGAAGTGGAAGATATTATTAGGGAAACACCTGCTGAACGACAAACAATGCTGTTCTCGGCAACGATGCCGCCGGAAATCCGCCAATTAGCCAAAAAGCATATGCGTGCACCGGAATACATTCAGGTGGAAAAAACACAAGGCCCAGCAGACAATGTCAAACAGCTTGCCATTCATACAACTGACCGCGGAAAGCAAGCAGCGCTCATTCACTTAGTTGAAACGCATCGGCCGTTTTTAGCGGTAATTTTTTGCCGGACAAAACGCAGGGTAAGCAAACTTTATGATGCGCTCAAAGCCCACGGTTTTCCCTGTGATGAATTGCATGGCGATTTGTCACAGGCTAAAAGAGAACAGGCGATGAAACGCTTTAGAGATGCCGAGACCCAATTATTGGTCGCAACTGATGTTGCTGCCAGGGGGCTTGATGTTGAAGGGGTTACCCATGTGTTTAATTATGATATTCCTGAGGATGCGGAAAGCTATATTCACCGTATCGGAAGAACGGGCAGAGCGGGAATGACCGGAATCGCGATTACATTATATACCTCAGCAAATGTACCGGTTCTCACTATGATTGAAAAAGAACTGCATATTACCATTGAAAAGCAGTACACAGGAAATTCTGAGGAGAGCGAAGACAATTCGCGCGGTGGACTACCTAATAGTAAGAGTGATAAACGAGGTACAGCGAGGGAAAATCAAAAAAGCGGATCGAGGAATCGAAAGCATTCGAACCCGAATGGGAATAGAAGCGGGCAAAAAAGGGGAACCAAGGCTGGTCCAGATACAAGAAGCAACAAAACTACTATAGGAGCACCTCCCAAAAATAAACGGGAAGAGGCTCGTAAATCAAGCGGTAAAACGAAACGAAGTTATCCAAAATGATAAAGAAAAGCGGGACTGAAAAAATTTTCAGTCCCGCCTTTCTTTATCGATTATTAGCCAAGCCAATTCCTGTATTGGACTTTACTAATACTTCTTCGTATTTCTTTACATCCGCTTTTTGACTAGAGAAGAGGGTTCCAAGGTATCCAGCAAGGAATCCGAGCGGTATGGAAAGAATTCCCGGAGTCGTATATGGGAAGATTGGATTCCCAACAAAAATCGCTTTTCCTGCTTCCGGACTAATCACACTCGGGCCGATGGCAACCAAGCCGATTGCAGAAATAAGCCCTACCACCATGGCCCATACGGCGCCTGCTGTATTAAAACGTTTCCAATAGATTGTGTAGATAATAACCGGTAAGTTCGCACTTGCTGCAACAGCAAAGGCAAGCGATACAAGGAAGGCAACATTTAGTGATTGCGCACCTAATGCTAGAATAATAGAAATAACAGATACCCCAATTGCGGCCCAGCGCGCCATACTAACCTGCTGCTTTTCTGTTGCTTTTCCTTTCCGGAGGATTTCATTATAGAAATCATGAGCAAATGCAGAAGCCGCTGTAAGTACAAGTCCTGCCACAACTGCTAGAATCGTTGCAAATGCTACTGCTGAAATAAACGCAAACAGCATGTCGCCTCCAAGAGCCTTCGCTAACAATGGTGCCGCCATGTTTCCTGCTGGATTTGCCGCTACAATTGAACTATTACCGACAAATGCAGCTGCGCCGAAGCCGAGGAAAATGGTCATAACGTAAAAGATCCCAATGACCCATGTAGCATACACAACAGATGAACGAGCTGTTTTCGCATCCTTTACAGTAAAGAAACGGACAAGAATGTGGGGAAGACCAGCTGTTCCAAGGACTAGTCCCATGTTTAACGAAATCGTATCAAGGCCATCTTTGTATTTAACACCAGGATTTAAGAAGGATTCCTTTAATGGTGTCGCTGTTTTCATTTGGGCAAACATATCGGTGATACTCCAGTTGAATTTGGAAAACACAATAATCGAGATGATTAAGGTTCCTCCCATTAGAAGGACTGCCTTAATGATCTGCACCCAGCTCGTTGCATGCATTCCGCCAAAGATAACATAAACAGTCATCAGTACGCCAACGATTAAAACGGATGTGGTATAGCTTAAACCTAATAATAATTTAATTAGTGCACCAGCCCCGACAAGTTGGGCAATCATATAAAAAATAGAAATCGTAACCGTGTTCATGGCCGCAAAACCACGGACCTTTTTCGCATCAAAACGTGAGGCAATCATATCGGCAAATGTATATTTTCCAAGGTTCCTTAGGGGTTCAGCTACTAAATAAAGAACAACAAGATAGGCGACCAAGAATCCAATACTATAAAAGAAGCCATCAAAACCCGTTAGGGCGACTGCACCGGCAATTCCGAGGAAGGAAGCGGCCGACATATAATCTCCGGCGATGGCTAGTCCATTTTGCCAGCCCGTCAGCCCCCCGCCGGCCGTGTAAAATTCACTTGCATTTTTCGTTTTTTTAGAAGCGTAGTATGTAATGATTAACGTTACTAAAACGATTCCAAGAAACATGATAAAAGCAGGAGTGTTCATCAGCGAATTCCCCTTTCTTCAACAACCTGGTTTGCTAGTTCATCAAATTTAGCCGCTTTTTTGGAGTAAAGCATGCACAATCCCCAGGTCATAACAAACTGCATGAAGGCAAAAACCCAAGCCCAGGTAATACTGCCGATAAACTTGTGATTTAACACGGTGGAATAGGAAGTTAATATAGGTAAGGCAAAATAGAAGCAAAAAAAGAAAATCGTGACCGGGATAATAAACTTTTTCTTTTCAGAAAGTAATGCTTGAAAAGATGGTGATTGAACAATGGAACTGTAATCGCTTTCGGAATTAGTCTTTGTTTTTCGTGCCTCCAGTGGAAGCTCCCCCTCCCGTATAAAACCCTTTGTTCAATTTCTTAGGTAAAAAGACAATGCTGATTGGTCATTTGCTGAGGAAAAAACTAGTTTGCGGCAAAATATGTTTATTTTTTTCACTCACCTCCTTGAATGCTGATTTTTTGGAATTTTATAAATATATTTTGTTAATAATTATAGTAGTAAGATAATTAAATTTGCAAGAGAAAATTGGAAAAAAAGGTAAATGCTTCAAAAGACCTATTCTAATGGCTATGATTCGGAGAAGTAGAGAGCGGTATGTTCTAGAGAACATTTTTTTAATATTGGAATGAAAAAACCGCTTTTGATAAAATGTTTATCAAAAACGGCCAAAACGTGGTTAGGCACCTAAATATGCTTTAATAATCTTATCGTCCTCACGTAAGACATCGGCTGTATCGTGCAAGATGATATTTCCTATTTCTATTAAATAACCTCTGTTCGCCAACCTTAGTGCAGCCTTTGCATTTTGCTCGATTAACAAAATGGTTGTTCCTTGTTTGTTGATCTCCTTGATAATTCTCATAATCTCTTGAACAATGATAGGGGCCAGTCCCATCGAGGGCTCATCCAGCATCAGAAGCTTCGGGTCGCCCATGAGACCGCGGCTGATGGCAAGCATTTGCTGTTCACCGCCGCTAAGCGTACCGGCTGGCTGTTTCGCCCGTTCCTTTAATCGAGGGAACAGATCAAAAGAGCGTTCGATTCCTTCTTTCACCCATTTCTTGTTCTTTCTGAAGGTAAAGGCACCTAATTCCAGGTTCTCTGTGATGGTTAGTCCCCCGAAGATTCGTCGGCCTTCAGGCACATGAATAATCCCTGATTCCACAATTTTATGTGGGGGAACACCGACCAAACTTTGCCCGTTCCATTCTATTTCGCCAGATTTTGGTTTAATAAGCCCGGAAATCGTTTTAAGTGTCGTACTTTTACCCGCTCCGTTGCTGCCAAGTAAGGCGACTATTTCTCCCTCGTTTATTTCCAAACTTAGATTATTTAACGCACGAATTTTTCCATAGTAGGAATTTACATTCGTCAGTTTTAACAAGGACTTCATATCACATCCTCCTTTCCTAAGTACGCTTCAATAACCTTTTCGTTGTTCAGCACCTCATCAGGGGTTCCTTCAGCAATTTTACAACCATAATCAATGACAGTGATATGTTCAGAGATTTCCTTGATCAACCCCATATCATGTTCAATCATTAGCACGGTAATATGGAATTCATCGCGAATCCGCCGAATAAGCTGAATTAAGTATTGCTTCTCTTCAAAGTTTAAGCCAGCAGCCGGCTCATCCAGAAGTAATATTTTCGGTTTTGTGGCTAAGGCACGGGCAATTTCCAAATAACGTTGGGCACCATAAGGCAAATTTTTTGCTGATCTTTTCATATATTTGCGTACCCCAACAAAATCAATGCACTCCTGCGCCACTTCCTCTATTAATCTTTCTTCTTCTTTTTGGCTCTTTGTATGGAATAATGCTCCCCAGACTGCTTCTTTTGTTCGGCAATGCATCCCTGACTTTACATTATCTAATGCGGAAAGGTTAGGAAATAAGCGCAGGTTCTGAAATGTACGGGCCATTCCTAATTTTGTTATTTGACTAGGTTTTTTATTTATCAAACTAGTACCGTCTAATTCAATCTCTCCGCTTGTTGGCCGATAAAATCCAGTAATCATATTAAACACCGATGTTTTTCCAGCGCCATTTGGCCCGATGATGCTGGAAATAGTGTTTTTTTCAACAGTAAAAGACAAATCATTAACGGCAAGTAATCCTCCGAATTGAAGTTTTAGATTCTTCACAGTTAAAATAGACATGCGATACCCCCTATGGAGTTAATAGATAAAATTAAACAGATATCGAGTGGTTTTTATCATTCGTTTCCTCTTCAGGGTCGGAACGATCCTCTGTTTCATATTTTTTCGGTAATATCCCTTGAGGACGGAATATCATCATAATGACTAAGGCCACACCGAATATTAAATAACGCCAATCTTCTGCCCCGCGCAGAACTTCAGGGAGGACAATGACTAATGCAGCACCAATCACAACACCGGGAATACTGCCTAGTCCGCCTAATACAACAGCAAGGAGAATCATCACCGATTGTAGAAAGCTAAAGCTTAATGGTGCGATGGCACTCATTTTTACCGCAAATATTGATCCGGCTAAACTGCCAATGACAGCGCCTGTTGCATAGGATAATAATTTAAGGCGAATGCGGTTGATTCCCATCGCTTCAGCGGCGTCTTCATCTTCGCGAATATATACCCATGCACGACCAATTCTTGAATGGCCTAATCGATAGACAACCAAAACAGATAGGATGGCGATAATCAAAATTAAATAATAAAAATCTTGTTGCGATGACAGCACGTAACTTCCAATGGTTGGTCTAGGGATCCCATAAATCCCTGATGCTGATCCTGTAATATCTAAATTTATCGCTAATATTCGCACGATTTCACCGAAGCCAAGGGTAACAATGGCTAAATAATCACTTCTTAGTCTTAGTGTTGGTGTGCCAACAATGATCCCAGCGATGGCAGCAAACAGTGCAGCGACAGGAAGTGTTAACCAGAAGGACCAATGGAAAGTGGTCATTAATATCGCTGTCGTATAGGCACCAACGGCAAAGAATGCGGCATAGCCCAAGTCGAGCAGACCTGTATAGCCTACTACTATATTTAATCCTTGTGTGAGGACGACATAAAATAGAACGAGTGTTAAGACATCAAGCCAATAAATATCTAGAAGGAGTGGTAGAATGAACATGACGATGACTAGCAGCAAAAGAGAATGCTTCTTATATTTTTTCATACTTACATCCGCTCCATTTCTTTTGCACCAAGTATTCCTGTCGGTTTAAAAACTAAGAATAAAATGAGAATCCCGAACGCTAATACATCCTTCCACGAACCACCCAAGTAATATGTACCATAGGATTCAACAATCCCAAGGACTATACCGCCTATCATGGCACCGGTAATATTTCCAATCCCACCTAAAACAGCGGCAGTGAACGCTTTCAATCCAATGATGAAGCCCATCATAAAATTAATGGTTCCGTAATAAACTCCCGACATGATTCCTGCTCCTGCAGCCAAAAAGGCACCGATAAAGAAGGTAAGAGAAATAATCCGATAAACATTTATTCCCATTAAGCTGCAAGCTGCCTGATCCAAGGCGATAGCACGCATTGCCTTCCCATATATGGTTTTTTCAATAAAAAGTCGAAGCCCAATCATCAAAAGGGCAGATAGGACAATCAACCCGATTTGAGCAAACGAGATTTGCGCACCGATAATTTCTAATCCATTTTTAGGTAATTTAATCGGGTATACCTTATAAGAAGCTCCCCATCCAATCATGGAAGCATACTCTAATGATAATGAGACTCCGATTGCGGTAATAAGGATAGAAAGCCTTGGGGCCGTGAGCAGGGGACGATAAGCAATTCTTTCCACACCCATTCCGGCGAGGCCAACAATAATCATGGTGACGATAAAAACAGCTCCAATACCTAGTAAGCCGGCATTTAGCCCGCCGTCTCCAGTAAAAAAGGAAAGTAGTGCATAACCTATAAAAGCACCGAGCATATAAAAATCACCATGGGCAAAGTTTAGCAGTTTGATAATTCCGTATACCATCGTATATCCTAAAGCAATTAAACTGTAAAAAGCACCGATAACAAGTCCATCGAAGAAAATTTGTAAAAAAACTTCCATAATTTTATCACTCTCTTCTGCTGTATTTGCTTGTAAAAGAATGAATATCATTGGAGCTGTTTAAATCAATGTGTTAAACAGCTCCAACGAGGGATCAACTCTATTTTTCTAAGGTGAATTCTCCACCAACCACTTTCATTACGTGGAAGTTTGATTGATTTAACGTGTTTTGGTCACTAAATTCAATGACTTGTCCAATTCCTTCGAATGCTTTTGTCTCTTTTAATGCCTTTTTAATCTTATCCTTGTCTGTGGAATCCGCTCTTTTTATGGCATCAACTAAAAGGTTCATACCGTTGTAGGAAAGGGCGGAAAATGGACCAGGGGACAAGTTGTATTTACTTTTATAATTATTGACGAATTCTTCTGCTCCCGGAATGAAATTAGCTGTTGGTGTTGCGGTTACTAACAGATCATTCGCTGCTTCAGAACCGGCAATATCGATAATATCCGGTGAGTAACTTCCATCACCGACCATAAACGAACCTGAAACACCCTTTTGTTTAAATTGCTTTAACATTAGGCCGCCGGCTGCATAATATCCTGTAAAATAGGTTCCGTCAGGTTTGAGTGACTTTAACTTTGTCATCAGTGAACCAAAATCTTTTTCTTCGGGATTGATGGCTTCGAAGGCAATGATCTTTCCGCCATTTTCTTCAACTGATTTTTTGGCGAAATCCGCCATATCCTTCGCATAGGCAGAGTTATCATGGATAATCGCAATGTTTTTAGCCCCCTTATCCTTAAAATAATCAGCACCTGTTTTAGTCTGGTCAGGGACAAGTCCGTTTATTAAAAATAAAGTGTCATACCCTTGTTTAGGTAATTCTGATGAATTGGCTGCGGCTACAATCATCGGGATTTTTGCATTATGGAAAACACCTGATGCCGGCAATGTCGACCCCGAGCAATACCCACCGACAATAGCAACTACTTTCTTAGAAACTAGCTTGTTTGCTGCGGTAGTGGCCATTTGCGGATCACAGCCATCATCAGCCACTTCTAGTTTAATTTTCTTCTTCAAAACACCGCCGTCGCTATTAATCTTTTCAACTGCCATTTTCATTGCATTCAACATGTCTTTCCCGTCTGTAGCATTATTTCCTGTTACAGGCAGAAGGACCCCTACTAAAATCTCATCTCCGCTTGCATTATCTCCAGAGCCAGTTTTACTAGAACAAGCACTTAAAAAAAGTGACAGTACAAGCATAAGACCTAACGCAATAAATGAATATTTTCTCATTTTAATCCCCCTTGATAACTTTTTTAAAATGGCACTTTTAAACCAGTTCACACGGTATATTCTTACCAATATACAGGTATAGCAGTTACGATTGTCTCACCTCCTTATCGAAAAGGCTGTCCAAAAGAAAGGGGTTTCACTGCTCAGTAAAGAGAGTTAGCTGATAACCGTCAATCATAATGACCATCCTAATTGATTGTCTTTTGTTCTATGGAGAGAAATCATTGTTGTTCATCTTCATGAAATATATTAATAGATTCATTTCTGAAAGTATATAATATTCTGATAATATTTTTCTGTACTAGGTACTTTTAATGTGACCTTTTTACTATAAAAAACCGGCGTCGTTCTAGGAGGGCACTGAAAAAGTCCCTTGAATTTATATTGTGTGTCTAAATTGTCTGTTGATTTCCACTCCAGGCGGCTTCGCTTTCCGCGGGCGTGCCGGTGAGCCTCCTCGGCGCTAGCGCCTGCGGGGTCTCACCAGCCCCGTACTCCCGCAGGAGTCTTCGCCGCCTTCCGTTCCAATCAACAGAGTTCTTTTAATCAGATAGATACCTCAAGAATAAAAAGACGCTTCAAAATTCACAAGATTTTCAGTGCCCTCCGTTCTAGCTGTTGATTATTAATTTATCCGAACCTTTGCTGGGAGCCTTCTCCATTGTTATTCACATAAAGGTCTTCCCAAAGCTGGTTCATCCTGCTTCTGCCGCGGTCGATTTCGGGATTAAATTGAATGGCAGCATGCTGCCTTACTGTACGGACGTTTTTTACAGCTTGCTGTAGCTGCTCGTCGATGATGCCTGCTCCTTTTCCGGCGTGTTTGGCAATGGATAGGCCAGCGGTTGTTCCTTGGGCCATGGCAATTTTTCCGCTCTCGATACCGGTAATATTGCCGGCAACAAAAAGCCCTTCAAGAGGGGTTTCCATCGTTTCTGAATGATGGGGAACATGTCCGCCAAGTTCCGGAATGTATTGAAACGGGCATCCGGCGATTGCGGTCAGTTCTGCGAGCGGGTACAAGCCCCCTGCGATACAAACGAAGTCTGCCTCGTAAATCGTTTCAGAACTAGGAATAATCGTACCATTCGCATCAATATCGGCTAGTCGGACCCCTTCTACGTGATCCTTACCGATGATTTCAATGGCTGCTTTGCGAAGTTGGAGTGCCGTACCATTTATCTTCACACCATTTTTAGGATAAAAGTGCAAACCGATTTTTCTTATCCAGTCTCTTCTCATGAAACGGCTTCCGATCCGTAATAGCGGTGATGGGGCAAGGTGGGCTGCATTTAAGAGTGATTTCATGACTTCTTCTGGCTCGCCTGCTGTTTGACTGATCTGGTTTCTTTCAGGTAGAACGATGCGATCGACTGTTATTCCGGCCAGTTGTAATTCATTTAATATCGCAAAGGCTAAAATATTCGCCCCGATAATGATCCCTTTTTTACCAACCTGAACGCGGTGAACATTTGTCATTACCTGTGCAGCCCCAATCGACATCACACCGGGAAGAGTCCAGCCAGGGAGGGGGATTGGATATTCAGCCGCACCAGTGGCCACTAACACAAAAGGGGCAGTCAGTGTTCCTTGATTCGTGTACACATTCCAGAGCTGGTTTTCTTTTTCTAAATTGTAAACAGAAACCCCGCACCGGATGTCGACTGATAATTTCCTCGCTTCCTGAAGAAGGCGTTCTGATTCTTTGATTCCATTCCACCATTCACCAGAAGGCTCTTGATGAAGCTGCCCAAGCATTCTGCCGCCTGGCTTGATAAATTCATCAACGACGGATACATTAAGCCCCGATTTGGCACAGGCAATGGCACCTGCTAATCCTGCCGGTCCGCCGCCGATTACAATTACATCACTCATTGCTGCTCCACCAGCCTTTTGACAATGTTTGGATGCTGCTTGCCGCTTTCAACAACCATGTTTTTTTTCACAACCGTTAGGCAGGCTCTTACGTTTGCTTGATCATTAACCGTTACACGGCATTCCATGCAGTGGCCGATATTGCAATAAATCCCCCGAGGTGTGCCGGATCCTTCGTGAGCCCGCAGTTTTCTAATCCCATTTGCTAAAAGTGCGGCTGCAATCGTTTCATTTTCATATGCCTCATATGTATTGCCATCAAACTGAAAGGTAATAATCTCCCGGTCATCTAGTTTCCCTAAGATTGGATGGTCTATTATTCTAGTCATTGATTTTCACCTACCGTTCCAAATGTCACCGGACGAATCGGGGGCTGATATTTTAACGGAATTTCACCTGGAGCTATGGCAGGGTTGACACTTTCCAGGATCCTGTCCAATGAGGGCCTGCATGTCCGACCGCCGCAAAAGCCCATTCCCGCCCTCGTTCTTAATTTTAATTCTCTCGCTGTGCAGTTATGTTCTTCTGCTGTTGCTTGAAGGTGTCCATAAGTAACTTCTTCACAACGGCAAATAACAATATCCCCCATGTTTGCCAATCCCTTTTCCCCCTCTAATTTTTCTTATATAAAATTATTATGCAATAATCGTACCAACTTTGAGGGGAGAAGGATTAATCTATCCCGAGACGTTTCAATCGATTGTATAAGGTGGCCCTTGTGATGCCAAGATGTTTAGCACATTCCATTTTGTTCCCGTCGACAATCTTCAACGCTCTTTCGATTACTTTTTTCTCGTGCTGGTCCATTTCTTCCTGCAGCGATAAAATGGTATCATCCTTTTCTTCTGGCGTATTGGATGAAATCATCCCGTTGTTTTCAAGGCTTAGGCTGCTTGTGGAAAACGGTAAATAATCTTTTTTAATTACTCCATCAGTCGCAAAGACAACGAGCCGTTCAGTAATATTGCGAAGTTCCCGAATGTTACCTGGCCAATGATAACGGAGCAGTTCCTGCATGACATCTGGTGAAAATTCATAAATCGGGCGTTGATAGCGTCGTGAAAAATCATTTAAAAAGAAATGGGTCAATTCGATAATATCTTCGTGCCGCTCTCTTAAAGGTGGAATGTGGAGACTGACGACATTTAAGCGATAATATAAATCTTCCCGGAAGCGGCCTTCTTGCATTAATTCATGCAAATCACGGTTCGTAGCAGCAATCACCCGAAAATCGGCAATGATTTCTTTTTCACCGCCAACGCGGTAATATTTCCGCTCCTGCAACACTCGCAGCAGCTTTACCTGCATTTCAAGCGGCATTTCGCCAACTTCATCAAGAAACAACGTCCCTCCTTTTGCCAGTTCTATTTTTCCCTTTTTCCCTTTTATATCGGCACCGGAGAAGGCGCCGCGCTCATATCCCAATAACTCACTTTCAAATAATGAAGCGGGTATGGCACCGCAATTAATTGAAATAAACGGAGCTTTCGGCTCTTCGCTCGCTTCATGAATGGCCTTGGCAAACACTTCTTTTCCAACACCGCTTTCACCTAATATCAGCACGGTTGATTTAACCGAACACACTTTTCTAGCCAGATGAACCGTTCTTTGAATGGAAGCACTTTTCCCTTTGATGGAATGAAACGGATCAGTTGAGTCCTTATATTTGGCTACTTCTTGTTCTAAACGGTGCATTTCGGCGGACATGTTAAATAATTTTTCGTTGAGTACGACTTGATTGGTGACATCTGTTTCTGAAACGACTGCACCGATAATCCGGTTGTTATAGTAAATCGGGTTAGAGTTAATTAAAACAAACAAATCTGACCGGGGCCGATGGTACTGGCCTGTAATTCGTTTTCCATTATCCAGTGTTTGCAGGATTTCAAGTTTATTGGGATCGAAAAATTCGGAAATATGTTGACCGATGATGTCTTGTCTTTTGACCGAGAAAAGTTTTTCCGCACCTTCAGTCCATGTGCGTACTCGTGCATGATCATCAATGACCGTAATGGAGGCATCCGTTGTTTGAATGACTGCTTCATAAAATGCCTCTAATTGTTTGAAGGCATTATAAAGGAAATCGACCATTTGCGGAGCAGTTATACAGCCGGCAGGAAGGCCGAGGTTATCAAGAATAACAACCGCATCATGGCGATTAAAGGAATGAATCAGAGTATCGAAGGAATCGTCCTCCTTGATAACTTTGCAGGGAATGGCTGCTGCCTTTTTGGAATGTCGATAAAAAAATTCTCCATTTGTCTGTTCAATAATCAGGTCTTCAAGCGATGGTTTCCAACGTTTCATTATTACTTTTACCGGCGGTAATGAAAATGCCATAATATCCTCCATATGTGTAAAAATTTCTGAACACTGTAAAAATAATTATACATAATATATTAAAAAAATTAAAATATTTATACAATTCAATAAACCGCATAATGATTTTGGTTTGGCACACAAATTGCATCCTTAAAAAGAAGACAATCAATCGAATGGAGGAAGGTACGTGAGGCATTGTGACGTTTTAGTCATTGGCGGGGGGATTATTGGCTGTTCGATTGCCTATTATGCTTCTAAGTATGGCAGAGATGTAACCATCATTGAAAAAGGGGAATTTGTCAGCGGCACGTCTTCACGTTGTGACGGGAATATTTTGGCGATTGATAAAGATCCTGGCTTTGACAGTCAGATGTCTTTGTTCAGCCAGCGTTTAGTAGATGAATGGAGCAAAGACTTGGGAAACTCTTTTGAGTATAGGGCCCCGGGAAGCATTCTTGTTTGCGAGTCAGATGAAGAGATGGAAGCGGCCAAACGCTGGGTCGACCGCCAGAAAGCTGCCGGCCTTCCATTCAGAATGCTCGACCGCCAGGATATCCGCCAGGAATCTCCTTACTTTGCAGATGACTTGTTAGGGGGATTGGAATGCGCGACAGATTCAACAGTCAATCCCTATCTGCTTGCTTTTACGCTCCTAGAGGAAGCGAAAAAACAAGGAGCAAAGGCGTGGAAGCAAACCGAAGTAAAGCAAGTGAAAAAAGAAGAAAATGGCACATTTACTGTCGATACGTCAAACGGAGTGTTTACCGCCGACCATGTCGTCAATGCAGCTGGGGTATGGGCACCAAGAATCGGAGAGATGCTTGACCTTTCGATACCGATCGAACCAAGAAAAGGACATATTATCGTAGCTTCAAGGCAGCAGCATGTCGGATCCCGCAAAGTGATGGAATTTGGTTACTTGATTTCTAAATTCGGCGGGGTGCGCCGTGTCGACCCAATAACGGAAAAATATGGAGTAGCCCTTGTTTTCGAACCAACGGAAAGTCAGAACTTTTTGATTGGAAGCAGCCGGGAATTTGTCGGCTTGAACACAAAGGTAAACAATGAGGTCATCAAATGCATTGCTAATCGTGCCATCCGCTTTTATCCGAAAATGGCGGATATGATGGTGATTCGTTCGTATGCAGGCTTAAGGCCATGGACAGAAGACCATTTGCCAATCATTTCCCGCGTCGAGGGCATCCCAAATTATTACATTGCCGCAGGTCATGAAGGGGATGGAATTAGCTTAGCAGCCGTGACAGGGAAAATTATCGAAGAACTGATTAATGAGAAAGAAACTTCGATACCGATTGAACCTCTTCGTTTTGAACGTTTTAAAGAAAGGGTGATAACAGGGTGAAGGCACAGAAAGTATTTACAACGATTGATACACATACAGGCGGGAATCCGACAAGGACGGTCATTAGCGGTCTCCCGGAATTAGTGGGAGAAACGATGTCTGAAAAAATGCTTTATATGAAAGAGGAGTATGACTGGATTCGCAAACTATTAATGAACGAACCGCGCGGCCATGATGTCATGTCTGGAGCTTTGCTCACGAACCCATGTCATCCGGAAGCGGACATCGGTGTGATTTACATAGAAACAGGAGGCTATTTGCCAATGTGCGGTCATGACACAATTGGTGTATGCACGGCTTTAGTAGAGTCAGGACTAATCACCGTTCAAGAGCCAGTCACTTCGTTAAAATTGGATACACCTGCTGGGCTTGTGGAAGTAGAAATTGCTGTAGAAGGAGGCAAAGCGAAAGAGGTGTCCTTTTGCAATGTTCCTGCTTTTCTTTTAAAAAGTGTTTCCGTTGACGTCGAAGGGATTGGACAAGTGGATGCAGATATTGCCTACGGCGGAAATTTTTATGCGATCATTGATGCTAAATCGGTCGGGCTGGAATTAATACCAGAGAATGCTTCGCTTATTATCGAAAAAGCTATCACCATCCGAAACACAATTAATGAAAAAACAGAGGTTGTTCACCCTAAATATCCATTCATTCGCGGGCTCACCCATGTTGAATTTTATACCAACCCAACACATAAGGATGCCGACGTGAAAAATACAGTTATTGTCCCTCCAGGGGGAATTGATCGTTCACCGTGTGGAACCGGCACGTCTGCCAAACTAGCTGTGCTTTATGCCAATCAAAAAATTGCCCTCGGCGAAGAATTTGTTCATGAAAGTATTGTCGGCTCGTTATTTAGAGGATCCATCCTTGAAACTACCAATGTGGAAGGTGTAGAGGCAGTGGTGACAAAAATTGCCGGATCCGCTTGGCTAATGGGCATGCACCGGTTCTTTTACCATAAGGAAGATCCGCTTAAAGAAGGGTTTCTGCTCATTCCCCCGATGGAACATGAAACGGAGGACGTGAAATGAAGATTCAAAAAGTGTACTCAACAACGGATGTCCATGTAGCCGGCGAGGCGTTCCGCATTATTCATAATGTACCATTTATCCATTATCAGAGCCTGGAGCAGCTGTATGAAAAGTTTCCGAAAATGTATGAAGAGGAGAAAAACCTATTATTAAATGAGCCTCGTGGGTTCGCTGGATTAAATGGCTGCCTCGTCCTTCCGCCGATTAGCCCGGAAGCAGATGCAGCAGTGCTCTTTTTTAACCATGAGGGAACGGTCCCTGTTCATTACGGCGGCATCGTCGCTGTGATTACGGTTTTATTAGAATGCGGTCATTTGCAAACAAATGAAACAGGTGAATACAAAATCGAAACGGTCACCGGTGTGATCTCCATTACCGCCATCGTCGCAGAGGAAGAAGTCGTTTCTGTAAAGCTGGAAAGCGATCCGTGTCAAGTGATCCAACAAGATGTCCCGCTCGCACATTCACGTTTAAACACAAAGTTTTCCCTCGTGCAAGCGGACTTAGTCTATGCAGTGTTTGAGAAGCGCAATCTTCCTGTAGAGATTCGGGTGGAGGACCTATCTGAATTAAAAAGCTGGGCACGTACGGTGTTTCAGGCACTTGATTCAGAGGTCCAGGTACAAGCAGCCATTTTACTAGATGATTCTGCATTAGATGTGGGGCGAATTAAATCAATTACGTTCCGAGAGGATCAATTTATCGTTCGTTCACCTGGCTTTGGACCAACGCTCGCGTGTTATACAAGTTTACTAGCTAAGGGAGCATTGCGTTCAGAGCAAGGACTTGTGAATGAAAGTATTTTCGAAAGCCGCTTGGCAGCAAAAGTTGCTGAAAAAACAGAGAATGGTTATCAGTTTACCGTGACAAGCCGTGGTTTCATTACAGGTTTACAAACATTTGTATTAGATCCGACAGATCCTTTAGCAGCTGGGTTTTTATTAAAATAATTTTTAAAATTGGATTCTATTAAATTAGAAAAATACTAATCTGATATAAAAACTTTGAGGAGGGGATGAACATGACAACAATTAAAGGAGCATATCCCGTTTTGATTACACCCATGAATGAGGCGCAGGAGATTGACTGGGCCGGAGTGAAAAATAATGTGAACTATTTCGTGAATCAAGGCGTCGCAGGGATTGTGATCAACGGCAGTACCGGAGAATTCGTGAGTTTATCAAAAGAAGAAAGGTATCAGATAGTTGAATTGGTTATGAAGGAAGTTAACGGCCGTATTCCAGTAATTGTTGGAACAGCTGCGGAAACAACGAAAGAAACCATTGAGTACACGAAACAAGCTGAAGCACACGGTGCTGATTGTGCCCTGATTATTAACTCTTACTATTGCAAACCGAAGGAAGAAGAAATTTTCTTCCACTTTAAAGAAGTTTCTAATGCCGTGAATGTGCCGATTATGCTTTACAATAATCCGTTTACATCCGGTGTCGATATGAGCACAGAGCTGATGCTTAAAATTGGAAAAGAGTGTGAAAGAGTCACACATATTAAAGAATCAAGCGGCGATATCCGCAAAGCACGAGATTTAGCAAGAGATGGGAAAGGCGATTTTGAAGTTTTCTGCGGCTCAGAAGATTTGGTCATGGAGTCCTATTTGGTCGGGGCAACAGGCTGGATTTCCGTCGCGGGGAACATTGTACCAAAGCTCGTGACAGACATGTTCAACCATTTTCAAAATGGTGAGCTAGAACAGGCATGGGCGCTCAATAATAGCATTTTACCGCTATGTACATTCCTTGAAGGGTCAGGGAAATATGTGCAAATTGTTAAACGTGCGATGGAGTTAAATGGCCATGCAGGAGGACCCTCCCGGTATCCGCGTTTAGGATTGACACCTGAGGAAGATCAAAAACTTAAAGACATTTTAGCGGGCTTAACGGTCGTTTCAAGAGCATAAATACTTACGCAACTGAAGACATCATACTTTTAGGTTAAATCAATTTTATAAAGCGTGAATAAGCAAAATCCAGAGGAGGAAAGAATATGAATTTCAGTAAAATGTTCACGACAGTTGATATGCATGTTTACGGTGAACCATTACGGATTATTACCGGTGGTCTGCCAGAAATAAAAGGCAGCACTCAATTGGAAAGACGGGCATACTGCATGGAGCATTTGGATCATTTACGCGAGGTTCTTATGTATGAACCTCGCGGACACCATGGCATGTACGGGTGTATCATTACACCGCCAGCAAGTTCGCATGCCGATTTTGGCGTATTGTTTATGCATAATGAAGGATGGAGCACCATGTGCGGCCATGGAATCGTTGCTGTTGTTACATATGGGATTGAAACAGGGATGTTTGATATGTCAGCTGGCGAAGAAAAGTTTGTCATAGACAGCCCCGCCGGAGAGGTCATTGCCTATGCAACATACAATGGAAACCAAGTGGAATCCGTTTCATTTGAAAATGTTCCTTCCTTTGTTTATAAAAAGGATGTTCCAGTTAAAATTGAAGGACATGAATTTCAAGTCGATATCGCTTTTGGCGGAGCCTTTTATGCAGTAGTAAATAGTAAAGAATTCGGTTTGCAAGTAAATTTTAAAGATTTACCTGAGTTACAAACATGGGGTGGAAAAATCAAACACTATATTGAAAGCAATATGGAAGTGAAGCACCCGCTTGAGCAGGATTTAAAAGGAATATATGGTGTTATATTTTCTGATGAGCCAAAAGGAGAAGGCGCTGACCTACGGAATGTGACCATCTTTGCAGATGAGCAAGTCGATCGATCCCCTTGCGGAACAGGGACATCAGCCAGGCTGGCTACATTAGTAGAGCAAGGAGTTATAAAAGAAGGCGATAGTTTTGTTCATGAGTGTATTACTGATGGACAATTTATTGGTGAAGTGCTGTCGAGGACAATGGTAGGAGAATTTGAAGCCATTGTTTCAAAGGTGACGGGCCAGGCATTTATCACCGGCTTCCACCAATTTGTTATTGATCCAAGAGATCCATTGAAACAAGGGTTTTTATTGGCTTAAGTTTTTTCAATAGTGAATGCCCAGTTCCAGAAAAGCAGAGAGGGATGGGAAAGCATGCTAGTGATTAATGCAGAGGAACAGAAGAGTTTAATAGATATGAATGAAGTGATTGAACATGCAGCTAGTGCTCTAAAAGAGTTTTCGGCGTCAAGGACGGTGACCCCAATCCGTGCGGCATTGCCATTCTATGATTCTCAAAATACAGCATTAGTGATGCCCTCGGTAGCTGAAAGGCTTGGCACATGGGGAATAAAAGTTGTAACAGTGGCACCAAACAATCCAAAAATAGGAAAGAAAACAATAAACGGACTTGTCATGCTATCAGACTTTGAAACAGGAGAGCCGCTTGCACTTTTAGAAGGGTCCTATCTAACGATGGTCCGTACTGGTGCCTTAAGTGGGGTGGCGACAAAATATTTAGCACGGGAGGATGCAAAAACATTATCTGTTATTGGCACTGGGGGACAAAGTGAAGGGTTGGTTGAAGCCGTACTCGCTGTTCGGGATATTGAAAGAATTATCGTTTCTAACCGAACTAGACAAAAAGCAGCCGAGTTTGCTGAATACATTACGAAGAAGTTCAATAAGAATGTTCAAGTATATTCAGACCCAAATGAAGCAGTACGTGAAGCGGATATTATCGTCACGGCAACAAACTCTTCTGCGCCCGTTTTTACTGAAATCTTAAAAACGGGTGTTCACGTGAATGCAATCGGTTCATTCAAACGTTCGATGCAAGAACTTCCGTCCCATGCCATTTCCACAGCTGATAAAGTAGTGGTGGAATCAAAAGAAGCGGCCTTAGAGGAGACCGGAGACTTGCAAATCCCGATTAACGAGGGGGTTTTTAAGGAAAGTGATATTTATGCAGAGTTAGGGGAAATCGTCAGCGGAAAACGATGCGGAAGAGAGAGCAACCAAGAAATAACGATATTTAAGTCAGTCGGACTGGCTGTTGTTGATATTGTAACAGCAAAATATGTTTACGAAAAAGCGATTCAAAACGGACTAGGGACTCGAATTCGCTTGTAAGTAAGCGTATATATTGCATTGATAGAGGAGTGTTTTTATGAATGATCAGTATCAAGTGATAGAAACACAAAAAAAGACACGTCATTGTTGATATGACGTGTCTTTTTTTGTGTTATGTATGGAGACTAGGGGGATCGAACCCCTGACCTCTTGCATGCCATGCAAGCACTCTCCCAGCTGAGCTAAGCCCCCGTGTTTGGTACAAGGAAAATTATATCCGTAATTACCTATTCTTGCAAGAGGGAATTTATAAAAAGAAGAAAGAAATTTTTGGTACTTAACGCATGCTTTCTACTTCCACTTTCTGCACCCCTTCTAATTCTGAAATAAAAAAATATACATCAGTTGTTTTTTCCCGATAATCTACAGCTACTAATATTTGCACAAGATGATCGCCATTGTCTAAATCCTTAATACGAATCCTCCGAATAATATACTTTTTCTCCATAATAAAAGAGATTGCTTTATCGATTTGAATCTTTTCCTTAATAAAGAGTTGGAGCATGATTTCTTTTTCCCTTAATTGTTTAGGACCAATGAACTTCACTAAATAAGGAATTAGCTCAACACTTATAATAAGCAGGGCCACACCAGCAAATGCTTCTATAAAAAATCCAGCCCCCACTGCAATCCCGATTCCTGCCGCTCCCCAGATCATCGCAGCCGTCGTAAGCCCGGATATGCTGTCATTGCCTCTTCTTAGAATGACTCCCGCACCTATAAAGCCCATCCCTGATACAATCTGAGCTGCCAACCTGAGCGGGTCCATTGTAATTTTAACATGGTCAGAATCGGGGAACATATAAGCTGATTCGATTGAAACAATTGTCAGTAAGCAGCTTACAGTGGAAATAACGAGGCTCGTCTTTAAGCCGACTGGTTTTCTTTTAAGTTCGCGTTCTAGACCGATTATTAATCCGAAAACAGCAGAGATTCCCAACTTAATTAAAATTTCAATATCAATACTATTCATATGAATTCACGTCCATTGTCAAATTCTACTGATATAATGTTTTTTTATAGAAAAAACTATTTGGTACCTGTAAAATAATGAAATCAAACTGAATGATTATTATAGTATAAAGGAGTTCATCATGGAAGAATCAAAAATTAATCCTTATGCAGTGCTGGCGGTTGGTGTGATTTCAGTTTCAGCATCGGCCATTTTTGTAAAGCTGAGTTCAGCTCCATCAGGAGTTATTGCTTTTTACCGTTTATTTTTTTCTGTCCTATTCATGCTTCCTTTTTTCTTAACGAAATATGTTTCTGAGTTTCGCCATATCACGAGAAAAGACTGGTTTTTTTCTGCAATTGCAGGAATATTACTGGCATTCCATTTTATCCTGTGGTTTGAGTCCTTAAACTACACGTCGGTTGCGAGTTCGACAGTCCTTGTTACCTTACAGCCCTTATTTGCGTTTGTGGGAACTTATATTTTCTTCAAGGAGAAATTTTCGAGTAAGGCGATTATCAGCGGCATCATTGCTGTAGCTGGGAGTGTCATTATTAGCTGGGGAGACTTCCAAATTAGTGGGAATGCATTAATTGGAGATTTACTTTCCCTTATTGCCTGTGCATTCATTACAGCCTATTTATTGTTTGGTCAAAATGTTCGAAAAAGGCTATCACTTATTACATATACATTTATTGTCTATTTTATGAGTTCAATAACGCTTTTAATTTATTCCTTGGCAGCAGGTCAACCATTATTTCCATATCCAACACAAGATTGGGTCTATTTTATCTTGCTTGCCCTTATCCCAAATTTACTTGGGCATACCTTGTTCAATTGGTCGTTAAAGTGGCTCAGCACCTCGACCATTTCGATGGCGATATTATTCGAGCCAATCGGAGCCGCATTTCTCGCCTACTTCTTATTAGACGAAAATGTGGTTTGGACCCAAGTTCTAGGCGGATTAATTGTAATTGGAGGAATTCTGCTATTTGTCATTGATGAAAGGAAAAAAGTGAAATTAAATAAAATAGTGGAGGAATAATAATCTTAGGATTGAATGCAAATGATATTCATCTGAACATGATAGATGATTGCAATAAACGTTTTGAAAAACTTTTAAAAACTATATTGCAATCATTATTTTTTCGTGTTATATTAAATCTTGTCCTCTTCGAGAGAGTCAAACAACGAAATAAGAAATTTTAAAAAGTTGTTGACATTACGAAGTTGGATATGATAAATTAATGAGGTCGCTTTAAAGCGACCAATTAAAAAAGAGAGTACAAGCTTTCGGAAAATCAATAAGGTTTTTCGATTGGTAAATACATTGTTCTTTGAAAACTAAACAAACAAAAACGTCAACAAACAATATTTTTTAGTTTTTTTATAAAACTAAGCCAACGTAACAAATGAGCTAATCAACTTTCTTGGAGAGTTTGATCCTGGCTCAGGACGAACGCTGGCGGCGTGCCTAATACATGCAAGTCGAGCGAATCTTTGGGAGCTTGCTCCTATTGGTTAGCGGCGGACGGGTGAGTAACACGTGGGCAACCTGCCTGTAAGACTGGGATAACTTCGGGAAACCGGAGCTAATACCGGATAATTCATTTC
>NZ_JBIVOP010000003.1:0-10198 GCF_044754175.1 Neobacillus sp. NPDC093127
TCATTTGTTACGTTGGCTTAGTTTTATAAAAAAACTAAAAAATATTGTTTGTTGACGTTTTTGTTTGTTTAGTTTTCAAAGAACAATTTCCAGCCACTTCGCTTTGAAGCAACTATATTAGAATAACATTTCAAGTTATTAATGTCAACAACTTCTTTTTTGTTATCTTTCGTCTTGCTGACGACTTTTCACATATTACAGGAGATTAATAGATTGGTCAACACCTTTTTTAAAGTTTTTTTACTAGAAAGAGGTTTTTCTCCTAACCGACTGTGGAAAAAAACAGCCCCACTCCCTTTTCCTCTCGAATAAAGTTGTACCACTTTCCGTTTTCTAAACATACAATACTCCAGGAAAATCTTATGTTTTGTGGATTTCATACTTATCGCGAAAGGAGGAGTTGGAATGAAAGGAATTATTTTAGCAGGTGGAAGTGGAACGCGATTATACCCTTTAACGCGGTCAATATCGAAGCATCTATTGCCGATTTATGATAAGCCGATGATTTATTATCCTCTCGCTACGCTGATGCTAGCAGGAATTAAGGAATTCTTAATTATATCTACAACTCAAGATATCTCTCGTTACCAAGAGTTACTAGGAAATGGATCGGATATAGGCATTTCCATAAGCTATGAAGTTCAACCATCCCCAGAGGGTATTGCCCAAGCATTTATTATTGGCGAGAAATTTATTGGGTCTGATAGCGTGACCCTAATTTTAGGTGATAATATTTTTTATGGATTCGAATTTCAAAACCTTTTAACCGAGGCGGCCACTCAGAAGAAAGGTGCTACCGTTTTTGGTTACTATGTGAACGATCCTGAGCGATTCGGTGTCATTGACTTTTTAGAGGATGGAACCGTTACTTCTATTGAAGAAAAACCGTCCTATCCAAAGAGTAACTATGCAGTGACAGGCTTATATTTTTACGATAACCGGGTGATTGATATTGCAAAAGGCATCCAACCGTCTGCCAGAGGTGAACTTGAGATAACAGATGTGAATAAAGCTTACTTAGAATTGGGGGAGTTATCTGTTAAATTATTGGGACAAAGCAACGCATGGATTGATACCGGAACACATGAATCTCTATTTAAGGCCTCACAGTTTATCAAGTCGGTCGAGGAAACACAAAGCATTAAAATAGCATGTATTGAAGAAATTGCCTTTCAAAAAGGGTATATCTCAAGGGAAAATTTATATAATTTAGCAAAGCCATTGAAAAATGACTACGGCAAATATTTATTGGAGGCGGCACGGCCAAAAAAATTTAGAGGTGGGAAATGAACATCAATGATACCAAGCTTCAAGGAGTATTGATCCTAGAGCCGCTTATACTAACTGATAATCGTGGATATTTTATGGAAAGTTATAATAAGAGTTCACTTGAACAAATTGGGATCAACATTGATTTCATCCAAGACAACCAATCTTTATCAAAGAAAGCTGGGGTCATACGCGGCTTACATTATCAGCTAAGCCCTAAGGCACAGACAAAGTTGGTCCGAGTTTGTTCTGGTGCTATTTGGGACGTGATTGTCGATATTCGACAGAACTCCCTTACTTTTGGTCAGTGGATTGGTGTGATTTTAAGTGAAGAAAATAAACGCCAGGTTCTGATTCCAAAAGGTTTTGCTCATGGATTTTGCACACTTGTCCCTAATACGAATGTATTTTATAAAGTTGACGAGTATTACGCCCCTGAACATGATCGCGGCATTGTTTGGGATGACCCTGAAATTGGCATTGATTGGCCAATTTCAAGCCCGATATTATCGGCTAAAGACAGTAAGCTTCCTTTATTTAAAAATGCAGAATTGAACTTTTCGGTAAAGGAGTAAGAATAAATGAAATTACTTGTTACAGGTGGGGCAGGATTTATCGGCAGTAACTTTATTCATTATGTTCTTGAAAAATATCCAGATTATCAAATCATTAATTTTGATAAATTGACCTATGCCGGTAATCTTGAAAACTTAGCATCGATTCAAGAATCTACTAATTATACATTTATTAAAGGGGATATTACGAATAAAGAATTACTAGATTATATAGTAACCACACATCAAGTCGACGTAATTGTAAATTTCGCCGCTGAATCTCACGTCGATCGGAGCATAACAAATTCTGATGAATTCGTGAGAACAAATATCCTTGGCACGCAAACGATTTTAGATGTTGCGCGGAACAAAAACATCCGTTTTATTCAAATTTCGACGGATGAAGTGTATGGCTCCCTTGGTCCAACCGGTTATTTTTCTGAGGATACCCCATTATCCCCTAACAGTCCCTATTCTGCCAGTAAAGCAAGTGCGGATTTCATGGTGAGGTCTTATCATGAAACGTTTGGTTTGAATATGAACATCACAAGATGCTCCAATAATTATGGACCGTTTCAATTCCCGGAAAAACTAATCCCACTTATGGTCATAAACGCATTAACAGGAAAATCATTACCTGTCTATGGCGATGGAAAAAATATTCGAGATTGGCTGCATGTAAAGGACCATTGTTCAGCCATAGATTTAGTCATCCACAAAGGTAAGTCTGGTGAAGTTTACAATATTGGCGGGCATAATGAACGGACAAATATTGAAATTGTCGAAAATATCATTGAAACTCTTGGCTTATCTAAGGAGCTTATTACCTTTGTTCCTGACCGTTTAGGGCATGATTACAGGTACGCAATAGACTCTAGTAAAATTCACAATGAATTAGGCTGGAAAGCTAGTTATTCATTTAAGGATGGATTAAAAGAAACCATTTCATGGTATCAAACACATCAGGATTGGTGGGACACGGGGACAGGTTCCTTGTCCCAGAAATAATTTAGCGGGACAAGGAGCCTGTCCCTAGCGGGGTGAGTGAACCATTACTAAAGTACTCGTAACAGGCGCGGAAGGACAGCTCGGGTCAGACCTCGTCTCATTTTTAACATTATCGGGTTATCAAGTTTTTGGAATGGGAAAATCGGAATTAGACATTACCAATGAAGATGAGGTCAATCGGATTGTGGCGCTTATAAAGCCGAATATTATCATTCATTGCGCTGCCTATACCCAAGTGGATCAAGCAGAGTTTGAGCAAGATCTTGCTTTTCTAATCAATGGAATAGGAACGCGGAATATTGCGATAGCAGCAGAAAACATACATGCGAAACTAGTATATTTAAGTACGGATTATGTTTTTGATGGTAGTTCTACTACACCTTATCATGAATTTTCACCGGTATCTCCTATTAACATATACGGAAGCTCTAAGTTAGCCGGTGAACATTTTGTCCGCGGCTTCCATTCAAAATTCTTCATTGTCCGAACTTCTTGGATTTTTGGAGTACATGGGAACAACTTTGTCAAGACAATGCTAAAGCTTGCTAAAGGAACAGAACCACTAACGGTTGTTCATGATCAAGTAGGCTGCCCAACCTATACGATGGATCTCGTAAATTGCATTGTTAAGTTAATGGAAACTAGTAAATTCGGGGTCTACCATGTATCCAATACAGGCAGCTGTTCTTGGTTTGAGTTTGCAAAAGAGGTGTTCCAACAATCCAACATCCTTACCACAATAAAGCCTTGCACGACAGAAGAGTTTCCCCGTCCTGCAAGGCGGCCAAAGTATTCAGTTTTGGATCATATGGGGCTAAGGATTAATCAATTTGCAGCCATGCCACATTGGAAAAACGCATTGAATCGGTGCTTGCTACAGATGAAACGCAAGGAGACAGGCTCCTTGTCCCAAGAATAAAGGGACAAGGAGCCTGTCCCCTTGTTCCGCTACAACACTATTGCAGACTGGCTTTTTAGATTTTCAAATTGTTCTAATTTTTGTTTGTCATTCCATAAATAATGAAATCCCCAACGGTTGGCGATATCCCCTTCTCGCAGTCCTTGTTTCAAGGCTGAATAACGAGAATTAAGATAATCAATTCCTAAATATTTATAATGTAAAAGTAGTACTTCCTTATTGGGTGGTTTAATTACATTCCCTACAGGAAAAGCGGTATGCCTCCCAGGTCCAAAGTTTATTTCTTGAATCTCATTAGGATTAAATATTTGCGGTTTATCAAAATCATAGCTTCTTACACCATGCTTGATTTTTTCATGTAACGGTTCATTGCCAGTCGGGAAAAAATCGGAAACCATTTCATAACCTGTAGGAACAACTAATGTTATTCCTTTAGAAGTACATTCTTGCAAGTATGCTCTAAGATTAGGGTGATAAAAATGTTCATCTACATCACAAACAATCACCCAGTCTGCCTTTCCTCTGCTATTCTTCCAAAATTGGTTAAATAGATCTTGTGCTGATTTCACAAGAGAACTACCTTTTATTTCAAATCTATCAATCGTAACTTTGGGATGTGACCTTAACATTGATAATGACTGATCCGTTGAGTCATTATCAAAAATAAAGTATTGATCCGCTACATCATCATAGTGCTTAAAAAAATGCGGCAACATTTTCTCTTCATTCCAGCATATAGCATACACATGTATAATCACTTGTTTTGCCCCTTTCTAGATAATATATCTGGGACAAAGGGACAGGCTCCATGTCCCTTTATTTTAAGGTTTTTAAAATCTTTTTAATCCGCTTCGAATCTTCTTCGAATTGTTTGTATCCCTTTACACGTTCTCCATAGGACTGAAGGGCTGTTTTATATAATTCGGTCGTGTCAAGAAACCCATCTTCACGTGAGGCAATGATGATATCTAACCATTCACTAAATGCTTTTAGACCAAGTGTGTTGTTATTTTGATTCGGATGTCTGCGAAAGTAACTGAGCGCTTCCGGAATATAGACAGCTTTTCCTTTTGAGAGCAATGACAACCAGGCGGCTAGATCATTGATTAGTGAATACTGTTTCCCTTTATATACTCCAAATCGTTCAAGAAGATCTTTTTTTCTAAATAAAACCGTTGTCGGTTCACCGATGAAATTGAGGCAGCGGGTTAAAGAAATATTCCCCAACATCTTGCCGTCTACAATCCTTGTTTCTTCATATAGTTTAGTCGTTGCAGCGATTGGCGGGATAGACTGTCCTGTTTCATCAATCGTTTGGCGATAGGAAGTAACGAGTGTAATATTTTCGAATTCATTAAAAAAATAAATCATTTTCGCGATTTTTTCTTTATGGAAAACATCATCATCCATCAAATAATTGATATATTCCCCTGATGCGAGATCAAAGCATTTATGCCAATTTTCAAGAAATAAATTCCGTTCGTTTTTATGATATTGGATTTGAGGATATTTTTGTAAATAAGGAGCAAGCATTTCTTGCACACGATCATCTGAACTATCATCACAAATGATGATTTCGATATTCGGGTAGGTTTGTTCCAATACACTATCAATTGCTATTTTTAGTGTATCCGGCCGGTTATACGCAGGTATGACGATACTGACTAACGGGTGGTCCACACGTTACCCCTCCTATCTTTTTTCGTTGTCTTTAAGGCTCACTAACTCTAGGACAAGCTTTTTTTGAATGTGGCCGGAACTCCAGCGTACAATGTTTTTTCCGGCACATCTTCTTTTACGAAAGCTCCCCCGCCGATTACAGACCAGGATCCAATTGTCGTTTTTTCACGGATGGATGAACCGATTCCGATATATGCTCCTTCCTTAATCGTCACATTCCCTCCGATTTGAACACCTGGAGCAACTGTTACATAATTTTCGATTCGATCATCGTGGCTAATATTCACTCCACGGTTGATTATAACGAAATCATCGATCACTACATTCGTTGTTATGATAGCTCCTTCACAGATGACATTTCCGATGCCGATATGATTTCGTTTAGAAATGAATACAGAAGGATGGACTAACGTATCGGCAATCTGAAAACCAAACGTCTTTGTTTTTTCAACGAGACGTTTCTTTAGAAACGGATCCCCCACTCCGGCACATACAATCTGGACCTGGTCTCGTAAGGCTGAAATATCCGCTAAATCACCTAAGACGGGCACATCATTTACGATTCGCCCTTTTACTTCAGGTCGTTCATCAAGGAACCCTGCCACCTCGATTCCGATTTGCTCACAAAGATGAAGAACTTCACGGCCATGACCGCCACATCCCCAAATAATCAGCGGCATTAGGATGGAACCATCCCTTCTACAACCAAACGCACATCTTGATTTGTCATTTCTTCCCACAGAGGTAGACTTACGATCCGACTGGATATTTCGTCCGTAACCGGCAATGGTCTATGAGGATATCCAATAAACAGTTGCTGCTGATGGCAAGGAGGAGCAAAATACGTGCGCGCTTCAATATTTTGACTGGCTAGCGAACGAATTATATCGTCGTTCCGTTCGCCTCGCGGGCAACAAAGCGGCATAAATTGATAAGGAATTTCTCCGCAAGTTTTTTGCAATGTCCAGCCTTTATCGATAAAATTCTTTTGCGATAATTCTTCTGCATACCAAGTATGGATTTGCTGCCTAGTTTTAATTTTTTTATCAAACGTATCCAATGTGGCCATGGCGATGGCCGCGGTGTATTCAGAAATTTTCCCATTAATCCCAAGGAGATTTGTCTCTCTAGTCTTCGAAAAACCAAAATTCTCGGCTCTGCGAATCTCAGCAATGATTTCTTGATTCGCACTATACACTAAGCCGCCTTCACCCACACCAAAGGATTTGGTCGCATGAAAACTATACACAATACATCCAGGGAACCCCTTCCCGAAGTAATCTGGCCCTTCCTTCGCACCGAAGCTGGCGGCAGCGTCTATTACGACCGGTATCCCCGATTCATGGATTTTTCGATAGAAATCAAGATTCATATTTGTCCCAAAGGCCACATATGGCATAACAGCCGCCACTTGATCATCCAGTTTTTCCAGCCACTCACTCACTAGCTTCTCGTTCATACACCAATCATCTTGGTTAATATCGATAAAAAAAGGTTCTAACCCACACCACAGCGCGGCCAACGGAGTAGCAGCAAAGGTAAAACTTGGCATCAACACATATTTTGCCTTTGAGCGTTTCACTTGCGAAAGCGCTAAAATTAAGCCAATCGTGGCATTATTGACGGTTGTGACAGCTCCTTTTGTATCAAAATATTCATCCAGCACCCTTTGTTCAAAGCGGGCATTGAGCGGTCCAAAATTACTATACATACGAGATGTTTCAATCTCTGATAAATACGGAAATAGTTCTTCTTTTTTTACAAGGTTAGGTCGTAAAAATGGAATCTTTGTCATAATTAAAAGAATGGTCAACTCCTTTCTCTTCCCTAAAACATATGGCAATTACGCAGGCAGTAACTTGGTCAACCACATTCTTAACATGAACTAGCTGGTAGCAATCCCCCCTACTTCTGCATATATATGAAAATTGACGGAAAAAGTTCTGAATGATGGATAAGTGTTTTACTTACCTTCAAATCTTGTACCGATAAAACGAAAGGGGATGAACTTGGCGTTGAAAAGTATCCCGTTATTAACAGCCCATTTATTCATTACAAAAAGCCATTCATCTGATGGTTTAGTAGAAGTGATGCATCGGCTGGCTGAAAGTGGTATCACAGTAAGAGTTTATGGACCGGAGGAACCGTTATTGGATTGTAATCCAAAGGATCCTCGTGTGTATGTTTCATTGGGAAGTGAGTGGAAGGAATTTAAAACGTTGAATTCTTTGCCTTTGCACGAAAGAAAACGATGGCTGCACTTTACATCTCCAGAAGAAATTCAGCCCTCAGGATTATTTTACTGCTGGCTAAAAAGGACTGATCCTCTCCCTGAAAATAAAATGATTCCCCCGGTTCGTTTTTCTTCTGATATACCATTAGTATCCGTGTTTACAGCCAGCTACAAATCCAAAGATAAAATACTGCGCCCCTATCGCTCGCTATTGAATCAAACCTACCCTAATTGGGAATGGGTGATTGTTGATGATTCCGGCGATGAGGATGAAACCTATAATCAAGATTTACGTCCTTTAGACGACCCCCGCGTAAGGAGATATCGTCAAGATTCTCGCAATGGCTACATAGGAGCTACCAAACGCTATGCAGCAGGACTATGTACAGGGGAAATTTTAGTCGAAGTAGACCATGATGATGATTTAACTCCTGACTGTCTCGAGAAAATTGTTCATGCGTTTCAACAACATCCGGATTGTGGTTTTGCTTATGGGGATTGTACTGAAGTATATGTAGGAAGCCATCATGCCCATTGGTACGGCTGGGATTGTGGTTTTGGATACAGTCCGTATTACCGTGTCTGGGTCCATGAAATGAACCGATGGCAAAATGTGCTCAAACACACGACGATCAATGGAAATACCATCCGTCATTTGGTTGGTTTACCCAATCATCCTCGCGCGTGGACAAGAGATTGTTATCATCTGATCGGAGGACACCGCGAAGAATTATTGGTTTCAGACGATTACGATCTGTTAGTTCGCACATTTCTTTGTACGAAGTACGTTGCGATTCCCGATTTACTCTATATCCAATATCGCAATGAAAATGGGGATAACTCCACTTTTCAAAGAAATCAGCAGATTCAGATTCTCGTAAAAGAACTAAACAGTTATTATAATGAAAGAATTTGTGCAAGATTAGAAGAACAAGGTTTACCTGAGTGTTTGCCATATAGTCGTATATGGGAGACAACCACAGATAATCCTGCACGGAAATCTTGTCATATTATTGATGAAGATTTATCTAGAGTTTCCATCCTATTTCCTATTCCCCACTCCAGTTCAACAAATACGCATACCCAATTAATTAAAACTCTTCAAAAAGGCATAGAAACCAACTTTAAAGAAATCGAAGTAGTTGTAGTAGGTAATGTTCCTGCAGAAATCGAAACCTTTGCCTCAAAGGCACCGATGGGAGCGATTCGATGGTGGCCAATGGAACCAAATGATTCAATAGAAACATGTATCCAATATGCCAAGTTTTGCTCTTCCTGTGCCGAGAAAGTGGTTGTGATGCCGTGAACCACTCCTGGTAAGCCCCTAGTAATTTAAAAGGAAACTGAAACTACCTGAGTACTACTTACTACTAACTCAGGTTATTTCCTTTTAATTTCAAAAAATAGGTTTTTTTATTATTTTAATATTTTTTTTAAAAATTGAACGCCTGTCCAATACCATTTCTATTGTTCATCCATATACATATATGGCAAGTACAATTTTAAAAATTTGGGGGTGAAAAAATGTCTTCTAAGAAAGATCACAAGGAAAAGGATAAGGACAAAGATAAGAAAAAGGACAAGGATAAAAAGAAACATAAGTCTAAGGATAAATATTGCGATGAATGTGGCAAGAAACACAAAAAATGTAAATGCAAGGGAAAACGCGGAAAAAGAGGACCACAAGGACCACAGGGACCTCCGGGACCTCCAGGCGATCCTCAAGGTACTCAAGGACCTCAAGGCAATCAAGGACCTCGGGGACCTCAAGGTAACCAAGGACCTCGGGGACTTCGGGGACCTCAAGGTACTCAAGGACCTCTTGGACCGCAAGGAAATCAAGGACCTCTTGGACCTCAAGGTAACCTAGGACCTCTTGGACCTCAAGGCGACCAGGGACCGCTTGGACCTCAAGGCGAGCAGGGACTTCTTGGACCTCAAGGCGAGCAGGGACCACTTGGACCTCAAGGCGAGCAAGGACCTCTTGGACCTCAAGGCGAGCAAGGACTTCTTGGACCTCAAGGCGAGCAGGGACCGCTTGGACCTCAAGGCGAGCAAGGACTTCTTGGACCTCAAGGCGAACAGGGACCTCTTGGACCTCAAGGCGAGCAAGGACTTCTTGGACCTCAAGGCGATCAGGGACCTCTTGGACCTCAAGGCGAGCAAGGACTTCTTGGACCTCAAGGCGAGCAGGGACCTCTTGGACCTCAAGGCGAACAGGGACCCCTTGGACCTCAAGGCGAGCAAGGACTTCTTGGACCTCAAGGCGAGCAGGGACCTCTTGGACCTCAAGGCGAGCAGGGACTTCTTGGACCTCAAGGCGAGCAAGGACTTCTTGGACCTCAAGGCGACCAGGGACCTCTTGGACCTCAAGGCGACCAGGGACCTCTTGGACCTCAAGGCGAGCAAGGACCTCTTGGACCTCAAGGCGAGCAGGGACTTCTTGGACCTCAAGGCGACCAGGGACCTCTTGGACCTCAAGGCGACCAGGGACCTCTTGGACCTCAAGGCGAGCAAGGACCTCTTGGACCTCAC
>NZ_JBIVOP010000003.1:10292-10669 GCF_044754175.1 Neobacillus sp. NPDC093127
CCTCAAGGCGAGCAAGGTCTTCTTGGACCTCAAGGCGAGCAGGGACCTCTTGGACCTCAAGGCGAGCAGGGACTTCTTGGACCTCAAGGCGAGCAAGGACCTCTTGGACCTCAAGGCGATCAGGGACCTCTTGGACCTCAAGGCGAGCAAGGACTTCTTGGACCTCAAGGCGAGCAGGGACCTCTTGGACCTCAAGGCGAGCAAGGACTTCTTGGACCTCAAGGCGAGCAAGGACCTCTTGGACCTCAAGGCGAGCAAGGACTTCTTGGACCTCAAGGCGAACAGGGACCTCTTGGACCTCAAGGCGAGCAAGGACTTCTTGGACCTCAAGGCGAGCAGGGACCTCTTGGACCTCAAGGCGAGCAAGGACTTCTTGG